>JANMLQ010000141.1:0-5035 GCA_031372635.1 Akkermansiaceae bacterium | reverse complement strand
GACAACCGTGGCAGTCAGGAACAAGCCGATCGCTTGCGCAAACAGCAGCAGGAACTCGCGGAACGTCAGCGTGTGGAAACCCAGCGTCGTCAGGAACTCATGCGCCCGAATCAGGACAAGCCTAACATCCACCCACCCAAGGACAACAATCGCAGCAATCAGGAACAAGCCGAACGCCAGCGCAAACAACAACAGGAACCCGCCGAACGCCAACGCGAGGAAACCCAGCGTCGTCAAGAGCAAGCGCGCAATAATCAGGACAAGCCCAACATCCACCCGCCCAAGGATAACAACCGCCAACAGGAAGAAGTCCAACAGCGCCAGCGCGAACAGGCACGCCAGCAACAGGCCCAAGAACAAGCCGCACGCCAGCAACAAGAAAATACCCAACGCCAACGCGAGCAATCACGCCAACAGCAGCAGATGGAAGAAGCACGCCGCGAACAAGCGCAACGCCAGCAACAGGAGAACGCCCAGCGCCAACGAGAACAGGCACAGCAACAACAACGCCAGGAAGAGTCCAATCGCCAGCGCCAGCAAGAACGCCAACAACAGCAACAGGAAGAATCACGCCGCGAACAACAGCAGCAACGCCAGCAACAAGAAAACGCCGAGCGCCAACGCGAACAGGCCCAGCAACAGCAACGCCAGGAAGAATCCCGCCGTGAGCAACAGCGCCAGAAACAGGACGACGACAACAAGAAACAAAACGGCCGCAACCGCTGATCCGAAACCAAGACGTAGGCGCATTCGTAAGAATGCGATCTCCCAGCGGCCTATCTCGTTCTCACGAACGAGCCTACGTTCGCAGGAACTAACAGGAAGAGTGCCGCTCCCCTGTAAGCCGGATTCTGTCCCCCCCTTGCGGGGCTGGACGGTCATTTCTCTCACCCCGCCGAAGCGGAGCGCCCCGCTTGCGCGGAGTGCGACTAATACCCGGAGTTTATAACGGGCGGGCAGCCCTTCCCCTGTTCTGTCTTGCACCACGCGGGGTTTGCCGTGCCGCTCCGGTTACCCTCGGCGCGGTGGGCTCTTACCCCACCATTTCATCCTTACCTGTGCCCTTGCAGGCCATCGGCGGTATGCTTCCTGTTGCACTTTCCATCCGGGTTCCTCGCGGTTCCCGTCCCCCACTTTCATGAGGCGCGTTGCCCTATGGTGTCCGGACTTTCCTCAACCCCCGCTCGCGCGGAAATTGCGACCGTCCGGGGAGCGGCGAGGGGAAAGTGCGCCCTGCACGCCCTCTTTCCAAGAAAAATGACAGATCCGTCCAATTCGCTACCCCACCAAAAACACATCCAGAAAGAACCACACGATCATCACCGCACCGATGGCGATCTTGATTCCCATGCCCGCCAGCGTTCCCACCACCGAGCCGACGCCGGACCGCGCCGCGTCATGCGTTTCCTTTTTCGCAAACCCGATCTCGCACACGAAGGCGCCGATCAATGGCCCGAGTAGCAGACCAAAGGGCATAAAAAACATCCCCACAATGGCTCCCACCACCGCCCCTAGCGCTCCCCAGCGCGTGCCGCCGAACCATTTCGTGCCCGCCGCGCCACTGAGCATTTCCAACGTCTGGGAAAACGCCATCAACACCCCGAGAATCACGAACGACCACCACGCCAGCCCCGATCCCTCCGCGCCTAACATCAGCCGATGCGCGATGGCCGCGATCAGAATGATCAGATGCCCCGGCAATACCGGCAGCACACAGCCAATGACTCCTGCGATCAGCAGGCAGGCCGTGACCAACCACGCCACACCCGTCCCCACACTGCCCCAGATGTTACTCGATTGAATCGTTTCCCACATGAGCGCTTTGTGGCACGGGATGAGTGGCGTTGCAAATTGGGAATCCGCGCGGGATTTCCAGCGGCGCAACGTTTCAATAAATCACTTCCCGCAAATACAGCCCGTCCGCCGGAGCGCAGTGCGGGGACTTGCCGAGTGGCAGGCCGGGCGGCTGATCGAGCAGGGCGGCGAGATCATCGTGGCGCATGCGGCCTTGTGCCACATGGACGGCAGCACCGGTGAGCAGGCGGACCATTTTGTAGAGGAAACCATCGCCGACAAACGTGATGCGGTAGCCATCTGTTAGAGTTTCCAGATCCGCGCGGTGGATGCTGCGATGCCAATCCATGTCCGGCGCTTCGTTTCCTCGATAGGCTGCGAAGGCGTGAAAATCATGACGGCCGATGAAGAGTCCGAGCGCCTCTTGCAATGCGGCGGCGTCTAACAAGCGCGGCAGATGCCAAGCGAGGCCAGCTTTCAACGGCGGCAGCACGGGATCGGTGCAGAGGTCGTAGTGATAAATTTTGCCGATGGCGGAGAAGCGGCTGTGAAAATCCGGCGCGGCTTCCTCGCAAGCCATGATGCGGATGGTGGCGGGTAGCTTGGTGTTGAGCGCGGGCACCCAGTTGTAGGCATTCATCGTCAACTCCGGCGGCGCATCGAAGTGCGCGGTCTGGCCCAGCGCATGCACGCCGGTATCCGTGCGACCGGAACCATGAATGCGCACCGGTCGTTTTGCCACCTCTTCCATCGCGCGGTGGATGAAGTCCTGCACCGTATTGCCACAGGCTTGCGACTGCCAGCCGTTGTAGGGGCGGCCATCGTAGGCAAGGGTGAGTTTCAGACGCATGCGGCTGCCACTGGCCTAACGCCGATCCACCGCACTGAACACTGAAATCTCCGCACGCCCGCAGCCGAAGCCGCATGGAAAAAGTGGATGGAGAAGTGAGGGGATGAGAAGAGCCGGGACAGGCTGTCCCAGCCAAGCTCACTTACTTGATAGTGAATTTCCTGCCGCGGCCGGTTTCCCAGGCGGTGCGTACGCTGTTGTAGAGGCCGCCTAGCTCTTCGGCGGATTGCACTCGGTATTCGATGGTGTGGGCGTGGGTGGTCTCTGGGAATTTTTTGATGACCATGTTGTGGATGTCAGTGCCGGCTTCGGCGGCGGTTTTGTCCACAAGTTCGCGAGCGCGATCAACGACTCGGGAGGCGGCGTTGCCTGCGGCATTGCCGGTGACGGCGTCGGTGACGGGGGTGAGGAAGTAGAAGCGGGCGAGCGCTTGGCCGAGTGCATCGACGGTGACTTCATCGACGATGACGGTGCCGTCTAACAGATACTTATGACGGCTGATGGCGGAGATGCGCTCAAGCGCGACCATGTAGTTTCCGCCGCCGACGTTGGCTTGCCAGAAACGATTGTGCGAGAGGACGTCGTTTTTGTTTTCCTCCTTGGCGGGCTCGGATTCCGGGTTGGCGGGTCTTGGAGCCTGGGAGTGAAGTGTGGCGGTGCCGGTGAGAAGAATCACCGCGAGGGCGAGTGTGGTTTTCTTGAACATGTTGAAACGATTGCAGCTTCTGTGGCGGTTGACCAGCGCGAGTCTTGCTTGCTACGGGAAAGTTAAGGATTGTCAGATGGGGAGGGAAATGCAGATTGGGGGCATGGTTCGATACCGGCCCAACGTCGCGGCGCTGATGGTGAATCCGGCGGGCTGTCTGCTGATTTGCGAGCGCTCGACCGTGCCCGGAGCCTGGCAGTTTCCGCAAGGCGGAGTGGATGCGGGGGAAACGCTGGAGCAGGCGCTTTTCCGTGAAGTGCGTGAGGAGGTGGGCCTGCTGCCGCAGCATTATGAGGTGGTCCGGCAACGCGAGGGCTACCGCTATCTTTATCCGCAAGACGTGCGGGGTAAGAAGCTGATCAAACACGGCAATCACGGCCAAGAGCAGACGTATTTCCTATGCCGACTGAAGGCAGATGCGCCGCCGGTGGATGTGAATCAGAAGCCGCGGGAGTTCCGCGCATACCGGTGGATTTTGCCGGAGGAGTTCGATCTGGATTGGCTGCCGGATTTCAAGCGCGACGTGTATCGCGAGGTGATGCGGGATTTTTTCCGGATCGAGCTGTGAGGCCGCCGGGATCGCGGCCAAGGCCGGTGAGCAGGGCGAGCACGCGCAGGGCGTGACCCGCGCGGGTTTTCCATGGGCGTGATGGCAGGATGATTTCCCAGCCAGAGTTTTCCGCGAGTGTGGCGAGGTCGGGGGAGGGGTTCACGACGGTGGCGCTCTGGCAAAGTGTGAGCATGGGCAGGTCCGCGCGGCTGTCGGTGTAGCCGTGGCAGCGGGCGAGCTTGTCGTTTTCAAACCAAGCGGCTGGCAGCAAGGCGCGGAGTCGCTGGACTTTGGCGTGGCCCTTGTGGTTTTCGAGATCGGGGAAAAACGGGCCGGTTTCCACGGGCGTGCCGAGGGTGAGGTGGAAGCCGAGTTCACGACCGATTTCCCGCACGTAGAACTCGGGGCTGGCGGAGGCGAGAATGAGGTAGTGGCCGTCGGCGCGGTGGCGTTCGAGTTTTGCGCGGAGTTCCTGATAGATGGCGGGCATGACGGACGCCGCGAACTCGCGTGAGTGACGTGTTAGAGATTCCGCGTCCATGAGCCAGAGATAGCTCAGGAAAACGCGCTTCATCCCGGCCGCACCCAGCAACGGGGCCAGCGGTAGAAAGGCGAGGAACACCGGCAGGAAAATCCCGCGCCATGGCTCGCGCCGCAGCACATGATGGCGGAACAGCAACTGGCAGTCCCAGGCGAGCAAAGTGCCATCGAGGTCAAACAGTGCTATGCCCTTGGGCGGGTCGGTGGGAAACGATGCGGCGGCCACAGTGGAAGGAATCTGGCGGCGAGAGTGACATGATCGTTTCCCCGCCGCCATGATTATGTCAGGGCTGACGCATCAAAAAACACTGGATCTACCGCAAAGCCGCAAAGGTCGCAAAGGGACGCAGAGAAGACGGTGTAGGCTTAATGACGGCTTTTCTCAGATGATCTTCTGAGTTCATTCCTCATTTGTAACTATTCAGGTGCTTGCCTCTTCGTCCCAACGGGACGGTTCATACCAGCCCGGCACGAAAGTGCCGGGGTTACAGTGATCCACCATCCCGTGTCCTGTCAGGACACCTCATGCGGATTGCGCACCGACAAACCGTAGCCAGCATGAAGCGTCCCTACAGGACGCGATTCTTCTCCACAC
>JANMLQ010000129.1:0-1885 GCA_031372635.1 Akkermansiaceae bacterium | reverse complement strand
GGTGGCTTTCCAACTGACCGACTGGCCTTTGACCCATTCCCCCGTCGCACTTCGAAACTCAACCACGACGGGATACATGTTGTAGTCATTGACCCGCTTCGAATGGGGGAACTGGGCGTATTTTCCGGGCGGGATTTCGGGTGTGGTCGCTCCGGAAATGACGTATCGCACCGGCACCGGGGCCAGATTGATCGCGCGGATGTAGCCCATGCCGAAGGTGCGGGTGTCATCGTCGAAGCTCCGCACCTGATAGGTCGGTTTGCCTTCGCCTTTTTCGCCCGGCAGGAACAGAAACAGTTGTCGGTCGGACTTCCCGATGGAAGCCTTGCCCGCCAGTTCCAGCACGGGTTTCCCATCCGGGCCGGCCTTCTCGATGAAAAAAGCAGCCTCGTTGGTTTTGAACACCCCTTTCACCACCGGCGAAATATCCGTATAGAGCGGGATCTCTGGGCTCTTCCCACCATCTCCGTTGGGGATGACGACCTTTTCGATGCCGCCGACTTGCTCAAGACACAAGGTGCGGAATTCGATTTTGCGTTCCTCCCCGGCGTGCGAAAGAGCCGCGAGCGAGAAAATGGCCGATACAATAAAAGCTGCTTTTTTCAAGGAGTGTCGGTTTGGGAATGAGGGAAGTAATTTCATATCTCTGTTGGATTCAGCCAGCGGAACGAGACGATCTTGAACTGGCGGCCGAAAAGCAGGTTGGCCGGCCCCAGCGGAATTGCATCCGCGCTTTCCACGGGATCGAGATACTCGGGAATGCGCTGGACGATGGCCTCGCAGTGCGCGCGTGCCGTGATCTTGCCTGTGGCGTCGCGGGCATCGCCATAGCTGCGAATGCGGAAGGTGTCAGAGCGGACGGAGACGAACGAGCCGATGGCGGACAGCACGTCGCCCTGAGTGACTTCGCCGGGAGCGCCGGCGCCGGTATTCCCAGTCACGGCCTCGCTGTTCTTCCAACCGTACCCGGCGACTTCGGCGGGCGCGATGGCGCGGGCATTGGACGCCATGTTCGCATTCACATTGGATCGGTCCAAGGCGGCTTGAATCGCGCCTGCGTTCGATAAGCCACCGGCATTTCCGAGGCGCCGGTTCACGAACTCGGACATGGAGAGGAACGGTCCGCGGGTTCTGATTTCCGCCACGATCTCTTTCGCAAGTTTTTTGACTTCATCCGGCGTGAGTGACCGGTAGCCGTTCCAAAGTTTCTCCCTGGCGGTAAAGGTGCTACTGGCGGCGGCGGGGCGCCGGACGCGCAGGAAGGGAACTCCGGTGGATTTCTCGCTCGCGCCGGTGGCAAGCGGGATATCACTCACAGAAAGTCCAGAAAGCACGGCGATCCACGCGGGCACCGAGGTGCTGTTCACGTTGAAGCCGCCTTGCGTCATGATGTGGGCTGCGGATTTTTTGCCGCCGGAAGTCAGGGCGGCAGTGCTGGCATCCGTCGCGGACTTGCCGGGTGGCAGGTAGGCGATGTTGCGCTTGTTTGGCAGACTTCTGGTGTTGGCGAAAAATTGATCGGCCAAATTTTTCTGCGTCATCGAGGAAGCGCTCGTGTAAGCTGCGCCCTGAAGCGTGGACAAGGTGGAGAACCAGTATCCATCCCACAGCCGGTCATTGGCCAGCCATGAATGGTCGAGGACGGTTTTCGATGAATTCGGTTTGAAGAACGCGGCATTGGATGGAAGTGCCGGATGCGCGCGGGACTCACCGACCGTGTAAGTCACATAGGGCACGCTGCCGATGCTGCCGCCATTGGCGTGGCGGAGCTGGGCGATGGACTGAAGCGGTGCCATCGGAATTTCATAAATGGTGGCGGAGTTTACCCCGTTGAAGGTACCATTGCCGCCGAACAGGAATCCCTGCTCGTTGTTGGGCCCGCCGG
>JANMLQ010000107.1:0-23286 GCA_031372635.1 Akkermansiaceae bacterium | reverse complement strand
CCGGTATTTCACGAACTCCTCAAGGGTGTTGATTTTTGTAGTTTTTCCTTTGGCGTCCATCGTGGTGATTTTGCCGACATTCATCCAGTAATCATCGAACCACTTCTCACCTAGTTTCGAGAAGACGCCAGCACCGGCAATGATAGCGTCGATCTTCTTGATGGAACCGATATTGGCCGTGTTTCCTGAGCCTGCTTTGTCCGAAGCAATCTTCCACTTTTCAACCACGAAAAACTGGATGTTTGAAATCACCGAAGTAATCGAATGCATCTGCTCAACCGGCGTGCATTTCGTCTCGTCAATGGTCGCACCTTCCGCCCGGTCGTAGATGATCCCAAGGCAAAAATGCCCGGCATAGCTGCCGTAGGGGAATTGGATGTTCTTCTTGCAGGTGCGGTCTTCAAAATATTTTCCATGACTTCCAAGTGTGAACCCGTTGCAAAGCCATGGCTTGTCCGGATTGCGGTAAGTCGTCTTGAAATCGACGGCAAATTTCACCGATTCATCCTTCTTCAAAACGAATGAAATGTCGGGGTAGTAATTTTGATGTTCAGCAAGAACCACCGCGAAACCGTGCTTTCCAGCGAATGCGAGCAACTGTGGGAATAGGTGAATCTCAAGGATTTTAGAAACGATTTTCGTGTCACTGGAAATCGTGTAGACATTCCGATACGCATCAATGAAGCCTTCACCGCCCATTGACCATCCTTCGTGCTCACATGGCTGGACAGGGTGGCGGCAAGCTCTTTGAGAACTTTCTCGAAAGCGGTCTTGGTCATTGGAAATGATCGTGAAGCTTAGCGGCTAGCCCTGCAATTCCAAACATGCTCGGAGCCACTCGTGGCCCGCGTTTCGTTCACGCGTGTTGGGCGTGCGTGTTGGGCGTGCGTTTGCCATGGTGTGTTCCTTCTGCCTACACATTAACGAGATTCTGGAAGTCTAAGCTCATGCCCCCCCAAAATCACAAACTCTCTCCAAACAGCCAGCCTTCGCGCGCGGGCTCCTTGATGAAGGCGTCCAGCTCCGGGTGGTTGGTGATGCGGGCGGCTTTGGCGTCCCACTCGATGCGGGTGTTGAAGCATTGGGCGAGCACTCCTAACAGGATGATCTCGGTGAGTTTCGCGGAGTAGGTGAAGTTTGATCCGGGTTCCGGGCCCTCGGCCTTGATGGTGCGCATCCACTCGCGGAAGGGGCCGCCCGCGACGCGTGGGATGGTCGCTGCGGGTGGATTTTTTTTCCATTCATCGCGCACTTCATTCGGCAGGATGAGCGGCGCTCCGGCGTGGGTGCCACAGCCTAACAGACCTTTGCTGCCGACCATCCAGCAGGCTCTGCCGAGATGGGCGGCGTGCTCCGCTCCAAATTTGTCGATGCGGCCGACCTTGCTCCAGTTCTGCGGTCCATCGAACCAGTTGAGCACCACTGGCCCGCGATCACCTTTGGCGGGAAAATGAAATTTGATGTGGCTGGCGGTGGGAATCACGCCATCAAGCGATTTCTCGCGTCGCACGCACTCGACGAGCGTGGGCGCATCGAGATCGAGCGCCCACACCGGCGTGTCGAGTGTGTGGCAACCGAAGTCGCCTAACATACCGAGGCCGAAGTCGTAAAACGCCCGCCATTTCTTGGGAAGGTAGTCGGCGTAGAAGTCACGTTTTGCCGCAGGGCCGAGCCATAGATCCCATGCAAGTCCATCGGGCACCGGCGATGATGGCGGCGGCATGATGGATGGATTGGCGAAATGAGCGTTGCCCATTTCCGGCCCTTCGTTGCGCGCGAAGACCTCGCTCACTTCGCCGATGAGACCCGCGCGGATGGCTTCGACTGATTGGCGGATGCCGTCACCGGCGTGGCCTTGGTTTCCCATCTGCGTGATCACCTTGTAGCGTTCCTTTGCCTTCACCAGCGTGCGGCATTGCCAGATGTTATGGGTGAGCGGCTTCTGGGTATAGACGTGGATGCCGCGCTCCATCGCCATGAGCGTGGCTGCGAAGTGCGTGTGATCCGGCGTGGAAACAACTACCGCGTCGATGTCCTTGTGCATCTTGTCGAGCATCACGCGGAAGTCATCGAAGAACGGCTGGTCCGTGCGCCAGTTCTTCATGTTTTCCGCGCTGAGATTGCGGTCCACATCGCAGAACGCGACGAGGTTTTCGTCTTTGCATCCCTGTTCGTAGGGCTGTTTTGCGATCCAGCCGCCGGAGCCGATGAAGGCGATGTTCAGCTTACTGTTGGCGGACTTGCCGGGCTTACCGATTGCGAAGGATGGAAAAACGGTGCTGGCGGCCAGCGTCCCAGCCGTGGTGGACAGGAAATTTCTGCGCTTCATGGGACTAATGGATCAGGTTTCCGCAGACTCGCCAACTTCAACAATGCCGGGGGGAAATCCAGATTCCGCCAAATTGAAACTTCCAACGATCGCCCTCACCCTCCGACTGTCTTCCAGCGCGGCCAAATTCGCACGGCTCAAGGTGCTTCCTTGAAAAGGTGGAGTCGTTCATTTCATTCAGGAATCAATCCTTTACGCTGCCTGACCAGAGGATGCGCCCAGCTTTTCCACCCCCGCGATTAAGTTGCCGGCAGGAGGTTGATCCGGCTTGCCCTAACCCGGCGGGCGAGGCATGGAGGGGGCGTGAAGCGTGACCTATCAGCCAATCCGGCATGGCAGGAAAAGGATCTGGGGCGACCGCTCCCGGATTCTCCACACGCGTGCTCAGTCTGCTTGCCGACATGGGACTCGATCATCGGTTACGAGGAAGGACGCGAAAAAATCCTCAAACGTCTGCGTGCTGGCTACCCCAGGTTTTTCAAACACCCGACCGTCGAGCGCCTCTTCGACAACGCGAAGTCCGAAGTCGCTGGTGAAAACGAGGAGATCATCGTGTTGCCGACGCGTGCCGCAGTGCAACGCGCGCACCGCTGGGTCGAGCGTAAGGCGGAGACCGCCGTGCGCATCACGAGTTATCACGGACTGCAAGTGCTCATCGTCCCCGCGAAGGCCAAGGCGGAGGCGAATGCCTACTGGCGCTTTTCTGGAGAAGTGGTGAGTAGCCGCCAGGCACAAGATTTCCTCGATGGCAATCCGCGCGAAGGATCGAAGTCCCACTTGGTGGCCAGAGCGCTCACGAAATTCACCGGCTCCACTGCGGAGAACACTTTTGTTTTTGCGAGCGGCATGGCTGCCGTCAATTCCGTGCTGCGTGCCCTGCCCGGCCTACAGAAGGGCAAGAAAACGCTGCAGTTAGAGTTTCCTTATGTCGATTGCCTCAAGGTCCAAGAACTCTTCGGCCATGGCGTGGTCTATCTGAACGAGGCCTCGGGCGAATCCTTCGATGAGGCGCTCCAACGCATCCGCCAAGGCGAGTTCGCAGGAGTTTTCACCGAGCTTCCCAGCAATCCGCTGCTGCGCACCGTGGATTTGGAACGCGTCGCGGAAGCCTGTGCGGAAGGCAATACGCCGCTCGTCGTGGACGATTCCGCAGCCGGTCCCTTTAATGTGGACGCGCTGCGTTTCGCTGATGTCGTCACCGGTAGCCTCACGAAATGGATTTCCGGCGAAGGCGATGTGATGGCAGGCATGGCGGCTGTTAGAGCGGAATCCCCGCTCGCGGCAACGCTCGCCGCCACCCTCGCCGAGGACGCCGCCGAGTGCGCGCCGCTTTATGTGGCCGATGCCGAAGTCCTGCTCTCTAACATCAAGGGCTACGCTAAACGCATGAAGGCCGTGAACGCCAACGGCACCGCACTCGCCGCCTGGCTTGCCGAGCACCCCGCCGTCGCCCAAGTCTGGCATCCCTCGCTCGTGAACCGCGAGAACTACGATGCCCTCCGTCGCAAAAACGGCGGCTACGGCGGACTAATGTCATTCGTCCTCAAGGCTCCGAAAAAAACGCCCAAAGTCTATGACGCGCTGCGCCTCAGCAAGGGACCGAGTTTCGGCACCACCTTCACCCTCGTCTGCCCGTATGTGATGCTCGCCCACTATCAGGAACTCGAATGGGCGGAAGCCTGCGGCGTGCCTGCCAACCTGCTGCGTGTCTCCTGCGGCATCGAACCGCTCGATACGATCAAGGCCGCCTTTGAAGAAGCTCTCGCACTCGGTTGAGTACGATCTATCAGAAAATCCCGAGGTCGCCCAAACTGTCCGGATCGAATGGTTCCTCGAAGTTTTCACTGAGGAATCCGCGCCAGATCGCCCGGCTCGTATCGCATAGCAGCGAAGTCATCCGGCCATAGCAGTCCTTGCACATCAGCAGCGGCAGCGGCCCTTCCACAAGATACCCCTCCGCATCGAACAACGCGGAAATCGCGAAGCCCTCTATCTCGCCGCGCGGATTCAGGCACGCGATGCAGCGCCCGAATCTCAGCTCCTCACCGCCATGTCCGAGGTGCTCCGCAAGACGCAGCGGCCAGTTGATTTCCGCTTCGAGAAAAGTCCTCACCGCAGCCTTCGTCGCCTCTGGAACCTTTGCGGAAATCTTCCCTCTGCACGGCTGGCAGATCGCATACTCCAATACGCATTCGCCACGGAAGTAATCCTTGTTCACCAGCCACGGCGCGTCGATTTCCAACAGCGGCAGCCGGCAGCTCACACAACGGAAAAATGGCTGCTCCGTTTCCTCCGATATCAACCACCTGCTCAACGATCGCATGGCGCAGCCTATCACCACAATCCATCCGCCCGGAAACCAAAAATCCTGGACTGCGGCAAGCATTGCCGCTTTGAGGGCGACGAGTGCGTTTTCCCCGGAAGCATGAACATCCCACGCAAGCAACGACGCGGGAAGTCTTGGTGATTGGAACAAGCCGCGAAGCAAAATCAGACTCCACCGCCAAAGCGGCGATGCCCGCCGCAGTCCAAAGCTCCAGACCATCCCTGCCTCTCTTATGACCCACCCCACGTCACGGGTTGCACATGGCCCATTCGCTGCTACTCTGCGGCGCAAACGCCACCTCTCCTTCTCCTTCCGCATGATCGGTCTCGCACTCAAAATGCTCTTCGGCGATACCGCCAAATACCTCATGCTGGTGGCCGGTTTGTTTTTCGCAACCTTCCTCATGGTCGAGCAAGCTTCCGTCTTCTGCGGCTTGATGATGTGGACCACTTCCACTTTGAAAAACGTCGGCGCGCCGATCTTCGTCGTCGAGGAGCGCGTCGAGCAAGTCAACGAGATCAACCCGCTGCGCGACACTGATGTTTCGCGCGTGCGCTCCGTTTCCGCAGTGAAGTGGGCGATGCCACTCTACTCCGGAATCCAGCGCGTGCGCCTCGAAAGTGGCAGTTTCAAGACCGTGCAGCTTATCGGCATCGACGCGGCCTCGCTCGCCGGCGGCCCCGTCCGCATGGTGGAGGGAAATCTCGAAGACCTGCGCCTCCCTAACACCGTCGTCATCGACCAACTCGCCACCACCCGCCTCGCGGACGACCCCAAGAATCCGATCAAGGTTGGCGATCGTTTCGAGATTAACGACATCGAAGCCCGCGTAGTCGGCATCTGCAAGGCGATGCGCTCGTTCACTGGTGGCCCGTATCTGTGGACCACTTACGAACGCGCACTGCAATACACACCGGCCTCGCGCAAGATGCTCTCCGCTGTCATCGCTGCGCCCATCGAAGGCATGACTCCCGCCGAGGCCGCGGCGGAAATCACCCGCCGTACCGGCCTACGCGCTTATGTGAACGAAGGCTTCGGTGGAAACCCCAACGACTTCAACAACTCCACCGTCTGGTGGTATGTAAAAAACACCGGCATCCCCATTTCCTTCGGCACCACCGTCTTCATCGGCTTCATCGTCGGCATCGCTATTGCCTGCCAGACTTTCTATGCATTCGTGCTGGATAATCTCAAACACCTCGGTGCGCTCAAAGCCATGGGCATGTCCAACTTCCGCCTCAGCATCATGCTTCTCATCCAGTCTTCGGTCGCAGGCATCGTCGGCTTCGGCATTGGCCTGCTAGCCACCTCCGCCTTCGCCTATGGCGCGATCCAGAACCAGCAGCCGCCCTTCGTCATGCCATGGCAGATTCCCGTCGTCGCCTTCGGAGTCATCCAGTTTATCTGCATGATCGCCGCGCTTATGGGCATCATCCGCCTCAGCCTCTACGAACCTGCCATGGTTTTCCGCGCATAAGTGTAAAATCGGAGCGCGGGATATCGAGTCCGCGCCCCGGTATCTTTGCACGATTCAGGAAAGCCGCTTCATCACTGCGGCTGATAGAAGTTTGCCGTCGGCGCGGCCTTCTGCGAGTTCTTGGCAACGTTTCATCACCTTGCCCATGTCCGCCTTGCCGGTGGCAGCGGTTTCGGCCACGGCTTTTTCAACAATGGCATGCAACTCTTCCTCACCAAGCGCGGCGGGCAGGTAGCGATTGAGAATTTCGATCTCCGCAGTCTCCGAAGCGGCGAGTTCCGCGCGGCCTGCTTTTTCAAACTGCTCCACTGAGTCGTTGCGCTGCTTGATCTGTTTGCGGACGATCGCGAGCACTTCGGATTCCTCCAGCAGTGTGCCGAGTCCGCCCTTTTCGATAGCGGCATTGGTGAGTGCGCTCTTCAGCGCGCGCAGGGCATTGAGGGCGAGGCTGTCCTTCGCCTTCATTGCGGTCTTGATGTCTTCCTGGATGCGATCGGTGGTGCTCATGAGTGTGTAAAAAAATCAGCCGTTGAGTTTCTGAAGCGCCTGCGGAAGGAAGACTCCGTTCTTGCGGATCAGCTTGCCATCGAAGCGGATCTCACCGCCGCCCCAGTCCTTGCGCTGGATGCTGACCATGTCCCAGTGAACCTGCGAGCGGTTGCCATTGTCCGCGTCCTCGTAAGCCTGACCTGGCGTGAAGTGGAATGAGCCAGCGATCTTCTCATCGAAGAGGATGTCGCGCATCGGCTGCAGGATATGCGGGTGGAGGCCGAATGCGAACTCGCCGATGTAGCGAGCGCCTTCGTCGCTATCGAGGATCTTATTGAGTTCCTTGGTTTTGCCGCCGGCCTCGGCCTTGATGATTTTTCCTTTGGAAAATTCGAGGCGTATCGAGTCGAAGGGGATGCCCTGATAGATCGTCGGCGCGTTGTAGGAAATGTGGCCTTCCACGGAATCCCGGACGGGTGAAGTGAAGACCTCGCCGTCTGGCACGTTGTAGTTTCCCGCAGAGATAAGCGTGGGGATGCCCTTGATCGAAAAACGCAGATCGGTGCCGGGGCCTGTGATGTGGACCTTGTCGGTCTTGTCCATGAGCTTCTTCAGCGCGTTCATCGCGGGAACCAGCGCCTTGTAATCCAACAGGCAGACCTTGAAGTAGAAATCCTCGAAGGCTTCGGTGCTGAGACCCGCCTGCTGCGCCATCGACGGCGAGGGCCAGCGCAATACACACCACTTGGTCTTCTTGATGCGGTGGTCCAGCACCGGGCGCATGTGCTTCATCGCGAGCTTCATCTTATCTGCCGGAACGTCGGAGTTTTCCGCGATGTTGAGTCCGCCGCGAATGGCGATGTAGGCGTCCATGTCCTTCATCTCCGTCAGCAGATGCTTGGCGATGGCTTGGTACTGAGAGTCCTCCGCGCCACTGAGCATCTCGCGGGTGAGGCGGCTTTGATGCACGCGGATGAATGGCTGCGCACCCTTCGCACGGGCCTCACGGATCAACGCGATACCGATGGAGTCTGGCACATCGTGCAGATCAATGAGGACTTTCTCGCCCTTCTTGAGCGCGGTGGAGTAACGGACCAGTTGGCGGGCGAGGGCGTCGATGCGTGTGTCGTGCATGGGTGATCTGATAGCGTTGCGCCGCGCCGGTTCCAAGCGCCAAGTGAGGTGGCGAACATCAAGCGCGTTCATTTCACTCAGGGCTGACGCAAATTTTCACCGCAAAGCCGCAAAGGCCGCTGAGGAACGCAAAGGATCATGAAAATGGAGTGATGAAATGGAAAGCCATCCGTGAAAAGCCGCCATCTTCCCATTCATTCAATCTCTGCGTCCCTTTGCGACCTTTGCGGCTTTGCGGTAAATCCAATGACGTTTGATACCGCAGCATTGTCATTTCGCTTGGCAGCCGATTCCCATCGCCTACATCAAGCGCATGGTGCTCGGCATTCTCGGTTCAGGTTCCGGATCCAACATGCAGGCGATCCTCGATGCGATCGACGCCGGCACGCTGGATGCCAGGATTTCCATCGTGCTCTCGGACAACCCGGACGCCTACATCCTCGAACGCGCCCGCAAGCGTGGCATCGCCACCGCGCTCATCGACTGCCGTGGCTTCAAGACCAAGTTTCCCGATGAAACACAGCAGGAAACCGCCGAGCATCTCAAAGAAGCCGGTGTTGATCTCGTTTGTCTCGCCGGTTTTCTGAGACTGGTGAAACGTCCGCTGTTAGATGCTTATCCGAGCCGCATCCTCAACATCCACCCCGCGCTGCTACCTGCGTTTCCCGGACTGGAATCGTGGAAGCAGGCTCTCGATGCCGGTGTATCCGAAACCGGCTGCACAGTTCACTACGTGGATGAAGGCATGGACACCGGCCCCGTCATTCTTCAGGAAACCGTGCCCGTCCTTCCCGGCGATACCGCCGAAACCTTACATGCCCGCATCCAGTTAGCCGAGCACCGCCTCTATCCCGCCGCCATCGCGAAGGCAGGGCAGGGGATGTGAGTTTTTTGGAACGCGGGCTCGTTCGTTAGAACGAGGATGGTGGATGCCGGGAGAAGGAAGATCGCATTCTCACGAATGCGCCTGCGGCGTGAAAAATGGATTCGCAACGCGTTCTTATCCGTGTAAATACGGGTTTATCCGTGGTCCTCTTCTTCGTTTTTAAGAACTTTGAAAAATCCGCCGTGTGAAATCTCACAATCCGGGATTTTCCGGTTGTCAAAGTTCGCGGCCCCGCTCTTACTTCCGCCCCGCCTGCAAGGGCGGTCTCAAGTGAGGCCCGATAGCTCAGTTGGTAGAGCAGCGGATTGAAAATTCGCGTGTCGCTGGTTCGAATCCGGCTCGGGCCACCACTCGTTTCTGAGTGGTGGCTTTTTTTATGGCCGGATTTCAGCCGCTCACTTCTTGCACTTCACGGTGATGTCACCGCTGAGATTACCGCCGAGCGCGGTGCCGCTGACATCCACGTTCAGGGTGAGGTTTTTACCCTTCACCTTCACATCGAAGAACGTCTTGATGTTGCCGGAGATTTGCTGGCCCTCGAAGACTGCGGAGAATTCGAGCACCAGCGGTTTGGTGGTGGAGCCGGTGTAGGCCTTGCCGCTCTTCTTGAGTGTCACGTGGGTGGGGCCGGTGATGGTGGTTTCGACGGTGATTCCGAATTCCTCCGCGAGCTGGTTGATGAGTTTCTGCGCGGCCTTGCGATTGAGTTGGAGCTTGTTGTTCTTGATGACGATCTTGCCATTCTGGAGTCCGCCGAGCTGCTGCAGAATCTCATCATCGAGTTCCACGGTTTCACCGGCTACGGTGGCGGAGCCGGAAGCGGTCACGAACTTGTATTCGCCATCGGCACCGGCCGCACGGACCGGGCTGAGGGAGACTAATGATGCGCATGCTGCGATGAGCATGAACCTGATGAAGCCGACGAAGCGCATGGCTTCAAAGGCTGCGGGGGGCGTGCATGGAACCATGTGCCGGGGAGTAGTGTTGGTTTTCATAGCAAGTGGAAAAATAAGACCTCCCGGCGACAACTGCCAAGGGTCAATTTCTGAAATGTTGCCCCCGTGCTGCTCTCTGGGCCGGGAAGGGTATTGCGCGGGAGCGGGCTGTTCGGCAGAGTGCCGCCATGGCGATGATGCTTGAAATTCCCTGGCTGAAAGATGCGTCCCGGAAGGTTCGCCTGCTGGTGGCTGTGTCCGGCGGTGCGGACTCGGTGGCGCTGCTGCATTTGCTGGCGGAGGCGGGTTTTAGCAACCTGATCGTTTGTCATCTGGATCACCGGTTGCGCGGGCGGGCTTCTACAGAGGACGCGCGGTTTGTGGAACGATTGGCGACAAGACTCGGTTACAAAGTGGAGATCGGGCGCGTGGATGTTAGAAAACGGATGAAGGAATGCGGGGAGTCGATGGAGACGGCGGCGAGACACGTACGGCATGAATTTTTCGCTGAATGTGCGAAGCAACACCGCTGCAACAAAGTGCTGCTGGCTCATCATGCGGATGATCAGGCGGAAACGGTGCTGTGGAATCTGTTGCGCGGCTCGCATGGCATGAAGGGGATGCGTGATGAGCAGGAGATCGCGGTGGCTGGTAGGATGCTGCGGCTGATCCGGCCATTGTTAGGACTGCGCCACGCGGCGCTAGTGGCGTGGCTTAAGGAGCGCGGTCTGCCGTGGCGGGAGGACGCGAGCAATCAACAGCCCGTGGCATTGCGCAACCGCCTGCGGGCGGAAGTTTTCCCGCTGCTCGCGGAACTCACAGGGCGGGATGCGGTGATGCCATTCGTGCGTGCCGCAGAGGACTCACGCGAACACGAAGAGATGGAACGCGGGCTGCTGGCGGAGGCGCGGTTGCTCGATCCGCAGGGCCGTCTGCACCTGCCTGCTTTGCGAAAGCTGCCGCAAGTCCTGCAACGCACAGCGATCCGCGATTATCTGGTGAATGCCGGTATCCCATCCATCGACCGCGCATTGCTGGATCGTGCGCTGGAACTGCTGGAGCCGACAGCTGCACCATCCGTGAATCTACCCGGCGGCCAGCGCCTCCGCCGCAGCGGCGGGAGGTTGTGGATTGCTACTCCCACTGCAGCTTTCGATCCTTGCCAGCTTCCGTTAGTTACAGATGATGCGGCATCACCATGAAACTTCACCTTCTTCCTTTCGTCTTCTGTGGATTGTTAAACATCGCGAGTGCGAACGACCAGATGCGCAACTGGACGCTGGCGACCGGCGAGAAGAAACAGGCGGAAATCGTTTCCTACAACGAGTCGGAAAAGCAGGTGACTCTGAGACTCGCTGATGAACGGGAAGTGAGATACAGCGATGAGGAACTTTCCGCCATCGACCGCGCATGGGTGCTGCAATGGGTGGAGCAGGACGAAGAGGCGAGAGCGCTGCTTGCGAAGCTCGGAGGAAAAATCACCACGCATTTGGGAACCGGCAGATTCAGGACGGAATACGCAGTTTATCATCCACCTGTCGCTGCGGACGCGAAGAAGCTGCCGATGCTCATCCTTTTCCATCCCGGCGGCAACGGGCAGCGGACAATTTATCGATACGTAGAGGCTGCGGCTGCGCTCGGGATCACGTTGGTGTCCCTCGACTACTACAAGAACACGGATGACGATCCAAAAAGGGAAGCTCTGATGCTGGAATGTTTCACTGAACTCCTGCCACAAATCGAGGCGGCGGTTCCCCATGATGAGAAGCGCATCTTCATGGGCGGTATGTCTGGAGGCGCTTGGCGCGCCTATCATTACTCGGCGCAGGTCAAGCGGCCATGGGCGGGCATTCTAGCATGCGGTGGTTGGCTGGGTGATGAAAAATATCATGATCTCGACTATCCGAAGCTGCGGGTGGCGATGGTGAATGGGGACAAGGATTTCGGGCCGCACAGCCGAATTGCTCCTGACTCTGCGATTCTGCGAAAAGCCGGTTCAGTCATCAGCATTCACGCATTTGAAGGCGGTCACCAATTGGCCCCGCCATCGGTGCAAACAAAGGCATTGCGCTGGTTGTTGAGCGATGAAGGTGAGCCACAGGCCGAGGCTGCTCCTTGAAAGAACCGGCGAGATTCCGGGTTGCGCGGAGGGGCGGCAACGATCAGTCTGGCGGTGTTGTCGGCGGGTGTCCGGCAGGTTTTCCCTGTGAATGATGAATAGATCCAGCGAAGAGCCGTCGAAGTCCGCGCGGGAACCTGTCGGTTCCATCGGCTCGGGCACTTCATCTGAGGATCCGGACGATGATTTCCGGCTGGTCGCGCGGGCTCAGCAGGGGGACTTCGGTGCCTATGACGAGCTTGTCACCCGCCATCGAGGAAGAATTTTCGCCATGATCCGCAACATGATTCACCAAGAAGCCGACGCGTGGGATCTTTCCCAAGAGGTCTTCATCAAGGCATGGAATGCACTGCCACGCTTCGAGGCGAGGGCGCGCTTCTCGACGTGGATCTATCGGATCGCCCACAACGCCGTCTATGATTGGACGCGCCGCCGCAAGATCGAGAGCGCGGGCGAACTCAATGACGAGATTTTCGAGCGCGAACGGATCGACTCATCCTCGTTCACCACACCCTCGGGCGGCGAGTCGCCGGATGAAACGATGGCCTTCGGCGAATTGCGCGCGAAGATCGAAGCCGCGCTCGGCAAGCTTTCCGCAGATCACCGCGAGGTGGTCCTCCTTAAAGATGTGCAGGGACTCTCATACAAGGAAATCGCCGATGTGATGGAATGCTCACTCGGCACCGTGATGAGCCGCCTGTATTATGCCCGCCAGAAACTCCAAGGATTGCTCAAAGATGAATACGAATCCCGATGAAACCAAGCTGGCCTTGTGGCTGGACGATGAACTGCATGGTGAGGAACTCGCTGCCTTCGAGGTATGGGTTTCCAACCAGCCGCAGCATTTCGCAGCGCGCACTGAAATCAGGCGTCACCGGGAAATGATGGCCGCCGCCATTCCCGCTTCCGAAGAACCGCCGTATGCGGATTTTTTTAACAGCCGCATCTCGCGTGCGATTCGTGAGCAGGCTGCAGTGCCATCGCCCGTCTCTAACCGAAGTTTTTCCTGGCGCTCACTATCCCTACCGCTGGCGGCCTGCGCGGGCATGGTGCTCGCCTTCATGGCCGGCACGAGAATGACGAAGCCCGCCCCTCCGCAAATCAATGTGGCGGCCATCCCAAGGGCGATCCCCGTGGAGCCGATTCTTTACACTCCTGAACGCGGAGTAGAGGCGGAATGGATTTCCAGCTCCGATGGAGCCGCGACGGTCATCGTTCTCAGCGGTGTGGATGCGATCCCGGATGAGACGGACTTCTCGGAAACCGTTTCCCTGAAGAGCGAAGGCGAGATCCACTCCACCGCCGGAGCCGAGCCCGAACCCGCTGAAGAGACCGGCCCATGAAGCGCCGCCACTGCATCATCGCGCTGCTTGCGCTCGTGCTTCCCTACGTTTCACCAGCTCAGGATGATCCGGGAAAAACCAAAGTCGCCCGGCTCAGTGTGAAGGTCTATCATGCGACCAATGGTGATCCCAAGTCCGCCGGTAAAAAGTCGCAAACCGTGGACAAAGAGACCGTGCAGCGCCTCACATCCGAGAAGCGACTCCGCTACAAACACTACCGACTGTTAGGCGGAGACGTGCAGCCATTGCTCAGAAGTTATGAAAGCTGGGCGCAGCCGCTCAAGCCATCGGATGAGGTGCTGGTGCGCTTCGAAGCGCAGGGCCAACCCACCCGGAAAACCGCAGTGCTCGATCTGGAACTCTGGCTCGGTCGCAAGAAAATCCTCAAGACGGACGCCAAGCTTGAGGGAGAAAAGCCGCTCTTCGTGCTCGGCCCTGAATGGCGTGGCGGACGCCTCATTATCGCCGTAGCACTTGCGCCGGAATCGAAACCGGAGTCATAATCTCCGCACATGAAAACCATATTCAGTGTCTGGCTCGCCCTGATGGCATTCGTTTCCGCAGGAAAACTCGAGTTCAAAGCCCTGCTCCAGGATCTCCACGCCCCGCCGGAGGCCAAGACTGTCACTGCCGAATTCGAGTTCACTAACAAGACCGACAAAGAGGTCACGGTGAAGGAATACAAGCCGACTTGTTCCTGCATCTCGGTGATGATCAAGGAAGGCAAGCTCCGCTACGCGCCCGGCGAATCCGGCCTCATCCGCGCCGAGTTCGACATGCAGAATTTCTCCGGCGTGGTGGACAAGGTCATCGCGCTCTGGCTCGACGCCGATCCCGCAGACAAACCTTCGATGAGTCTCACCGTGCGGGTTCACATCCCCGTGCTCGTAGAACTCGAGCCAAAGACTTTGAAGTGGGAACTCGGCGGCAAGGGAGAAGCGCAGACGATCAAGGTCAGCATGAAACACGACAAGCCGATCCGCATCAAGGCGGTCACTTCATCTTCGGAGGCTTTCAAATGCAAAGTGAAGACCGTTGAGGAAGGCAAGAGCTACGACATTGTCGTCACACCCGACGATGTCGCCAACGCGCAGATGGCGGTCTTTCGGTTAGAGACAGATTCCGACATCAAGAAATTCCAAGTCCAGCAAGCCTTTGGCGTGGTCCGCAAGCCCTCGCCTGCGGAAATCCAAGCCAAACCATGAAAGCCGTCGCGCAACTCGCGGTGATCACCGCGCTCTCAATCGCCGCCGCTGGCGCGACGTGGTGGATCAAGGGGCCGCCCACGCGACTTTTGCTTTGCGATCCTGCGACGCTGAAGGAGGACGAGGTTTGCCTAGAGTCCATCCCGCCGGACGCGGAAGTGGTGTGGGTGGATGCCCGCAGCCGTGCGGATTGGGAGAAGAATGGCGTGTCCGGCTCGTTGTTATGGAATCTCGATCCCACGGAGGACATGCAGGCTTTCGAGGCCACGATCGCCGCCGGAATTCTGATGTCGCCGCGCGTCATCGTTTATTGCGGTGATGAAAACTGCGGCGTGAGCCGGCAGGTGGCGGAGCGCATTCGTGCGCTGGATCTCGGCGCGAAAATCTCGGTGCTGCACGGCGGCTGGCGTGCGCTCAGTGAAGCGGGACGAGTCAAGGGTTCCAGTCCAAAGCCTTGAGGCCGATCGCTTCGAGATAAGGGTGATCTTTGTTCTCTTCCGTGTTCCAGCGCAGCATCACAGTGCAGGCTTTCGCTTTGCCATAACTCAGGCTGTAGGTGCCATCCATGAGCATTTCCCCGATCTTGGAAACTTTGCTGAAATAGGCTTGGGCGATTTCCTTGGTGTTGTCGCGGGCCAGCAGCTTGAGTGTGAGCTTCTTCTCCCGGTCGCGGATTTTCTCATCGTTGCAGGATGCCACGGCATAAACGATGACTTGGAAATTTCCGCCCTTGTCGCTGGGATTGGCGGCGTATGCGGTGAGGCGTCCGCCGTAGAGATCAAGGAAGGGATCGACCACCACCTTGGGATCGCTATTGCCGCGAGTGCGGACGAGAATGGTCTGCGGATTGATCCGGTTGTCGCCGGCCTCGAAGTCCACGTTGTAGTAGAAATCCACGACTTCCTCTACGGGGTTGGATTCCTGCACATCAATGGCTAGGTTTCGGAAAGCAGGCAGCGGCCCGGCGAGGCAGCTTTGGGTGAGTTCGGCTTCCGGGGTTTTCGTTTCGATCATCGGCTGCCGCTCCACCAGTGATTTTGCGGTGAGGAATTTCTCTAACACCTCTGCGGCGATTACGCCTGGTAGTTTCGGCTCTATGCCAGCCGGCAGATCAGGCGGCGGTTCGCTCAGGACAGGCTGCTCGGTAGGCGGAGTGGGCAGCGGAGTGGTGATGAGGGGTTTTGTTTCAGCGGCGGCTTGGGGTGCTTTGTCGCTTGATACGGGTTCCGTTTGATTCGGAGAAGTCCCACTCGGCGTGTTCTGGCCGGGCTCCATGTTCAGGATTTTTAAAACGCCATAAACCAAAACCGCCGCTGCTAACAGAAACAGCAGGAACATGGCGACGCGCACCAGCGGACTCGTCCGGTGGGGATGGCGTGGCAACGGCGCGGCTTGGAGTTTTTTGGGATCTGAAGACTGGCCGTTGCCTGCGGGCATTTGCCGGGCCACCACTTCCTCAGAGTGAGTGCGGTTGGGCAGTTGCCGGGGTTCGGGTTTCAACACTGGCGGTGCGGCGGTGGGCGGCGGTTCCTGATAAGCTGGAGCCTGCGGCGGCGCGGGAGCGGCTGGCATCCCCGTGGGCGCATACGTTACCGGTGCTTGGTAAGCTGGTGGCGGCGATGCTTGATAGGCCGGAGCGGCGGGAATCTGCTGTACCGGTGGCGAAAGCGGGATGGGTGCCTGGATCTGTGTGCGGCAAGTCGGACATGGCCCGGTGACTCCCGCGAGGCTTGCCGGGACGGTCAGTTTGATTCCGCAGGCCGGGCAGTAAAAGGTGATGGTTTCGTTCGCCATTCTCAGGCTGGAACTTTATGCAAAACCGACCGCAGGCGTCAATGCTACAGAAATCTTAAAGAACTGCGGCCTACCGGAATCTCACGCCGCGTGACGCATCAGGGCGACAAGAACGCCTTGAATGATCAGTTCCCGCGCGGGAATGAGGTCCGGAAAGTCGGCGTTTTCCGCCCGCAGGAAGGGCTGGCCTTTTTCCACGAGATAGCGTTTCAGAGTGGTTTCCCCGTCGATCAGGGCGGCCACGATGTCGCCTTTGCGAGGCTCGCGGAATTCGAGGATCACGGTATCGCCACTGCAAATGTGGGCATCGATCATCGAATCGCCGCGGACCTTGAGTGCGAAGGTTTTTGCATGACGGGGGATGCCTAGTGCGGCGATGTCCACGGCGATGCAGCCCTCGCGCTCCGGCTCGGCATCCTGTGCCATGCCAGCCGCGATGCTGCCGTAAATCGGGATGTCCGCGATTTCACCACGATCGAGGTCTTCCGGGAAAATCACGGCGCGCGCTTTTCCGGCGAGACGCTGGATGACGCCTTTACGCTCGAGCGCGCGCAAGTGGCTCATGGCGGCAGTCTGGCTTGCGAAACCGAAGTAGTGCTGGATCTCACGGGTGGAGGGCATGATGCCGGTGCGGCGTTGTGACATCCGCAGGTATTCGAGGATTTCCAGTTGGCGGCTTGTGAGTTCTGGTTTCATGGTTTTGAACAGTGTTCTTTGGAACAAAGCGGATTACCCTGCACCCGGCAAGCGAAATTTCCCCGCAATTTTTCCCAGTCCGGTGGCACTGTTCATGACTGCCCCGAACGACAGCTTGCCGTCGGCGGATTTCCCACCTAGCCTGCGCCTGAATCCACTCCCCATGAAAGCCACCGCTCTCCTTTCTCTCATCGTCCTGATTACTCCGCTCGCCGCACAGAACGCCGCTACTCCGGCGGACAAGAAGCCCGAGGCGGTTAAGGAAGTTTCCAAACAGGATCTTCTCCCTAACCAAAAGGCATTTCTCAACCTGCCGGAAGAAAGTCGCAAGGACTTTGTCAAGCACCTCAGCGAAGCCAACCGCATCTTCCAGCAGAAGCGGATCTTTGAAACGCTGGAGGAACTCGACAAGGCGTCCTCCATCTTCAAGGACAGCCCGGAAATCCAGAACTTGCGCGGCAGTTGCTTCGTGGAAATGCGTTCCTTCGACAAGGCGCTCGCCGAGTTCAAGAAAGCCGCCGAACTTTCAAAAGACAATCCCAGCATCGAGTTCAACATCGGCGAAGTGTATTTCGTGACCAAGGAATGGCAGAAGTCGCTCGATATCTTCGAGAAGGTGCTCAAGCAACTGCCTCCTGAAACCATCGCTCTGAGCCGTCTCACTGAATTCAAGATCCTGCTCTGCAAGATGAAGCTCGGTAAGAAGGACGAGGCCACTATCCTCGCCGAGAAATTCGATTTCCTCGATGACTCGCCTTATTATTACTACGCGAAAGCCGCCCTCGCGTATGAGGACAAGAATCTGATCAAGGCCGAGGAGTGGCTGGCTACCGCAGGCCGCATTTTCAACGACCCCAACGTGCTCGCTCCCTGGCAGGACACGCTGGTGGAATACGGCTACATCAAGAGTTTCTATGGCGATGAAGCCGCAGAAGCCAGCGAGTAAAGGTTTCTGAAAACCGCCGTGCGTCATGCAGTGGAAAGGCCGTAGGGAAAGCGGAAACGTCGAGGACGCCCGCAACGATAGCCCCGCATCATTGGGCGGCGGCGGTGGTGGTCTTGGACTGCTGATAACCATCGGCCGGATCTTCGGATTCAAGGGCATTCTTGCCGTGCTGTTGTTAGGCGCAGTGTTGTGGAAGATGGGCATCGTTGACCCTGCCATGCTGCTCGGAGGTGCTCCGGTGGCACAGCAACAGGTCAGCCCGGAGGACGAGATGCGGTTCCGTTTCGTCAAGGTCATGTTGGCGGATACAGAGGATGTATTCACGGCGGAGTTTTCACGGCACGGCATGCGATATGAAGCGCCTTCCATGAAAGTCTATCGCGGCCAGGTGCATACCGCATGCGGTGCGGGCAGCGCGGCGATGGGGCCGTTCTATTGCCCGGGCGACCAGAAGGTGTATATCGATCTCAGTTTCTACGACGAGTTAGCGAAGACCTTCAACGCGCCTGGAGATTTCGCACAAGCCTATGTGATCGCACATGAGGTGAGCCACCACGTGCAGAAGCTGCTGGGTGCGTCCGAAAAGGTGGCCGCGATGCGTGGCAAGCCCGACTACAACGAATACTCGGTGCGACTTGAACTGCAGGCGGATTTCTACGCCGGAGTATGGGCGAACCACTCGAAAAAATATCTCGATGACGGCGACATCGAAGAAGCGATGCGTGCGGCCAATGCCATTGGCGACGACGCCATCCAGAAAAAAATGCAAGGCAGAGTGATGCCACACTCCTTCACTCACGGCACTTCGGAACAGCGGATGCGCTGGTTCAGCAAGGGTTTGCGCAGCGGACGCATCGAGGACGGGGACACGTTCTCGCCGCGCTATCAGGATTTGTGACGCGCCACTTGCCCTGCTCCGGGAAACTGCTTTCATCCCGGCCCACCGCATGCAGTCCCACCTCGAAACCATCGCCCGCGAGACGGGAATCTCGCTTTCTTCCGTCGCCGCCACCGCCAAGCTCATCGCCGAGGGTGGCACAGTGCCCTTTATTTCCCGCTACCGCAAAGAACAGACCGGCTCGCTCGACGAAGTCCAGATCACCACCATCCGTGATCGCATGCTCCAGCTCGCGGAACTCGATACCCGCCGCTCCGCCATCCTCAAGTCGCTCGAAGAACGCTCCCTTCTAACACCCGAACTGAAGAAAAAAATCGAAGCCGCGCTCACGCTTACCACGCTTGAGGACATCTTCGCCCCCTTCCGCCCGAAGCGCCAGACCCGCGCCACCAAGGCCATTGAACGCGGCCTCACCCCGCTCGCCGATTGGTTGTTAGAAAACCAAAACTCCGATCCCGCCGACGAAGCCGCCAAGTTCATCGCCTCCGAAAACGAAGTCCCCACCGCCGCCGAGGCTCTCGCCGGAGCACGCGACATCATCGCCGAGCGCGTGGCCGACGATGCCACGCTCCGTGGACGTGTTAGAAAAATCTACGAAGAAGACGCCACCGTTTCCTCCAGAATCATGTATGGCAAAGAAGAGGACGCCGACGCACAGAAATTCCGCGACTACTTCGATTGGAGCGAGCCGTTCAAGTCCATCCCGTCCCATCGCATGCTCGCCATCCGCCGTGGCGAAAAAGATGGCTTCCTGCTCATGCGAGTCGAAGTCCCTCTTGATCGCGTCACGCAGCAGGCACTGCCAGATTGGGTGAAATCCACCGCCGAATCCGGCAAACAAGTCGCCCTCGCCGTGGAAGACGGCTGCAAGCGCCTGCTCATGCCCTCCATGGAAACCGAGGCCCGTCTATCCGCCAAGAAACGCGCCGATGAAACCGCCATCACCGTCTTCGCGGAAAACCTGCGCGAGCTTCTGTTAGCCTCGCCGCTCGGTGAGAAACGCTTGCTCGCCATCGACCCCGGCTTCCGCAGTGGCTGCAAAACCGTCGTGCTCGATCGCTCCGGTAAGCTACTCCACCACACCGTACTCTACGCCACCGCTGGCTCTAACACCCAGCTCTACGAAGCCGCAGTCGAACTCACCACGCTGCTCAAGAAACACGACGTCGAAGCTATCGCCATCGGCAACGGCACCGCCTCGCGCGAGACCGAAGCATTTGTGAAAAAACTCAAGGTCACGCTACCCATCATCATGGTCAACGAAAGCGGAGCCTCCATCTACTCCGCCTCCGATGTCGCCCGCGAGGAATTCCCCAACGAGGACGTCACTGTTAGAGGCGCGGTTTCCATCGGCCGCCGCCTCATGGACCCACTCGCCGAGTTAGTGAAGATCGATCCCAAGTCCATCGGCGTCGGCCAATACCAACACGACGTCGAACAACGCGCGCTCAAAACCTCCCTCGACGACACCGTCATCTCCTGCGTCAACGCCGTCGGCGTAGAACTCAACACCGCTTCCAAACAACTCCTCTCCTACGTCTCCGGCCTCAACGCCACACTCGCTGAAAACATCGTCGCCTTCCGCAATGAAAACGGCGCGTTTCCATCCCGTGAGCAGTTAAAGAAAGTCCCGCGCCTCGGCGACAAAGCCTACGAGCAAGCCGCAGGCTTCCTTCGCGTCCGCGGCGGTGCGCACCCACTCGACTCCTCCGCCGTCCACCCGGAACGCTACGCCCTCGTCGAGCAAATGGCCGCTGATGCCGGTTGCAAAGTCGATGACCTCCTCACCAACGAAGTCGCTCGCAAAAAGATCGACCTGAAAAAATACGTCAGCACCGATGTCGGCCTGCCCACGCTACAGGACATTCTAACCGAACTCGCCAAACCCGGCCGCGATCCGCGCAAGCAATTCGAACTCTTCTCCTTCCAGGAAGGCGTCGATAAACCCACCGATCTCAAGGTCGGCATGAAGCTCCCCGGCATCGTCACCAACGTCACTGCCTTCGGTGCCTTCGTCGATGTCGGCGTCCACCAGGACGGCCTAGTCCACGTTTCCCAACTCTCCGATCAGTTTGTTAGAGACGCCTCGGAAGTCGTCAAAGTCGGCCAGAAAGTCCAGGTCACTGTCATGGAAGTCGATCTCCCGCGCAACCGCATCGCCCTCTCCATGAAATCCAAACCCGACATGGACGGCCAGCGCCGCAGCTCCCCCGGCGACCGCAACGTAGCTGCGACGACCCGTCGCAGCAATTCACAGCCCGCCGCCGCCCCCACCAACGACTGGTTCTCCCAAGCGATGAACCACGCGAAGAAGAAATAAGGAACCACGGCACAACTTCCGTGGTTAGCCGCGCTGTTTTTGAAAATGGACAGCCATCCCGCAAAAAATTCGGATCGACCTCGCGGCGCGGATTTCAAGAATCCCGGCATGGCCGAACGCGTGGACCTCAAAAATCTCTCCCTGCTTGGAAAACCCGACACCCGTCTGCCTTCCTCGCCGGAAGAGGCGAAGCTGGAAGTTTTCCCGAACCAGCGGCCGGGGCGGAAATACTGGATCACGCTGAACTGCCCGGAGTTTTCCTCGCTCTGCCCAGTCACCGGCCAGCCGGATGCGGCGCGCGTCGTCATCCGCTATGTGCCCGGCGAAATGATCGTGGAAACCAAAAGCCTCAAATTCTACCTCGCCTCGTTTCGCAATCAGCCAGCCTTCAACGAGGAAATCGTCAACCGCATCCTCGACGATCTCGTTTCCGCCCTCCAACCGCAGGAACTCATCGTTCGTGGCGAGTTCGCACCGCGCGGCGGCATCCAACTCACCACGGAGGCCACCTATCCCGAGCCTTCATGAAAGTCTGCGTGCTGCTCAGCGGCGGAATGGATTCCGTGACGGTGCTTTACGAAGCGCTCCGCACGCATGAGGTGGCGGCATGCCTGTCATTCGACTACGGCGCGAAGCATAACTCGCGCGAGATTCCCTTCGCTAAACTCCACGCTGTTAGAAACGGCGTCATCCATCACACGGTGGCGCTGGATTTCATGGATCGCCTTTTCAAATCCGATCTCCTCAACTCCGGCGGCGCGATCCCGGACGGCCACTACGCCGAGCTTTCGATGAAACAAACCGTCGTCCCGTTTCGCAACGGCATCATGCTCGCCATCGCCGCCGGTTACGCGGAAAGCATCGGCGCGAAGGGCGTCGTCATCGCCGCGCATTCCGGCGATCACGCGATCTACCCGGACTGCCGCGAACCCTTCATGCAAGCCATGGGCGAGGCGATGGGGCAGGGGACTTACGCGGACATCCAACTGCTGCGCCCCTTCATCGCCATGGACAAGACCGCCATCGCCCGCCGTGGCGTGGAGCTTGGCATCGACTTCGCAGAAACCTGGTCCTGCTACAAAGGAGGCGAAATCCACTGCGGCACCTGCGGCACCTGCGTCGAGCGCCGCGAAGCCTTTCTTTTGGCTGGCTTGCCCGATCCCACCGTCTATGCACAGACTCCGGCGCTTCCGAAAAAGTTGATGGTGGATGGTTGATTGTTGATGGTTAAGAGCATTCTTCCTTTCAGCGTTTCAGTTTTCAGCATTTCAGCTTTACCCAAATCCCCATTTTTGCCCTGCCTCCGGTCCGGCCACCGGTTCTTTCAACGGCCTCATCATGATACCACTTCTCAATGACGGCGATGTCGTGTTAATGAAGCATAAGCGGGCAAGCCGCAACCCGTTCATGAAAAAGGGCTTGATTTACCTCGTGGAATACGATGGCGGATACACCGTGAAGCGCTACAACACCCGACCCGCCAAAGCCGATGAGAAGGGCGAGGAATGGGTTGAACGCGGCAAGGTGAAGGTGCTGGAAAGCCTCAATCCCAACTTCGCGGAAATCGTCATCAAGCAGCCTATCGAGTGGGTTGCTTGGCTAGAATCTTGATCCGTCAGTTTTCGGCTGCTTCGGACTTCTGATCTTTCAAGTATGGGCTGCTTTCCTGATCTCCGATTCTCAAATATTTGAGACGCCACACATCTCCTTCAAGGGCGAGAAGGCACCTCCATTTGCTAGGCACCATGCCTCCAAACGAGTTTGTTGATCTGACGACGCCGCCCACTTCAAAGAGGCCGTCGCTGCGCCTCCAGAAAAAAGCGTCCTCATCTTTAATTCTGTCAAATACCGCGCTCGGTGGATTCTTCAGGCTTTTTTTGACAAACGATTGTCCGGCATAATAGGCGTCGCCGGAATTCATCGGTCGATCTTTTTGGGAAGCAGAACCTATGATTCCAGCGAAAACAGAGAGGACGATTAGGATCAGCACTCCCCAGGTAACAATGCTGGTTTTCTTTTTTTCGCGCTCCACATAAATCACCTGTGGCCCCGCTGTCCCCATCGGCAACGGCGGCGGTGTGGTCAGCCGCATCGCCTTTTCATGCACCATCGCCGCGGCGATGCCGTCATACTTCGCGTCGATCCTCAGCCGTTTTTCTTTCGCCTTGGCCCGTTCCTTCGCTTTCATCTCACGCTTCCATTCGGGAGCCTTGGTGTCGTAGTCCAACACTCCATGCCACGCGGAAATCAACCGCTCGCGGATCCTTGGCCAAGTATTCATCGGTCGCTACGCCTATCCGAAATACTTCTTCCCGTCAATCTCAGTCACGGCCCGGCCCAGGGCTACCTCATTTTGGGACGTTGATTTTCATGATTAAGGGACAGGCCT
>JANMLQ010000193.1:0-10798 GCA_031372635.1 Akkermansiaceae bacterium | reverse complement strand
GAAACCCGCTTGCCATCGACGCGGACGTGGTCGCCCGGCGTGATGCGGGTGCCCATGTTGATGCAGGGGCTGCCGTTCACTTCCACGCGGCCCGCTTGGATGAGTTCATCGCAGGCGCGGCGCGATCCCACGGCGCAGGAGGCGAGGTATTTGTTGAGGCGGGTGCCGTCTTTCATAGCGATGGGACTAAATACAAAAGGCGCGAAACCCGGAGGGCTCCGCGCGTGAGAAAGGGGAACGCAGGCAAGGGATCAACCCTCTTGCTTGGTCTTCGGCAAGCCCACAGGCGAGCGGCCGTCTTTCCATTCGCCGCGCGCTTTGAGGAGTTTGACGCGTTCGAAACGCTTGAGGACGGAACGTTTGCCGCCGACTGTGGCGCTGGACTTGAGACTGTTGTGCTTGGACATCGCGTGAGGTGGTTTGAGGATCGCGGGGGGCGGAAGCTAGGAGCCACCCGCGCCCATGGCAACCCGAAAAACGGAAAGTTATAAAACTCCCGTCCCGCCCCGCAGGACTGCCCGTGAACACGCAGATAAGTGCCTTGACGGCGGGAGGGCAGTCTGTGTAGTTTCCGTCATTCTGTTGCCACCCCCGGTACTGAATTCACCCCCACACCTCCCCCCACTGTATGAAATCGTTCCGAAGGATGCTTCGTGTACTAGGCTTGTTGCTGATCGCCGGTCAGGCCGTTCCGTTTAGCCAAGCCCAAACCGCGCCCACCCGCATTCTGCCTTTGGGGGACTCCCTGACAAGCGGCACTACTTTCCAAGGCGCTTACCGCAACCAGCTACACACGCTGCTCACCAATGCCGGCTACAACGTCGATTTCATCGGCACTCAAACGGATGCTGCGAATCCAAGTCTGCCGGACCGCGATCACCAGGGCATGGGCGGTTTCCGCATCCATCAGATCCAGACCGGGATCAATAGCTGGCTCGGCGCGATCGAAGATCCGGATGTGATCCTGCTGATGATCGGCACCAATGACTTCTCCGCAAACTTCAATGTAGCCACTGCACAGGATCGCCTAGCCGCCCTCGTCACGGATCTCGCGGCTAAGCAACCTTTCGCGAAAATCATCGTCGCCAGCCTGCTGCTCCGCACCGATGACTCGAACCTCGAAGCCCTCCAGTCTGTCTATAACGCCGCCATCCCCGGCATCGTCAGTGATCTGGCCGCTCAAGGGCACCAGGTTTCCTTCGTGGACATGCACGCAGCTCTGCAACCTGCGGATTTCGAAGAAGGCGTGCATCCGTCCGAGGGCGGCTACACCAAGATGGCAAACGCTTGGTTTCCCGCCATCTCCAGCGTGATCTCGCCGACCGGCACATCGAATCCTCCGGCCATGGTCCGCGCCGAGCCAGTCGATGTGCAGAACCTCAAGCTCACCTTCAGCAAGCCGCTGGCCGATAGTGCTGCGAGCCCCGCGAATTTCGCACTCAGCGGCGGAGTCGCAGTCACCCAGGCCGTGCTGGATGCCACTACGAAACGTACGCTCACCCTGACCACCAGCGCGCAGACACCGGGCACGCTTTACACGCTCACCGCCAGCAACGTCCGAGACCGCACCCCGCAGGCCAAACTCATCGCAGCGGGAGCCTCGTTGCCCTATGCCCCGCAAACCCTCGTCAATGGCAGCTTCGATGCCGGTCAGTCCGGATGGAACATGAGCGGCAGCTTCCTAGTCTTCGATTCCAGTGATCCCTACCTCGCCTCGGACGGTTCTGCCATGCTTGTTCTCAACGGTGCGCAGACTCCTCCAAACGCGATCGTTTCACAAAGCTTCGCCACCGTCCCCGGACAAACCTACGTGCTGGATTACGACATCGGCATCCTCGCGCTAAACGGCGCCGCCCAAGTGCTCGGCGTGGATGTCACCGGCACCGCCAACTTGCTTGCCAGAACTGAAACCGTTTTCGGAAACAGCCTCGGCAACTCGGTCTGGTCCCCCAAGAGCCACACCTTCACCGCCGATGGAACCTCCGCCACCCTTACCTTCCGCGATCTCTCGCTCACCGGTGACGGACTCGACCTCCTGCTCGATCACGTCCGCGTCACTCCCGTGCGCAACAACCTGCTCGCCAACGGCTCCTTCGAGAGCGGCCAGACCACATGGTCCTTCAATGGTAACTTCCTGCTCTACACCGCCGAGCCTCCCTACACCTCGCTCGATGGCTACAACATCCTCGTTTTTAACGGCGGCCAGACCACTCCCGACGCCGTCGTCAGCCAGACCTTCGCCACCGTCCCCGGCGAATCCTATCAGCTCGATCTCAACGCAGGCACCTATTCGCTGAACTTCGCCACGCAGAAACTCGGCGTCGAACTCACTGGCGCCGCCAATCTACTCACCCGCACCGAGGCCATCGCCGGTACCAACCAGCCCTCCGCCGTCTGGGGTTCCCGCAGTTATGCATTCATCGCAGACAGCGCCAGCACGACCCTCACTTTACGCGATCTATCAGCCACCTCCGATGGCATCGACTTGTTAGTCGAAAACGTGCGCGTCGTTTCCACCAAGGCACCGACCACCGTCCCCACTAACACCGCGCCCGTCGCCAACGGCGAGTCCTACTCCACACCGCAAGGCACCGCTCTCACCGTCAATGCGCCCGGTGTGTTAGGAAACGATACCGACGCCCAGTCTGATCCGCTATCAGCAGTGCTCGACGCCGCTCCCGCCCACGGTTCACTCACTCTCAATCCGAACGGCAGCTTCACCTACACTCCCGCCAACGGATATGCCGGCACGGATTCCTTCACCTACCACGCCAATGACGGTCAGTTGAATTCCGCCATCGTCACCGTCAGCCTCACCATCGTCCCGACAAGCACCGAGCTACTCGTCAACGGCAGCTTCGAGTCCGGCTACACCGGCTGGACTGCCACTGGAAACCAAACCATCGAGACCTACACCGGCACCAATGGCTTCAAGCTCGTCGCCTTCAACGGCCGCAACCTCACGCCCAACGGCGTGCTCACCCAGAGCTTCGCCACCCTTCCCGGCCAGACCTACACCCTCACCTTCGATGCAGGCATTCTCTCCTATGTGAGCAAGCAACAGAAAATTGAAGCCAAAGTCACCGGCTCTACCACCTTGCTCACGCAGTCCGTCACCCTCAACGGCAACAGCGATGGCAGCATCCGCTGGTCCTCACGCAGCTTCACTTTCACTGCGAACAGCACCACCACCACCCTCAGCTTCCGCGACCGCTCCTCCACCACCAACGGCATCGACTTGTTGTTAGACAACGTCCACGTCACCGGCCCGCCCGCCGTCCCACCCACCGCGCCCACCGCGACTGCGGACTCCTACGTCACCAATGCCGCCACCCCACTCAACGTCCCCTCACCCGGCGTGCTTGGAAACGATTCCCCACAGAGCGGCACACTCAGCGCCGTGCTCGATTCACCGCCAGCCAATGGCGGCGTCATTTTCAATACCAACGGCGGCTTCTACTACACACCCGCTGGCGGCTTCAGCGGCACTGACACCTTCACCTACCGCGCCATCTCCGGAAACCTCAGCTCCGGCGCCGTCACCGTCACCATCCAAGTCAATCCGGTGTCTCCCAGCCTGCTCACCAATCCCAGCTTTGAATCCGGCTTTGATAGCTGGATCGCCACCGGCAATCAGAGCATCGAGTTCTACACACCCACCGATGGCTCCCGTGTCGTCGCCTTTAACAGCCAGAACCGCACTTCCAATGCCGTCCTCTCCCAGAGCTTCACCACCATTCCCGGGCGCACTTACAATCTCGCTTTCGATGCTGGCCTGCTTTCCTACACCTCGGATAGCCAGCGGCTCCAAGTCAGTGCCACCGGCAGCACCAGCCTGCTTTCTCAAACCATCACCCTCACCGGCAACGGTGTGATCTCATGGTTTCCACAAGCCTTCAGCTTCGTCGCGGACAGTGCCACCACCACGCTCGCCTTCCGGGATCAATCCACCGCCACCGTCGGCATCGACCTCCTGCTCGATCACGTCCGTCTCACACTCGCCCCGGCACCCGCGCCACAAAACATCGCGCTGCCACCATACACCGAGCCACTTCCCAGCCCCAGCCTCACCCTCGATTCAGGAAACCCCGTCATCCGCATGACCGCACCCATTGCCGGCCAATACATCCTCGAACGCTCACCGGACCTGCTCATCTGGGAACTCATCGACAGCACAAATTGTGATGCCAACACCCCCATCGAGTTCCAAGACGTTCCTGCTCCATCTACCATCGCAGCTCCGCAAAAGATGTTCTACCGCATCGGTCTCAAGCAGAACTAACAGAATATGGAGAAGGGGTTTAAAACCCCTTTCACTAGCAAGGCATTCCCAGTAATGCGGCAAAGAAAGGGGTTTCAAAAGGTCTCTACCACAGGACTGGGATTTTGGATTTCCGGCGGGGGCGAACTCCGAGCCTCAGTTCGGATCCGAATCGGGATTGAGCGTCCAGACGATGGATGCTTGTGGCACGATGATGCCGCCACCCGCGGTGATCAGGTCGGAGGCGGCGTGCAGTTGCGCATGCCCGTCGGCAAAAATTAGGCAGCCCTTCTGCGCGTGACGGGCGGCAAAAGCTCCGGCGTTTGCCTTGGGAGCGCCGTCGAATCCGCTCTGAGCGGGCATCGTTTTTTTGTCGTTGGGCATGCCACGCTCCAGCAGGACCACGGTTTTTGTCGGTTCCTGGATCTGCTCGAACCGGCCCTGTTTTTTCACGCCTTCGTCATCCTTGCGTTGCAAGCGGCTGTTCATAGCGACGGCAAATACGGGCTTGGCCAGCTGTTTCGACGGTCCGGGATATGGCGCACCGGGGATAAAGAGCGGATAGGATTGCTGATACAATCCTGCCGGATTTGTCTGCCCCAGTTCACCCAAGGATTTACCCCCCATCAGCTTGGGCAGGGCGTTGTACCAGGCTTCCTGATTTTCGGGTTTTGCCGCATTGGTCCAATCGTCGGTGCCGGTGGAATCCTCAAACGGCAGCAAGCCGCCCCGGTCCACCGTGTAGGTCACGAACGTTGCTCCCAGCGACTTCATCTTCTGCAAGGCGGCCGCCTGGCTGGCCTTCTGTTTGGCGGATTTGTGTAAACTTCCACCGATCGCTGCCAACGCGGCAATGATGGCAACCACGATCAAAATTTCGATCAAAGTGAATCCTTTGGGTTTTTTGTTCATACGTCGAGTTCGTTGCCAATTGGAGTTAGAACGATGCGGTTGTTTCCACTCGCGATCTGTAAACGCTCAAGGAGTTGTGAAACTTGCACGCCGGCTTTCAATTGTAGGCCATAGCGCAATTCTGTCATCATTCCCGCTTGCGCCGAGCGCACGCTGATCAATTGCGCCCGATCGGCAAACTCCGCCCAAATCGGATCCAGAAGGTCTTCAAAGCTCATGTCGCTGGTCATCCGGAGCGTCAGTAAATGCGAGGCCCGCCGGGGTGCGAAGGCATCCTTTCTTGCAATGACATACAGAAGTGCCGCCACCAAGGGTGTGACGATGATCGACTCGGTGTAAAGCCGCGCGCCCACGACCATGCCGACGGCCATGGCGAAGAACACGAAGCCCAAGTCCCGTGCCTGGCCGAGGTTCCGGCGGAAGCGGATCATCGAAAACGCGGCAAACATGCCAAATGCGATGGCGGAATTTCCTCGCACGACCATGATCAGGATGGTGGTGATCGTGCCGATCATAATCAGCGTTTGCACGAAATCCTGCGAATAGCGGGTGCCCTTGTAGGTGCTGCGATAGAGGAAGGCGATGAACAGGTTCAGGGCGAAGCTGAGCAACATCGCTCCCACCACTTCAAGGGGGTGCGGGTTGTCATAACTGAGGTATTCTTCGGTGATTTGCAGGAAGTTATCCATAGAATTTTAGGCTCGGGTGTCAGGGTGTCAGGCGAGAATCTCCCCAGGTTTGATCGGAAAACGGGCGACAGCGGGGTCGAAGCGTTCGAGCGACAGGCAGTATTTGCTCATGCTCAGCGTATTGAGGTGGAATCTTCCGGTTGCTTCGCGCAGCCAGAGCGGCACCGGGCCGATGGTTTTCACCTCCACCACGGCTATCTCGCGGTCCACCACCGGAAACGGGAAATCCTTGTCATCAGGCACCAGCGGCCTGAGGTCGAATCGGCAGCGCAAGCTACTGTCGAAAGTCACCCGGATGGTGCCGTCCTTGCCGCTGTCATAGGCCATGCGGTCGTAGCGCACTTGCACCACCGGCCGGGCACCGCCGCGGATGATCAAATCGCGAAGCTCCTCGACCACATGGCGATCCGCGCGGGAACGCTCCGGTTTCAGGAGATCGGCGGGAATTTCCCCGCGGGAAAGCTCGACGAGCGACGCGATGGGAAGTGCGGCCCGGCGCTTCACCCCTGCGTCATCGGACTTATATTTGATCTCGATGAAGGCCGCTGGAGGAATCAACCCGTCAGGCCGACCATAGACCCGGGCCCGCACGCGGCGGCGGTTTTTGCAGCCCCAAATTTTCTGCCAGTAACTATGGCGGTCCGCCGTGTCGAAATACTCGGAAATCACTGGGTAACCCCCCTCGGCACCACGATCCGTAGGAATTTTCCCGGCAATGAAATCCCTGAAAATTTCTCCCTCGTCAAAAGGAAGGAGAAATTTGAATTCACGGCGGTCTTGGGTGGCTTCCACTAGTGGGCGATCTCAGCTTGCAGTGGCTTTATCTTGTTCACAGCATCTGATAGGTCGATTAAATTTTAAATTTTATCCGCGCCTGTCGAGGACAGAGGACCGCAGGGTGGGACGAATCCCGGTTTGCAGGCTCTCATGACGACATCGGTGTCGCCACTCGATCCCCGGCTCAGGCGGGTGGTTTTTGATGCCTTGGGCGACTTCTTGCTTTTTCGCGGAGAAAGCTCGGAGGTCGGAAATGCGTTAGAGTTTCTCGGATGTTAGTGCTGGCTTTTACGGTGGCGGAGCGTCGGACCTTAGCGATTTTCTGTAGCAATTCCCTTGACCGCCAGCACTTCAGTCAACTTACTATCTAAGTTAGCAAGTTTGCTTGCGATCCATCCAAAATCCAGCTCGCTCCACCCACTATGTCCCGATTGCCCCTCCCATCCCGGATGTATCACCGTGTTTCAAACATTGATGCTTGGTTACGGGCCGTAGGGTGGCTCGGGTTGATTGCGGCCTCGCCGCTCCTCTGCCGTGCGGCGGATGTGAATCCAGACGACGCGCTGGGGATCTGGGATTTCAATAACGCGGCGGTGGCCACGCAGGCGGCGGACCTGCTGCAGGGCACGCCGATGCTCTATCAGGCCGCTACCGCGTTCAGCGCGGATGCCGGCGGGCGCACTGGGTTGGCGGGGGACCGCGCGATGAACTTCGGCACCGTGACGGGCAACTCCGCGCTCGTCACCGATGCGGCGTTTCTCGGGCTGCTCAATCTGAAGTGCCAGGCCGAGGACCAGCTCACCATCGTGTTTTGGCAGAAATGGTCCACCGCTGTGGTCAACAGCTCCAGTGTGTGGCTCTCCTCCACAGGCGGCAACCGCGGCTTCCAGGCCCATGTGCCGTGGCCCGCTAGCAGGATCTACTACGACACCACAGGTTGTTGCGCGGCCAACCAGCGCCTCGAAGGCGACGTCTCCGGCGTCAATTGGCAGGCGTGGCACCACGTCGCGCTGGTGAAAAACGGCGACATCAAAGAGGTCTGGATCAACGGTGTGCTGCGGCTTTCCCAAGCCTCCGTTGCCAGCGCTCTGCCTGCGGATTTCACCGATCTGAGAGTGGGGCAGTTGGGGGCCGATACCAGCAGCACGGTGCGCGGGTGGATCGATGATTTCGCGATTTTCAGCACCGCGCTGGACCAAGCGCAGATTGCCTCGCTGGCGGCGGGCGCTGCGCCGATTGAATTGGTGGTGCCCCCGGAAAACCTTCCACCCAAGATCGGCAGTCTGATGCCGGCCGATGGCACGCTCGGTCATTCGGTGACGGGTGGCGTCGGCTTTACGGCCACTGTCACCGCGCCCAACAGCATCGCCACCTCTGGCCTCCGGCTGTTTATCAACAACACGGAGGTCACCGCGAACCTCAGCCTCAGTGGCACAGCCACCAACCGGGTGCTCACCTACCCGGCAGTGCTCCAGCCCAACCGATATTACACGGTGCGGGCGGAAGCCACCAACAGCAACGCCCGCAGCTCGGTGAAGGAGTGGAGCTTCGACACCGCCGATGCGGCGCACTCCCCCAGCCACCCGCTTTTGGATTTGGTCACGCTCGGGACGCCCCGTGGATCGGGCTCTGGCGCAGCCTTGGCGATCGATGGCAATGCCGCCACCGTCAGCGAATCCGCCAACCAACCCGGCACGTTTTGGGAGATCGAGCTTAACCGCACGGTGCCGACCAGCCGGATCTATCTCGTCGCCCCGACCGGACCTGGCTACGCTCATGTGCTGGATGGGGTGCTCGTCCGAGTTTACGATTTGCGCGACCAACTCATCCACGAAAGCACGGTGGGCAGCGTGACTCCGGGCGGCACTTGGGCGGTGATCCTGCCGCCCGGCACCGTGGCCCGCATCGTCCGGCTCGAACTGCCAGCTGGCCAGACCAACGGCGCTGGGGACTATCGGATTGCGCTGGCAGATCTGAAAGTGCGCGGCGACCCCTCGCCCGCCTATGGGCCGCTGGATTTGGCGGCCACCGCCACCGCCACCCAGTCCACCACCACCGGCACCAACACCGCCGCGCTCGCCATCGACGCCAACGCTGCCACCGTCAGCGAGACCCATGACGTGCCGAATAGCTATTGGCTGCTCAAGCTCGACCGCGATCGTCCGGTCAGCCGGGTGGAATTAGTCAACCGCGCGGATGCCAACGCCTCCCGCATGGGCGGCTTGACGCTGCGGCTGCTCGACGCGCAATCCGCCACCCTTGCCACCGCTGCCGTGACCAATCCCGGCACCGGCGCCACTTGGAGTTTCACCGTGCCGCCCGGCCTTGCGAACGTGCGCTACCTCCGCATCGGTTTGGAAAACAGCGCGCTCAACGGGCAGGGCAACCGCATCGTTTCGCTGGCCGGCGTGAGCGTATTTTCTGGCACTAACTACGCGCTCGGCACGCCCGCCTACATGGTCCGCTTGCTCGACAACCTGCCCGCGCCGGGCCTAGCCAATGATGGCAATTACGCGACCCACACGGAAACTACCACCCAGACCACCGACGGGTATTGGGAGACGGATCTCGGCACTGCTCGTTCGCTCTATTCCGTGCGGGCCGTGGCGTTTGACAGCGGTGACGACCAGATCCGCCTCAGCCATGCCACGCTGCGACTGTTTGATGAAAACCACGAGTCGGTTTTCTCCAAGCACCTCAGCGGCACGTCCGCCAATTTTGACATCGCCCTGCCCGGGCCGGTCACGGCGCGCTATGTCCGCGTGGGCTTTGAAGACAAGGAGCGCTCGAATGCCAACTACGAGTGGTATCTGCGGCTGCGCGAGGTCCAGGCGTTCGGTCGCCCGTTGGGGGAAGCCGGGATCACCGGCTTCAGTGCCGCCGCCACCCAGCTCAGCGCCGGCCAAAGCACCACGCTGAACTGGCAGGAAGACGACTTGCGCGACCTCACGCTCTATCCCGGCGGGAGTTCGGTGGGAAGTTATGTTAACGCCCAAGGCGCTGGCACTATTTCAGTCTCTCCCGCCAGCTCCACCGAGTATATTTTAATCGGCACCGACCACCAAGGCCCGGCTGTCAGATATGTGACGGTGCAGGTGAACGGCCAGCCGCTGCCGGCCCGGATCAACGAGTTCGTCGCCAGCAACAGCCTGTCGTTGCGCGACGGCTACCGAGACTCGTCGGATTGGATCGAACTGCACAACCCCAACGACACGCCGCTCGATCTAGCCGGCTACGGGCTGAGTGACAATCCAGCGCTGCCGATGAAATGGGTGTTTCCCGCCGGGTCCGTCATTTCACCGCACGGCTACCGGATCGTGTTCGCCTCGGGGCGGTCCACGGCGGTGGATCCGGCGGGGTTTCTTCACGCCAATTTCAACCTCAGCTCCGCCAGCGAGTCGTTGGTGCTCACCGCGCCCGACCAGGTCACCACGGTGGATGCGCTCCTCAACTATCAGGCCCAGCTCGAAGATCTCGCTTACGGCCGCACCCTCGCCGGCGGGTGGGCGTTTCTCACGCCCACGCCCGCCGCCCTTAACCTCACCGCCGCGCTGACCGGCTATCTGCAACCGCCGACCTTTAGTCACAGCCGCGGGTTTTATGATAGCTCGTTTGCGCTCACGCTGACCAATCCAAATCCGGGCGCAGAGTTGCTCTATTCCGTGGATGGCACCGAGCCGTCCCTGCCCTACACCGGGCCGCTGGCCGTGACCGGCAGCCTCACGGTGCGGGCGACGGTGCGCCGCAGCGGCTATCACGCGCCGCAGACGCAGACGAATACTTATATCTTTCACAACAGTGTCATGGCCTCGCCGCTGATGAACGCCACCTACACCCAGGGGGCGCTGGCCACCCGTCTGCGCAACAGCCTGAGCCAATTGCCCACTATCTGCGTGAGCGTGCCGGTGCTGTCCGGCGACTACACCGAACGCGAGGCCTCGGTCGAGGTGTTTCTGCCGGACGGCACGCCACCGATCCAACTCAACGCCGGCTTCACCCGCTTCGGCGGGTCATGGACGGATTTTGCGAAACGCAGCTACCGGCTGAGCTTCCGGCCCGAATACGGTACCCGCAACCTGCCCACCCCGCTGCTGCGCGGCTTCGACCGCGGGATGCCGGTGCTCGACGAGCTGGACACGCTCGATCTTACTGCCGGCAA
>JANMLQ010000184.1:0-6648 GCA_031372635.1 Akkermansiaceae bacterium | reverse complement strand
AATTCCTGATAGAGAGGCAGCGGCGTGCTGCCGGTGGCGAGGCCGAGCACTGTGGCGCTGCGGCTGTGGATGAGCCGGGAGATTTCCGCAGCCACCTCGCGGCAGGCGGCATTGGCATCATCGGATACGATAAAGGACGGGGACTTGACCATGGACACAAAAAAGAACGCACGACGAGTGGTTCATTTCCTGCGTGATGTCAATGCGCCGCCGGTTGCGCGTGTATCTGAAAGTGGTGGGCGACTGGATGGGGAGCACACGCGCCCTCGCGTGTTCCGTAGTGCGCCCCCGCGCTACGGCGGCGGATCGGTCAAACGGTGTTGTAGCTGTTTTACGACTTCCGGGGTGGCACACGCCTGTCTCCGGCGAGGGCGCCGGAGACGGCACGCGGTGGCGCGTGCGCTCCCCGTTTCACGAAGAAACCCATTCGCTAACCTCTTTCAATGACTCCCCCAGTTGCGATGGCGGCTGTCATTTTTCCAGTAGGCGCTCCAACAGCGAATCCAGTGAAACGCTGACGATCGCCGAGGCTTTGTCGCTCATGGCATAAGGTAGGATGAGCATGCCGCCTTGGACGATGGAGCCGCAGCTATAGACGACGTTGGGCACGTAGCCCTCGCGCTCGTTGCCCTCTGGTGCGAGCAGCGGTTGCTTGAGCCTACCGATCACGCGCGCGGGGTTTTCCAGATCCAGCAACGCAGCACCGATGCAGTACTTACGCATCGGGCCGACGCCGTGGGTGAGCACGAGCCAGCCAGCGCGGGTCTCGATCGGCGAGCCGCAGTTACCGATCTTGACGGACTCCCACATTTCCGCCGGGCGCATCAGCAGCACGGGATCTTCCCAGTGGTGCGGGTTGTTGGAGCGCATCAGGAAAAGGTTCTCATCGTCTTGGCGTGAGAGCATCAGGTATTCGCCGTTTACGCGGCGGGGGAAGAGCGCCATGCCTTTGTTCTGGACGGCGCTGCCATTGAGTGTGAGCACGCGGAAGTTGAGGAAATCTGCGGTTTCTATCAGTTGCGGCAGGATCGAGCGACCGTTGTAGGCGGTGTAGGTGGCGTAGTACATCACGGTGCCGTCGTCCTCGGTGAAGTGGACGAAACGCGCGTCTTCGATGCCGTTACTCTCGTTGGAAGAGACGGGAAAAATGATGCGCTCGCTCATCGAGAGGTGGGGCGGGAAGCGCAGTTCGTAGTTCGAGTCCGCCAGCCACTGGATGCGTTCCAGCGCGCGGGTGAGATCGGAGGTGTTCGGCTGCGTTTCCCTGCGCACGGTATCGATGGACTTGCGGAGATCACTGAGCGTGAAGAACTCACCGAGTGGCTCCATCACCGCTATGCAGTGGATGCTATCGGCGCACATTTCGTGGAGTTTTGTCAGGAAGCGGATCTTGCGGTAGCGGGGATTGGGCAGGAGTTCTGGAACGGTTAGAAAACGCGAGACCGGGTCCATCATCATGCAGCCATCGTTGAGGATCACGCCGGAGCGGAACTCGATGGAAGAGATGTGGCCCTCGCCAGTGGCACGCAGGCTGAGGATGAAACGCAGCGCCCCCTTTGGTATGCCGGACTGGTCCGGATGGGGAACGATGGCGGGATTGAAGAGCGCGGCGGACTCCAGCGCATACTCGCCGGAAAACAACGCGCCGATGAGTAACTGCCGCTCCTGGGACAGTGGCCGCTCGGTGAAGATGTGCGGCTGCACCTTGCGGTAATGATGGAGCAGCACCTCCTCGATCTCGAAGTGGCGGGCATCGAAATCCGAGCGCACGGTTTGCAGTTCGGCGCGGACTTCGTCTTCTGTTAGAGCGAGCGCGCGACCAATGATGGTGGTGATGCGGTGGGAGTCGGCGGGAATGAAGGGGCGGATGATGACCCGCGAGCTTTCAGGAAGTAGGGAAACATCGTGGCGGCAAAGGATGAGCGGTTTCATGGCACGGGGATGGGGTGGGGCAGCGAGTGCTCGGCGGCGGTCATTTCCGCGAGGGCGATCTGGAAGGCGAGGGTGGATTCCGCGCCTTGGTTTTCATTGGCGCGGTGCTCGTGAAGTCCGTCACGGCAGCCGCCCGAGGACGCATCATAGAGCGGCAGTCCGAGATCATTGCGGCCGAGGAACCAGTCGAAGGCACGCCGCGCCTCGCGCCACCATGAATCGTCGCGAGTCGCGCGGAAGGCATCGAGGCATGCGGAAACCATCGCCTGCGCTTCCACCGGCTGCTGGTCGAAGTCGGCGCGCGTGCCGTTTTTCTCATGGAAACCATTGCTGCCGATCGGGCGGAAATGTCCGGCCTCGGATTTCTGTTGGACGGCCAGCCAGCGCAGGCTGTTGAGGCCAGTCTCCAGCGCACGCGCATGGGGGATCAACTGCCCGCAAAGGATGAGCGCCTGGCTGAGACGCGCGTTTTCATAAGTCATGCGGGTTTCAAACCACGGCCATTCGCCGTCGGCGCAGTCATGCCAGCGTTGCAGTAGTTTCTCTAACAAGATGTGGCGAAACGCGGTGGCGTCCTCGTCGCCGGGATGGGCGCGCAGGTATTCGTTCACACCGATCAGCGAGAAAGCCCAGGCACGCGGCGAAGTGAATGCGGGCACGACTTTCATACCGCGCTCGAATAGCCCGGCGCAGAGCCGGCGGTGGCCGTCATTGTGGGAGCGCAGGCTGCCGGAGCCCACCGACCAAAGCGCGCGCCCATGGCTGTCCTCACTACCGCATTCTTCCAGCCAGCGGCGGTCATGGCTCATGAAGTTCCGGAAGCGTCCGTTGTCATCACGGAAGGCCGCAGCGATGAACGCGAGATAACGCGTGGCGAGCAGATCGAGGTTTTGTTTTTGCGATGGGATGGCGGATTCCTCCAGTAGGTTGCACAGGATGAATGCGCGGGCGTTGTCATCCACACAGTACCCCTCGTGGAAGTTCGGCACGTTGTGAATCGCGTGCTGATAGATACCGGTGCCGTCCGTCATCCGCACCAGATGATCCAGCCGCACTTGCGGTAGCCTACCTGGGCGAGTGATCTGGGACCACCTCGCACGCACGCTTTCCGCCTGCGGCCTGCGCGAGGACTTCGCTTTTTGGAAGGACTCCAGATAGCGCCGCGCCACCGCCGGCCAGATCGTCGAGCGGCCCGCTTCGTAGGCCCCCAAACGCATTTGCCGCATCAGCGGCCTGTCGTCCAGAAGCGCGCACACCGCCTCTGCGATCGCGTCAGAATCCCGGAACGGCACCAGCACGCCACGACCGTCGCCTAATAACTCCACCGCGTGCCAGTAGGGTGTGGAAACCACGGCCTTGCCCGCGCCGAAGACGTAGGCGAGCGCACCGGAAGTGATCTGCGCCTCGTGCAGATAGGGCGTCAGGTAGATGTCTGCAGCGGCGATGAACTCCTTGAGGTCGTCATGTGAAACAAAGCGGTTGAAGAACACCACCTGCTCACCCACGCCGAGGTCCGCCGCGAGGTGTTCCAAGCTGGTGCGGTATTTCTCGCCCTCACGGGCGACGAGATGCGGGTGCGTGGCACCCACCACCAGATAGACCGTGCGCGGATGCCTGCGGACGATTTCCGGCATCGCGCGGATGGCATGCTCAATGCCCTTGCCCGGACCTAACAGACCGAAGGTCAGCAGCACGGATCTGCCCGCCGCGCCGAACTGCTCCTTGAACTCATCCGAGTCCGCGAAAGGCGTGTCCGGGATGCCGTGCGGGATCACATCGATCATGGTTTCCGTCACGCCATAGGTCTCTTGCAGGATGTCCGCGCCCTTGCGCGCCATGACCACCAGTCGGTCGCTGTGGCGTATGAGTTCCTCCATCACATGGCGCTGTGCTGCATCCGGTTGGTGCAGCACGGTGTGCAATGTGGTCACCACCGGCATGCGCACTTCCTTGAGCAGTGCGAGCAGATGGTTTCCCGCAGGACCGCCGTAGATGCCGAACTCATGCTGCACGCAGAGCACTTCCGCTTGGTTCTGGTTCAGCTCGTCCGCCGCAGCGCGGTAGTCCTCCACATCCTTCTGCTGGATTTCAAAACGCACCTCGGACGGATAGTCATAGCTATCCGGGTGGTCGTTCACGGCGATGACGATGCACTTCGCGTCCGGAGCCTGTCCGGCCACCGCTTCACACAGGTGATGGGTGAAGGTTGCGATGCCACAACGGCGGGGCACATAGTCCCCGAGAAAGGCAATCCGCCTAGAATGAGGGAAGAGGTTCACTTTGGGTGAAACCTGTCAGAGGAAACGCCGCAATGGAAGAGAAAGAAATTATCTGGGTGTGTACTTTACTCCCCTACTAAGGACCAGCGGTTGTGGTATCCAAAAATCGGCCCCCGATTCGAAGGTGAATTCGTCGGATATTCAAAAATGATCTAACAGCGATAGACGGGTTCATAGCTCAAACCTCTGGTGATTCATTGACAGCTACGCTTATGGAGACGCTGCTACAATCTGCTAGCCACGATTTTCATTCACTCCTCCACCTGTTTGAGCAGTAGAGTGAGGATCTTCCGCGCGGAGTCGGGGATGCCGGGGCCGGGGCCGAAGATGGCTTGCTTGTCCCAAGGGCCATGAATCATTCTGCCGGGGGGAAGCAAATCATGACCGCAACTCACACCAACAGCATCGCTCTGCTCATCGACGCGGACAACGCGCCTGCCGGAAAAATCGAGTTCATCCTCTCTGAACTTGCCGCGCACGGCGTGGTGAACATCCGCCGCGCATACGGCAACTGGACCAAAGCGGACCTCAACGGATGGATCAAAGTGCTGCATGAAAACTCCATCCAGCCGATGCAGTCCTTCGATCTCGTCAAAGGCAAGAACGCCACCGACATGGCACTCGTCATTGACGCCATGGACCTGCTCTACACGAAAAAACTGAACACCTTTTGCCTTGTCACCTCGGACAGCGATTTTACGCCGCTCATCCAGCGCCTCCGCGCCGATGGCAAGGAAGTTTTCGGTTTTGGCGAACTCAAGACGCCGGAGCCATTCATCGCCGCCTGCACCCGCTTCATCTATCTGGAGGAACCCAAAGTTGCGAAGCCCGCCACCGCCAAGCCAAAAGCTGTCCAGTCCATCGCCGAATCAAATACCCAAAACGGCCACGACCTCAAAGGCAACACCAAGCTCATCAACACCCTCCGTAACGCCGTTAAATCCTCCGCCGACGAGGAGGGGTGGGCCAATCTCGGCACCGTCGGCACCCGCATCAGCAACGAAGGCCCCTTCGACCACCGCACCTACGGCTTCAAGAAACTCGTCGATCTCTTCGAGGCCATCGACCTCTTTGAAGTGAAACGCGAGAAACACGGCACCCACACCGTCATCTCCGTCCGCATCGCCAAAGTCGGCGGCAAGAAGGTGAAACCGAAAGCGCCCGTGTTTGCTGACGATGAGGATGATGACGACAACATCCCTTTTTGAGCAAGACTCAAGGAGAGGCGATGCATGATCGCTCTGCCCATGCGAATGACAATGAAGAGAGAGCCTCGCACATCATTGGCTTCTCATGGGCATGGTGGATCGGAGTCCACCTCTCCTTGAAGCAAGTTCACAGCGGCCCGACTTCTGGCCCGGAAAAGGCTCCTGTCACCGCCGCGAGTTCCGGCGGGTGCCGAGGGGATGACAGGGTTTTCATGAAGGAATGTTTACCGCCAGAGGGCGGCGGCGAGGTTTTCCATGAGGCGCAGCTTGTGGGCTGGAGTGAAGAGGTGCTTGCCATCGTCCCGGTAAAGCCAACGCGCGATGAATTTCTGATAGAGTGAGGCTGCGTTGACGGTGCGGCCCGTGGCGCGATCTTTTTCCATTTCTTCCAGCTCCGGGCCGATAAAGCGGGCGAGCAGTCTCTCCGGAAGCATGAGCGTTTTACGCAGGCAACGTTGCGGGCCTTCTTGGTGATTGGGAACAGGCTGTGAAGTGATAACGAACTCAAACGCCAAAGCGGCGATGCCCGCCGCAGTCCAAAGTCCCGCTGGCTTCGTTTGCCTATACTACGTTCACAATTGAAGCGAGCGGTCGATGAGTTCGAGCAGTTGTGTGCGATCGCCGGAGAGTTTTTCCGAGGTGGTTTCGCGGGCGAGAGCGGCGAGTAGGGCTGCATCGATGAGGCCGCTGTTGTCTTGGGTGAGCCACAACGCGTAGGTGCAGATGAGGGCTGCGAAACGGGCGTCATCGGAGGGTTCTGCATCGCCATTGCGGGTGAGCGGGACGGGAGCGGCGGCCTTGCCGTTGACGGACCATTCGATGCTGCCAAGCGCGCTGGCGGCACTGGAGGTTTCCACTTCGATGACCAGCGTGGTGGCAGATTTTGCGGGCAGGATGGTGGGCAGCGGAGCTTCATCACGACCTTCCACGGGAGAAAAACCTAACAGGCGATAGCGGCTGACGTTTTCCTTGGTGGCATGGAAGACGGCCTTGATCTCGCAATCGCTGTAAGGATTTCCCTTGATGGAAACGAGCACCAGCAAGGCTGAGGGTTTCCATGGGCAGGCGAGCGTCTCGGTGGCGATGGTGGCGGCGTGGGTGGTGGTTCCAGCATCGCGGATGTCCGGGTGCCATTGGGTGGTCGCTTGTCTTGCGACGCCGGTGACGCCGGCGGGACGTAGCGCGAAGCTGTTTAGTATTTCCTCTAACCGAACTGCGTTGCGATGGGG
>JANMLQ010000126.1:0-20227 GCA_031372635.1 Akkermansiaceae bacterium | reverse complement strand
GGTGGAACCACCCGGTCCCATTCCGAACCCGGAAGTGAAACGCCTCAGCGCCAATGGTAGTGGGACGATAGGTCCTGTGAGAGTAGGTCGTCGCCAGGTATATGCCCCGATCATGGTAACATGATCGGGGCTCTTTTTTTGAAAATGACCGGGCATTTCCCTTGCCTATCCACGTTCAGGGGATAGAAAACGCGGCCATGACACGTCCTGCCATTGAACGGTGCATCTGGATCTTCATCGTAGCCCTCTCCGCCACCTTTGTGTGGACGGTGACCGAGGTGCTCAAGATGGTCGGATGGCTCTGAATCTTTGATTCAAGTCATCCCCAGTTCACTGCGATTTCGGCTTTTCTGCCGTTCTTGTCGTCATACTTGAGCAAGCCGTGATGGAGCGCGTATTCGTGTACGCATTTCGTCACCTTCACATCGTAAGCGCAGTATTCGGCGATCTTGCGTAGCGGTGCGAAGTTACCAGTCTTCTTGTGTTCCTGCCACCAGCGCAGCGCATCCAGTCCGTCGGCGGTCTTGCCGGTGCCGAGTGAAGCGGACGCTACGGAATCCAGCTTGAGGCGGAAGCCGAGGATGGTTTCGAGTTCCAGCATCATGTCGAGGTTGAGTGTCTGCTCGGCGAGAGTGTGGAAAACATAAGGCTGAAGAACGGCATAGTCGAACAGGATGTGATTCCAGCCGACGACGAGATCGGCGCGGACGAGTTCTTCCCCGAGTTTCTCCATGTCTTTTTCGGTGTAGATTTCATAGCTGCCGCGCGCGGTGCTGTAAGTCACCGCGATGGAGACTCCCATCTTGGATTTTTGAGAAAAACCGCCGACGTCACCGAAGCTGCGCTGCGTTTCCAAATCGAAATAGACGATGTTCTTGCCGGACACGCGCTTCTCATAACGGGCATTGCGGGCATCCGGCAAGCACTTGGATTTACGGATGTGGGTTGTTGCTTGACCCCGCGCCGTCATGCGGGTCAGTGTGCCGCCCCGCCGCATCCCCGATGGATGTGGTGTGCCCCAATCGAACCAAACTACCGATCTGCCATGGCCGCGAAGATCTATACCACCAAGGACGCCCCTATCGCCCCGCTCAAGAAGAAAACCCTCGCCGTGATCGGCTTCGGCTCTCAAGGCCACGCCCACGCGCTCAACCTCAAGGACAGTGGCCTCAAGGTCGTGATCGGCCTCTACAAGAAGTCGAAGTCCCGTGAAGTCGCCAAGAAACTCGGCTTCGAGGTGATGGACACTGCGGATGCGGTTAAGGCTGCCGATGTCATCTTCGTTGCTACCCCGGATACGGTCATTTCGTCCGTGTATGAGAAGGACATCGCGCCGAATCTCGCCAAGGGCAAGACCTTGCTTTTCTCCCACGGCTTCGCCGTTCACTTCAAGACGATCAAGCTGCCGAAGGACATCGACGTCATCCTCGTGGCACCCAAAGGCCCAGGCCACACCGTGCGTTCACAGTTCGTCGCGGGCAAGGGTGTTCCCGGCCTCATCGCGATTCATCAGGACGTTTCAGGAAACGCCAAGAAGAACGCGCTCGCATGGGCCGGCGGCATCGGTTGCGCACGTGCCGGTGTGTTTGAAACCAACTTCCGCGAGGAAACCGTGACCGATCTTTTCGGTGAGCAGTGCGTGCTTTGCGGCGGCGCTGCGGCGCTGGTGAAAGCCGGATTTGAAACGCTGGTCGAGGCTGGTTATCAGCCGGAGATGGCCTACTTCGAGTGCCTTCACGAACTCAAACTCATCGTGGACCTCATGAACGAGCAAGGCATCGCCGGAATGCGCTTCTCCGTTTCCGAAACCGCCGAGTGGGGTGATGTTTCCGTGGGTCCGAAGATCATCGACGCCTCCGTCAAGAAGCGCATGCAGAAGCAGCTTAAGGAGATCGAGTCCGGCAAGTTTGCCAAGGAGTGGACCGCCGAATATGAAAGCGGCTACAAACGCTTCAACCCGATCCGCAAAGCCGAGGCCGCGCATCAGATCGAAAAGGTCGGCGCGAAACTACGCTCCACCATGAGCTGGATCAAGCAGAGCAAGATCAAGAAGGGAGCCACTCAGGCAAGCCTCATCTCGAGCTCGAAGTAATCCAAGTCATTCCATCAAAAACGCCCGTCTTACTAACAGGAGGCGGGCGTTTTTGCGTCCATTGCTCAGGCGTGATTGCTCGCGGTTCTGGGCTGCATCGTTTTTTCGCTGCCCCAGGTGTACCAGCCTTCACGCAGTTCAAGTTTCAGCCACTGATAGAGAAGCGGGATGATCTTACGAATCTCTCCGCGGCCGATGAGAAAGCCGGGGATGAGCGTGCGCTGGCGATCATTCATCAGGCCGAGCGTGCCGATGCGGCGGCGGCGTGCGGCGATTTTCGCGAAGCGGCTGTTGTAGATTCGCATCAGCGCGGCGATGGGACCAGCGGCGGGGTGGGTGAATGGTGCGGTCAGAAAACCCTGCTCTTCATCATCGAAGACCGCTTGGACGACACCCCAGTAATAGAGGCCGAGATCAAGGCGGAAGGCGAGTTTCATGAGATCGTATTCGCCGAGGTAGTGGTATTTATCGCGGTAGAGCGCATCGAACCAACGGCTGTGGCAGAGGGCGAGAAGACGGTTTTGGTTTTCCACTAACGGAATGACAGCCTCACCCGCGCGCTGGCGAGTGATAGTGTCCGCAGTGCGGGTCGCAGTGAAGGAAATCCAGTCCATGCCAGGGCTGTAAAACGGATCGATGAATGCTGCGGCGTCGCCAACGAGCGAGAAACCGTCACCTGCGAAGGTGGTGCTGTAGTAGGCGAGGTTCTTGCGCCAGTGCTGATCCTCCGGGACGTATGTCGCGTGCTCTAACAGTTCGCGCGCGACGGGGTGGCGAATGAGGAAGTTCTTGAGGCGGTCGCCGATGTTTCCGCCGTCCTGTGGAAAATCGACAAGGCGTTGGTCAAACACGACGCCCACGCTGACATCGCCGCCCTTGAGAGGAATCCACCAGCTCCACCAGCCATCGCCGATGATGTGATTGGTGGCAGTGCCGCGAGTGCCGTAGTGAGCGGCGGCCCATTGCGGGAATTTTTCTGTTAGTTCGCGTCCGTCCCAATCTTTAACGCCCTTCCAACGCGCCCATGCGGATGCGGTGGGGTGATCCGTGTTGGGTTTCCACCAGCCTTCCTTGCGGGCGAGCACGGCTGCGAGGCCAGAAGCATCGACGATCCAGCGAGCGCGGACTTCCCGCATCTCACCGTTCTGTTTGATCTCCATGGTTTGCATGCCGCCGGGATTGAGACGGATGTTAGAAACCGTGGCGGGGCGGAGCACGTTCGTTCCCGATGTTTCCACGCGGCGCAAAACTTCTTCATCGAGGGCGGCGCGGTCCACTTGATAGGAAGGCAGTCTCGCGAGGTAGCGCGGCCCCACCTCAGATGCTTGATCCAGCGAGGCGACCTTGTCGTTTGCGAACCAGAAACGAAGCCCCTGTTTGGTTATGTGGGCTTCGTTGAGATACTGCGTGAGGCCGAGCACGCGACCGAGAAAGTATCCGCTGACTTCGACTGTCGCCTCGCCGACGCGGCGGCCGAGTTTCTCCGCTTTGTCCACGATGAGGATGCGGATGTCGGGATTCTTGCGCAGCAGCAGCGTGGCGGTGGCGGAGCCTGAGAGCGCGCCGCCGATGATGACGACATCGTATTCGGGATTGAGTTCGTGGAGCCGCAGATTCATCGCGCGGCATTATTACCCGGCTTGGGGCGAATGCAACCATGGGAGAGCATTCCAGGTTCTCACGATTTCCATGGGTTGAGTGTCTTCACATCCGGCGGAAAATCGCGGCCATTCCGGGTCACAATCGTGAGTCCATGGACCAGTGCGGTAGCGGCGATGAGGCTGTCGAGCACGCTCATATTGAAGCCCTTCGCTTCGTGTTTGGCATAGAGCTTGCCCCAGGCTTTGAGTGTTTTGGCATCCAGTGCGAGCGTTACGCTCTGGAAATCCCGCTCAATTCCTGCAGCCCACACTGCAAAGGCGGTTCTGCGTTTTCCTTCCGGTAACAAATGGATACCTTTCCAAATTTCACCCAAGGTGATGCATGAGAGGAGGCATTGGTCGGCGTGTTTTTCGTGCCATGCCAGCACTTTGGGGTCCGGTTGTTTCGCGGTCGCCTCGCAAACTACATTCGTGTCGAGAAGGTAGTCCATGGTTCTCAAAAGATCAGCTTCACTCGAACCGAATGGTGCGGGCTTTGCCTTTGGTGCGTTTTCCGATGAGTTGTCCGAGATCCTCCGGGCACTCACGGAGAGCTTGGAAGAGCGACTTGCCCGGCGTGACGTGGCGCTGGTATTCTTCCATGGAAACGACAACCACAGCGGGTTTGCCGTGTTTAGTGACGGTCTGCGCACCGTATCTGATGGCTCTGTCCACCACTTCACTGAAATGGTTTTTGGCTTCCTGTAGTTGCCAGCTTTTTGATTTCACGGCTGCAATTTAGTTTTCAAAATCTGGCCTGTCTAGCCAGAAGATGCAGAAGAAGATGCAGTTGTTGCGCGGCAGCGCGCGATAATTCATACTCCGGTGCATGTGCTCTGCCGCTGCTGCCAAATTGGATTGGGACGTCATCGTGATCGGTGGCGGTCCTGCGGGTTCGACTGCGGCCACGACGCTGGCGCAGGCTGGGAAGCGGGTGCTGGTGTTGGAGAAGTCGAAGTTCCCGCGCTTCCATATCGGTGAATCGCTGCTGCCTTACAACCGCGAGATTTTCGAGGAACTCGGCGTGTGGCCGAAGATAGCGGCGGCTGGATTCATAGTGAAACGCGGAGCGCAGTTCTGGATGGGCGATGGCTCGCGGCACAACCGGTTAGATTTTTCCAAAGGCAGCTTCACCGAGTTTCCAGAGTCCATCCAGGTGGAACGCTCCGCCTTTGATCAGATATTGTTAGAGCACTCGCGCGCATGCGGTGCGGTGGTGCGCGAGGAAACGCTGGTGCTCGATCATAAAGCGGGTGACGACAAGGTGACGGTGCGTTTTCGCGGAACGGACGGCGTGGAATGGAGCGAGACCGCAGGCTTCCTCATTGATGCGAGCGGGCTCTCGAATCACACGGGAAACCTAGAATCGCTGCGCGAGTATTATCCCGGGCACCGCAAGATTGCGATCTTCGCACACTTCAGCGGAGTGGACATGCCGAAGGGAAACGAGGAGGGCGATATCGTCATCGTGCGCCGGGAAAATTCGTGGTTCTGGCTCATCCCGTTGGGGCCGGACAAGACCAGCGTGGGACTGGTGCTCGACAAGACGGACTTCCAATTATCGCAGCGAAAACCGGCGGAGGTCTTCGAAGAGGCCGTGCGCTCGACCATGGCAGTGGACATGCGCTTCGCGAATGCGGAGGCGCTCGCCGAGCCACAAGTGGCGGTGGATTTTTCCTATCAGAACAAGTCTCTCGTCTCGCCGCGCGTGGTGCGCGTGGGTGATGCTGCGGGCTTCATTGACCCGATTTTTTCCAGCGGAGTGATGCTTGCCATGAGCAGTGGCCTGCAGGGAGCAAAGGTGGTTGCCGGAGCGCTGGATGAAAACCAGGCGATGACTGCGGCGATGCGCAGCTACGAGAAGACCACTTGGCGAAACGTGGGACTCTATTGGCGCTTCATCGAAAACTTCTACAAGCTGCACTTCGCACAGATCTTTTTCCAGCCGGTGAACAAGCACCGGATGGTGTGCGCGATCAACTCGGTGCTCGCCGGACGCACCGAGCTGACCTTCTCGATCCGCTGGCGACTCAATGTGTTCTTCCTGCTGGCCTGGCTCAACAAGCGCGTGCCGGTGGTAGAGCGGATACGGATCGGTTAGAATTCGCCGTGCCGACCTGCTTTAATTCTAAAAGCATTCTCGGATCACGATTTTGTCACATGCAACCGCATCAGGTATTTGCCTCGCTCGCATGAATACCCTTCAAGGCAGAATTCGCCGAAATAGCAGGATGTGGCACGGCATGGGCTGGAATGATTGTCATGAAAAAGACAGGATTTCTTCTCGATATGGACGGCGTTATCTACAGCGGTGCGAAACTGATCCCTGGTGCGGCTGAGTTCATCCAACGGCTGCGCTCGTGCAGGATTCCATTCCGTTTCCTAACAAACAACTCGCAGCGTGCCAGACGGGACGTGGCGTTGAAGCTTGTGCGCTTGGGTATCCAGGCATACGAAGGAGAAGTCTTCACTTGTGCGATGGCCACCGCCCGATTCCTCGCTTCGCAGAAACCCGGCGGTACCGCTTACGTGATCGGCGAGCATGGACTTGCGGCGGCTCTTCACCGCAATGGCTTTACCGTGGTAGATGACGATGCAGACTTCGTGGTGGTGGGCGAGGGGCGGACCATGACCTTCGAGATGATCGAGCGCGGTGTGCGTCTTGTTGCGAAGGGTGCGCGCTTGATCGCTACCAATCCGGACCCCACTTGCCCGACCGATCAAGGCATCCGCCCCGGTTGTGGTGCGATCGTTGCGATGATCGAGCGGGCCACTGGTGTGCAGGCGTTTTCCGTAGGAAAGCCGAGTCCAGTCATGATGCGTGGAGCTCGCAAGGAAATGGGACTTCGGACCGATGAGACCATCATGGTAGGCGATACGATGGAAACCGACATTCTAGGGGCCGTGCAAATGGGCTACCGCAGCGTGCTCGTGTTGAGCGGTGGCACGCGCAGGGAGGATCTGATCCGCTATGCTTATCAGCCTGATCTCGTCGTGGATCACATCGGTATGATTCCCGATTCATTTTTCCTCAGTGAGCGCGATAGTGCAGTGGCGTGAACAGTTACTAACCAAACAGCTCCCGGCACAGCAGGCACGATCTTCCATCGCAGCCGCGCGCGGAGCAGTGTTCGCGGCCATAGAAGATGATCTGGAGGTGTAGCTTGTTCCATGACTCTCGCGGGAAGAGTTTTTTGAGATCGCGTTCGGTTTGTTCGACGTTTTTTCCGGAGCTGAGTTTCCAGCGTTTGGCGAGGCGGTGGATGTGTGTGTCCACCGGGAAGGCAGGCACGCCGAAGGCTTGCGCCATCACGACGGATGCAGTCTTGTGGCCGACTCCGGGCAGCGCTTCCAAGGCTGCGAAATCCGCAGGCACCTCACCGCCATGTTGTTCGACGATGATTTTTGAGAGTCCGGAAATGGCGGCGGACTTGCGTGGTGACAAACCGCAGGGACGGATGATGGCGCGGATTTCATCGACGGGCACCTTCATCATGTCGTGTGGGTTGTTGGCGAGTTTGAACAAGGCGGGAGTGACTTGGTTGACGCGGACATCAGTGCATTGCGCGGAGAGCAGGACGGCGATGAGCAGCGTGAACGCGTCCGTGTGATCGAGTGGGATCGGCGTTTCCGGATAGAGTTCCGCGAGGCGTCGCAGCAAGTGATCGGCGCGTTCTTTTTTTAACATGGCGACAGTCTTCGCAGCGGCGCGGGAAGATGCAAGGCGGGGAGCTTGTCGGCGCATTCCGAGTGGGATAAAGTGCGTGCATGAAACGCCGCTGGTTCCTGCTCATCGCGCTGCTGGCATTGGTCGGCACGGCGGGTTGGTGGTATCGCGGGCCAGTGGGCGCATGGCTCGGCAGCATCAGTGGCGGTGTGGAGATCGGCGTGCGAAAGACCGTGAAGCCGGACCCGAAGACCTACGCGGTCCTCGTTTCCGAACTCGCTCGTTGGCGTAAGGATCTAGCGAAACGCCACCGCCAAGCGGCCAACGATGCGGAACGAAAAGCAGTAGAGCATGACGCGCGGGTGATACTCGAACGTGCGCTGCCTGAAATGATGCGTTGCTGGCTGGGCACGCCTTGGGACTTTAATGGCACTGCCGCGAAGCCTGGCGGCGGGCGGATCGCATGCGGGTATTTCGTTTCCACCGTGCTGATGGACGCGGGTTTCCAAGTGGACCGCTACCAACTCGCGCAGCAGCCATCGGGAAATATCCTGCGCTCGTTTCTCGAAAAGGATGACTGCGTGCTGACCGTCGGAAAACCTTACGATGCCTTCGCGGCGGAGTTGGCAGGTGCGGAGCCGGGCATCTATCTGATCGGGCTTGATACGCATGTGGGTTTCCTGAAAGTGGATGGGAAAAATTTTCGGATGATTCATGCGTCCGGCTCGCGGCCTTGGTGCGTGGTGGACGAGAGTCGTGAGGACGCGCTTGTGTTGCAAAAATCCAACTGGCGAATGCTTGGCAATCTCACTGCGGATGCCAGTGTGCTGCGATGCTGGCTGAAGGCTGAGAAGGTAGTGGTCAAGGGCGCCTAACACGCTGCATCGGCCTTGCATGGCTGAGTTGAAACCTTTACCCAACGGGTTCCCGGCCAACTATGAGCGGCGATCCTGAAAACCCACCGACGCCCTTGCAATGGCGGCTCGAATGCCTCGGTCACTCGCTGATCGAAGGGCTGGCGGGCTGTCTTCCCGGGCCGTGGGCGTTCCGCCTAGGAGAGGTGCTGGGGGGGCTCGCGTGGTATTTTTTTCCGCTGCGGCGCAGGATCATCCTGCGAAATCTGCGCATCGCCTTTGCCGGAGAAATGGACCTACCCGCGCTCCGGCGCATGGCTCGTGAAACCTTCCTCCGCACCGGCGCGAACATGATTTCCGCAGCACACACCGCGCGCTTGTCCCCTGCGAAGCTCGACGAGGTGATCCACATTGAAAACCTCGACTTGTTAGAAAAATCATTGGCTGGCGGCAAGGGCGTGGTGCTCCTGCTCTCGCACATGGGAAACTGGGAAATCCTCAGCCGCATCGTGCGGTATTTCCCGAAAGGCTCGCAGGCTGGTGCCTTCTACCGTCCGCTCAACAACGGGCTGTTAGATGCACGCGTGCTCGCGCGCCGCCAGGCCGATGGCACCCGCATGTTTTCCAAGCACGATAATCTGCTGCATGTCACCGGGTTTCTCCGCGAGGGCGGCATCGTCGGCATCCTGGCGGACCAGCGGGTGGGGATACAGGGCGAGCTTGTGAAGTTCTTCGGTCGTCTCACGCGTGCCAGCCCGCTGCCGAGTCTGTTAGCTCGGCGCTCGAAAAGCACGGTGCTCGCGCTCGCGGTGACCACTGTGAAGCCAGGCCAATGGTCTGCGGTTTTCATGCCGGTGGAGACGCCGCACATCACCAAGCACTGCATGGCCGCGCTGGAGCGTGCGATGAAATCCGGGCCTGTGGATGTCTTCTGGTTTCAGGAGCGGTGGAAACTTTACCTGCGTTCCAAGTACAGCGTGCGGGAATGGTTGGGCGAGGATGCCTTGAGCGAGGGCAAGCCCCACCGCGCGCTGCTTTGGCTTTGCGGCGTGCCGCCGGAGTGGCGCATGCCTGACGAGTGGCTCCACCCGGATGTGATCTACGAGGCCGTGCTGGAGCCTGATCGTGCATTGCCGCGGTGGCTTCCGGAAAACACGCGCGTACATCGCATCACCGCTTCGTCAGATCGCGACGAGTTGGCAAAAGCCATTGCTGCCATTGATGTCGCCGCCGCGCTGCCGGTGGACTACATCCTCACCATCGCAGCTCCGAAAGTCCTCATCAAAGCCGCACGTCGCGAGGCGGTGCCTGTCGTTTCACCGTCATGAAAATCCTCCAGATCCTACCGGAAATGAATGCCGGCGGCGTGGAGCGCGGCACGTTGGAGATCGCGTCGTTTCTCGTGAAGCAGGGGCACGAAGCGCTCGTCGTTTCCAACGGAGGCCGCATGGTGGACGCGCTGGAAAAAGCCGGAGCCAGGCACATCGCGTTGCCGGTTCATCGCAAGCATCCGGCCACGCTGCTGCAAGTGCTGCCACTACGGCGTATCTTAACAGCAGAGCGGCCAGACATCCTGCACATCCGATCGCGTGTGCCTGGCTGGGTGGCGTGGCTCGCATGGCGCGGCATGAATCCCGCCACCCGCCCGCGTCTCGTCAGCACCGTGCATGGCTTCTACTCGGTGAACCGATACAGCGCCGTGATGACGCGTGGCGAGCGCGTCATCGCTGTTTCCGAAAGCATCCGCAGTTACATTTCGGAAAACTATCCGAAGACTCCGGCAGACCGCATCCGCGTGATCCCGCGTGGCATCACTCCGCAGGACTACGGCCATGACTATCGCCCATCTGACGAGTGGCTCGCGCGTTGGCAATCCGAACATCCCGCTTTAGCAGAAAAGCGCACGCTGCTACTTCCTGGCCGCATCACGCGGCTCAAGGGCCATGAAGATTTCTTCAAACTCATCGCCGCACTCAAGCAGCGCGGCATCCCCGCCCATGGCTTGATCGCGGGAGACACTCACCCGAAGAAACGCGCCTACCTCGATGAACTGCGCGGTCTCGTCCAAGCACTCGGTTTAACTGAAGACATCACCTTCCTCGGTCACCGCGCGGACATCCGCGAGATCATGGCTGTGAGCGATGTCGTTTGCGCGCTTTCGCAACAACCCGAGTCCTTTGGCCGCACCGTGCTGGAAGCCATGGCGCTCGGCAAACCCGTCGTCGGCTACGATTGCGGCGGAGTGGGCGAGTTGTTAGCTGCGTTGTTTCTCACGGGCCGCGTGCCACTGGGAGACAGCCGCGCTTTGTTAGAAACGACGCTGTCGGTGATTGCCAATGGCGAACTTCCTGCCGCCGCCGGTGAGCCATTCACGCTGGATGCGATGTGCCGCTCCACGCTCGACGTGTATCGCGAACTCAGCTAACGCCTACGCATGAACGCCACTTCGCCACTGCTGCTTGCCGGTGCCACCGCGCTGGGTGCGGGCGCGTGGTTCACCATCCGCCACGCATGGTGGCGCGGCACCGTTTCCTACGGAGAGCCGCGCGTGCTGATGTATCACATGGTGCGCGAGCCACTGCCCGGTGCGCGCTTCAACAAGATGCGGGTGCCGCCCGCCTTGTTCCGCGAACAAGTGGCATGGCTGAAGCGTGATGGCTGGAGCTTTTGTTTCCTCAGCGAGATCATTGAAAAACCCGACTCCTCTGTGAAACGCGTGGCACTCACCTTCGATGACGGCTATCAGGACAATCTCATTCACGCGCTGCCCGTGCTGAAGGAATTCGGAGCGAAGGCCACCTTGTTTCCCGTGATTCACCGTGAAGAAGGATTTGATTGGTCCACCAAAAAGAAAACCTCCCATGACAGTGGAGAACTCGGTGCCGAGCCGAAACTAAGCGATGATGAAATCCGCAGCATGCTCGCCAGCGGACTCATTGAGCTAGGCGGCCACACGATCACTCACGCGAATCTGCCCGCGCTTTCCGAAGATGAAGCATGGCAGGAAATCCACGACTGCAAGACAGCGCTTGAATCTACCTTCGGCGTGAGCGCGCCCACGTTCTGTTATCCCTTCGGGCTGTTTGGTCCGCGCGAGGTTGAACTCACGCGCAAGGCCGGGTTCATCGGCGCAGTCACCACGGAGCAGGGAGTCGGCAGCGGTGATTCTTTCCTTATCCCCCGCATCAAGGTAAGCGGCAGCGAGGGCATGTTCGCATTCCGTCTGCGCATGCGGACCGGTCGTAGAAACTAATGGAAACAACGCCATGATCATCAGCCACCGCCACAAGTTCATCTTCATCAAGACCCACAAGACCGCAGGCAGCAGCATGGAGATGGCGCTCGGGCCACTGTGCGGACCTGAGGACATCATCACCTCGATGGAGGACAACGAACACACCGGGATTCCACGCAATTATTTTGAGAACACACTCATCGGTCGGACCTACGCGAAGTCACGCCTGTTCCGCAAGTGCATTGACCGCCGCTCGCCTTTGTTAGGCGCGTGGTATTGGGAACACATGCCAGCCAGCCGCGTGCGCGAGTTGATCGGCGAGGACGTGTGGAACAGCTACTACAAGTTCTGCTTCGAGCGGAATCCGTGGGAGAAAGTCGTTTCCTACTACAACTGGAAAAAGCACGGCCAGGAAAAGGAAACCCCGCCGTTCAGGGAATACGTGCTTAACAAGTCCCACCGCCTGCCGCGCGATGGTGATCTCTACTTCGATGGCGATGTCTGCATGATGGACGAGGTCCACGATTACAAAGGCTTCCTGAAAACTTTCACGTCGATCTGTGAAAAACTCGGCATCCCCTATGATGGAAACATGCCGCGCGAGAAGACCGGTGTGACTCAGGAGAAGTCCGACTACCGCGAGTATTACGACGATGAAACGAAGGCGAAGGTAGCCGAGTGGTTCTCCCGCGAGATCAGGCTGATGGGCTATCAGTTTGACGCGCCTCAGGCATAACACAGCGCCAGCACGTCCTTGAAGCCTACACCGGGGATGCGGATGAGTTCCGGGTAGTCGTCCTGGATCTTGCCGTCATGCGTGATGCGGTTGTGAAGCTGGTGTTCCTCCGGGTAACGATCGGACATGATGAGGTCCACGCGGGAGAAATGTTTCCGATAGAGATCAATGACATCCACGCCGATCTCGCGCGAGCGCTCGCCTACGAATTTCCCGAACTCTACGGTTTTCTCATGCGTGTAAATCTCGCCGATGATGGCGATGCCGCCCGGTTTCAGGATGCGGCGCATCTCGCAGAGACAGGCTTCAAGATCCGGCGGGCAGGTGAGTACGCGTGAGACGACCACGCAGTCATAACTACCATCCGGGAACGACATCTTCTGTAGGTCTTCCTTGAAATCGACGTCGTCCATGAAGAGGTCCGCCGTGTGATAAGTCTCGAAGCGTTTCCTGAAGAACGGCCGCAGGAACTCTTCCGGCGCGATGTGCAACACGCTTTTCCCTGCATCGCCAGGATTTGGAAAGAACTCGCCGAAGAGCAAGTGCATCATGCGGTGGCGCTCCTTGGAATTGCAGCCGAGGCATTTGGTGGAAACGCGCACGTCGGTGCTCATGTAGAGTTTCTTGTCCTTGAACACGCCGCGATAGCCGCAGACCGGGCAGTGGTATCCCGGTTTTCCGCCGGAGGTCATTCGGTAGAAAAGCCTGCGGAGTTGTTTCTTGAAGGCGCTCATGAGTGTGTGGATGTGATTTTAACCGCGGTGACGGAGATGGCCCTGATCCCAAGTGCTGTTACGGCGGAGTTCCTCGCTCACGCCGCCGCTGGCCGCGAATGATTCAAAGCGCCGCCACGCATCTTCTTTCCGCTGCGCCACCTTCGCGCGTCCGATGGATGGTATCCACGCCGCGATCGGCAGCCAACCAGGATAGCCGAGGCCGTCGATCATGACGATGCGCAGCGGTCCCTGCGCACTCATGGAAACGGCGAGGTTATGATCGAGGATGCTGCGGGTGAGCACGAGGTGATCGGTTAGAAAACGGCAGAACTCATCGAATGCAGGGCGCAGTTTTTCCAGATCATAGCCCAGGGTAATCAGTTCGCGGATGCTGTGGGAAATGCGGCCATCCTCATCGCGCACCAGATCGAGCACGAGTCCGGGGCCGAGATCCGTCTCCGCCATGCCATAGCAGCGGGGGATGTGCTTACCCATGTTTTCAGCGCCAATGCGTTTCTCCAAGGCAAGCAGCTCATGCATCTCATGGGTGTTGTTGTTGTATTCCCGCCGCCACGCCGTGGGGATGAGCGAGCCGGAGCTTTTCACGCGGATGGTGCGTCTTTCATCGGTGCGCAGGACTTTCACGCACTTCGCGGGATCCAGCGGATGCACGTAGCACGCCCGCCGCCCGCCCACGCCGAAGGGCTCGCTGCCATTCAACACGAGCACGGTGCCGGGATTCTCAAGCGGTGCATTCACTCGCGCCAGCCTGACAGCGGCGAGGTATGATTCAACCCGAATTCGGGAACTCGTGATGTGGTGTCAGGTGGTTGCTGCGTCTCGCCGCAATGTGACTTTGCTGCGAGACGCAGCAACCACGATCCTAGCCCTCCGGGATAAAGACCTGCGGATTCACCGCAGCATTTCGAGCACGCGCTCCGCACAACGGTCCGCCTCACGCAGGCATTCCGGTGCCGCCACGATGCGCCCGGTTTTTTGCCATGCATCGAAGGGCGTGAGGAATCTATCGCGGATCAAGCTATCGATGCCACGCAGCACGCGCGATGTTTCACGCAGCCTCGGTAACGGTAGCAGCCCGACTCTTGCGCCGCTGGTGAGCGCTTCGTAGATCATCGAGACGGAGTCCTCGGTGACCCACACTTCCTTCGCATGCTGCAGTTTCTCCGGCACCCAGTCCGGCGCGGTTTGTGTGTGGGAAAACACGGACACGCCCGGTAATTTCGTGCGTGCTTCATCGAGGAAACCTTGCGGAGTGCGGCGGGAGTCGGTGAGTTCCCAACCACCGCGATCCGTGGCCTGCGCCAGCATTTCTAACAAGGCCGCGCCGTCCCAGCCGTGGGATTTCGAGGGGCCGCCGATGAGGATCAGCTTGTCGTTTCGTTCGGCGGAACTTGGAGTGATGCGGTTGATGGCACCGCGTGTGAGGATGAGCTTGTCACGTTGTTGTCCTTGCGGAAAATCATGAGCCGGAGCGATGCAGAGATCGAAGCAAGCGAGTGGCAGGCTGGGTTTCATCAGCACGATGCTCTTCGCACGGTGCTTGCGCGCCAACCAGACGAGCGCGGGATGAGTGTTGTGGCCTGCGGCGAGGATGAGATCAGGTTTCGGAAAATCCTTGCTCGCGTTGAGAGCCGCACGTAGGCGCCCTAACAGCCCGCGTTTTCCAGCGAGTGAAATCCGGTGGACTTCGCATGGCACCCGCCGCCCGATCGCCTCGGCTAGTCCGAGCGATTGGTTTTCGTGGCCGGGCTTGCCATCGAGTAGCAGCCAGATGGTGAGGGTACGATTCACGGTGGGAAATGATTATGAGCATTCAGCGCTCAATGACCGCTGCGCCATCCTTCACGGTGTCCGGCGGATGGAGTAGGACTTTTTCACCGGCTTTGAGGCCGGAGAGGACTTCGGTGAAACGGCCATCGCTGTGGCCGGCTTCGATGGTGGTAAGGCGAGCGCTGCCGTTCTGATAGACGAAGGTTTTCCAGAGATTACCTTCGCGGAAAAGCGCGCCTGCGGGAACCACGAGCACGTCGTCCGAATGCCAAACGGCGACGCGGACCTCGACGCGGTAGCGATCGCCGAGCGCTTTGGTTGCTTGTGGCGGATCAATGAGATCACTGAGCACATGGACGCGCTGCTCTTCCACGCCGAGCGCGGAGATTTTCGTGAAGGCGGCGGGCTCGATGCGGCGGACGCGGCCCTTGAGTGGGCTTTCGCCACCCCATTGTTCGATTTCCACGGCATCTCCGGGTTGGATGGCGACGGCATCACGCGAGAGGATTTCGGCTTCGATCTCGATGTCATTGGGATCGCCGATTTCGAGGATCGGTGTGCCTGCGGCCACGATGGTTTCGCTTTCCTGCATGACGTTGAGCAAGCGCCCGGAAACGGGGGATTTCACTTCCACGAGATTGCCGGTGGTGTTCGTATCCGGCCGCAGCAGGACGGCTCTTGCTTGGGCGAGTTCGTGGTCGATGACTTGCAGCGAGAATTCCGCAGCGCGCACTTCGGCGGCTTTGATCGAGGCATCGGCCTCCATGCGGTCGCGGTCGGAGGCGGAGATGGTGCCGTCGTTTCTAACAGATCGTATGCGGTCGCGGTCGGCATCCGCCATCTTCAACGCGGCGCGTAGGGCTTCGAGGCTTGCGGCGGCTTTCCTGCGCGATGCCTCGTGCATGGAAACGAGAGCCTCTGCCTGCACGCGCGTGCGTGGATCGAGCAGCGGTGAGGCGGCGGGTTCGATGGCGGTTAGAAGAGTCGTGCCTGCTTGCACTTCATCGCCGGGCTTGAGCGGGATGCGGCGCATTTTTCCCGCCACCGGTGCGGCGACGATGTAGCGATTGCGGACACGGGTTTTTCCTTCCTCTGAAATATGGACGGTGAGCGGCGCGCGGGTGATCGCGCCGGTTTCGACGATGACTGGCTTCGGCCACAGGCCCCAGCCGATGAGCGAGAGCAATGCTAACAGTCCGAGCCACGGCAGCGAGCGGCGGATGAGATGCCTGCCCGAGGGATCACGCCGGGAAGCCCAGGGCGTGGTGTTTGTGGTATCGGGTGACGAGGTTGCCATGGTGGAACGGGGAGAGAATGAACCATGCTTCCCGCGCTTTCAAGACGCCTGTGTGATCCACAGGGCTGACGCATCAAAAGACATTGGATTTTCCGCAAAGCCGCAAAGGTCGCAAAGGGACGCAGAGATTGACTGAGTGGAACAAGGCGGCTCGCCCGTCTATCTGGTCCACTTCACCCAAAACGCCTGCACCGACACCGACCGCGGCCTGCTCAAAGTCGTCTGCGGTACTGTCCCTCACTGTCCCGATCCGCAGCGTCATGGACAAACTTAAGACTCTTGTGAAACCGCGAGCGGCCAATGGTCCAGAGTTCTTGAAAAATGGATGCCCATAAAAAGCCAAAGGGGAGCGGTGAACCACTATCCTTTGGCTTTTCATGGACTGGGGCGGATCGGAGTCCGCCCGCTCCTTGGTTTTTTGAATCTCCAGTTAAGGAACAAGCGAACCCGCTGCCGGGGATTGACGACTGGAAGGCGCTCATTCAAAGACTGTGCACGATGCCTGCCACCGCGACCCGTCTCAACGCCTTCACCGAATCCGTGATCCGTGGCACCACGCGGCTCGCCATTCAACATGGAGCGATCAACTTGTCGCAGGGTTTTCCGGATTTCAATCCGCCGCAGGAAATTCTAACAGCGCTGGAGGAGGCGAGCCGTGGCAACTGTCACCAGTATGCCGTGACTTGGGGCGCGCCACGTTTTAGAAACGCGCTCGCAGCTAAAATCCGCCGCTTCTCTGGGCTGGAAATCGATCCCGAGCGCCATCTCGTGGTCACTTGCGGCAGCACCGAGGCGATGATGGTGGCGATGATGACCGCCTGCAATCCGGGCGATAAGGTGATCGTCTTCTCACCTTTCTACGAGAACTACGCAGCGGACGCCATCCTCTCCGGCGCGGAGCCGATCTATGTGCCGCTGCATCCGCCGGGTTTCGGATTTGATTCTGCGGATCTTGAAAAAGCCTTTGCGCAAAAACCAAAGGCCATCGTGGTCTGCAATCCTTCCAACCCCACCGGCAAGGTCTTCACCCGCAGCGAGCTGATGGAAATCCTCGCGCTTGCGGAAAAAAACGACGCCTTCGTCATCACTGACGAGCCATACGAACACATCGTTTATGCTCCGCACGAACACATCCACTTCGCCGCGTTACCGGGTGCCTTCGCACGGACTATCACTTGCAACTCGCTCTCGAAAACATACTCCATCACCGGCTGGCGGCTAGGCTATGTGCAGGCTGCGCCGGAAGTCATCGCCCAGGCACGCAAGGTGCATGATTTTCTAACGGTAGGAGCTGCTGCTCCGCTGCAAGAGGCTGCGGTGGCTGGTCTCGAACTCCCAGACAGTTACTACACCGGCCTGTGCGATCTCTACACCGCCAAGCGCGATCTGTTTCTCGGCATCCTCCGCAAGACAGGGCTGCCCTTCACCGAGCCGGAAGGTGCCTATTATGTCATGGTGGACATCTCGTCGCTTGGTTTCGCAAACGATAGCGAGGCTTCCGAGTGGTTCATCCGCGAGGTCGGCGTGGCAGGCGTGGCGGGATCGAGTTTCTTCCGCGAGCCGGTGAACCACCTGATCCGCTTCCACTTCGCAAAGAACGAGGAAACACTCCGCGCTGCTGGCGAAAGACTGCTACGCATCAGCGAAATCCGTTAGAGCGATGGCGCGAGGATATGGAGTCCATCTTTAGTATGGGCAATCCCGGACTTCTAAAATTTGTCAGAACTTCGCTGCGGCTGCGGTTTTGATTTCTTCGAGCTTCCCTCGATCCGGCGCAGCTCCGCGTGCCTGATCCGGCTTGCCGCCGCCTTTGCCGCCGGCTAGAGCGGCGAGATCGCGGAGGAGGTCGCCAGCTTTGAGACCGGCGGCGAGCGCATCCGCTCCGCAGTGGGTGGCGAGGTGGAGTTTCTCGCCGTCATCGACGATGAGCAGGGCGGGGCCGGTGAAGTTTTTCTTTTTGAGGCCGTTCTGGAGTTCCTGGAGCAACGAGGCGTCGGACTCAAAGGAGACGATGATGGGTTTTCCCAAAGCGATCAGTTCGGAAAGGGATTCGTCGGCGAGTATGGCGGCTTGGGAGGATTGGATTTTTTTGATGCGCGTCTCTGCTTCGATCGCGGCTTGCTGGGTTTCGTCAAGCGTGCGCATGGCATGGGCAAAGACGGCGTTGAGTTCGTTGATGTCGGCACGCTCGACGAGCATGGCTCCCATGATGTTAGGGAATTCGTTGACGGTGATGGCGGACTCGCCGAGGGCAGTGAGTTTCTCGTTGGCGGCGGATAGCTTCGCCCCGGCGGTAGCCATATCGTCCCGCCATTTTTCGGTGATCTGATTCAGATAAGCCCACGCGGCTTCGCCGCAGACGGCTTCGATGCGGCGGACGCCGGAGGCGATGGCTCCTTCGGATTTGATTTTGAAGAGGCCGATCTCGGAAGTGTTGCGGGCGTGGGTGCCGCCGCAGAGTTCCATGGACGGGCCGTTGAGTTGGTGAGGCTCGCCGCCGATCTGGACGACGCGCACGGTGTCGCCGTATTTATCGCCGAAGAACTGCATGATGTCCGGGCGGCCCTTGATGTCGGCGTGTTTCACTTCGGTCCATGAAACGGAGAGGTCTTGTTTGATGGCACCGTTGACCATGTCCTCCATCGCCGCGATCTGCTCGGGTGTGACGGCGGCGCTGTTGAAGTCGAAACGCAGGCGGTGTTCATCGACGGAGGAACCTTGTTGCGTGGCGTCTTTGGAAACAGCTTCGTGCAAGGCCCAGTGGAGAAGGTGCGTGGCGGTGTGATGGGCTTCGATGGGACGGCGGCGTTGTGTGTCGAGGGTGAGGAGGACTTTGTCGCCGGATTTGAAATTTGAGATTTGAGAATTTGAAATGATGATGGCGCGGGCTTTGCCGATTTGTTGGGTGCCGGTGATGGGAATTTGGGCTTGGCGGTTGCAAACCGCCGCCACGGTGCCGGTGTCGCCGGATTGGCCGCCCATCTCGGCGTAGAAGACGGTCTTGTCGGTGATGACGAAGAGCGCGTCTTCCTGCGGGTGGATTTCGAGGATAGTGGCTTCGCATTCGTCTTGGTCGAAGCCGAGGAACTCGGTGACGGCTTCGGTGGAGATGTCGAGGGCGCGGACGATGTTCGACTTTTGCGCGGCGCGGGAGCGTTCTTGTTGCTGCTCCATGAGTTCCTCGAAGCGTGGCATGTCCACGTTCATGCCGCGCTCGGCGCAGAGAAGTTCGGTGAGATCGATGGGGAAGCCGAAGGTGTCGTAGAGTTCGAAGGCATCGTCGCCGGAGAGAATCGGGGAGCACACGCGCCCTCGCGTGTTGTCGGAAGCGCCCTCGCTTCCGACCGGCTCCGCATACTCCCGACACCATGTCCACCGGTAATCTTCCGCACGTTTCACCAGTCCGTCTTTCATCGGGTTGTAGATAACGTAGTCATATTTTTCACATAGATCAGAATCGCTGCGAATGAGCCGGTCAAAGAATTCCTTTTCCCAAAGATTGTGAATGTTTTCATTACCCGTCGCATCACGCCGTGCCTTGAGGATTTTGTGGGAGGTGACGGATTTGATGGGCTGGAGGATTTCGGTGAGGGTGTAAAAAACAGGCGTTGAGTCCGGGTTGTGTGATTTGACCTGCGGCTCGATGAGCAGATGGACGTGATCAGGCATGACGCAGGCGGCGTAGAGATGAATCTGGCCTGCGGTGCGGGAATGGAGGATAGAATTGAGAACGATGTCTTTTTCGGAGTCGTTGAGAATTTCGTGATCACGAGTTGTGAAGGTGTTAATGTACTTTCCCCAAGGACGCTCGAAGTGCGGGAGATTGCGGCGTTTGTAGGTGGGTTCGGAGATTCCTTGGTGGGTGGAGCAAGTCTGAGGCGAGGGCGCCTCAGACAACACGCGAGGGCGCGTGTGCTCCCCGATCGCTTCTTCGAAGCGTTTCAAACCCCTATCCAGTGTCTGGTTGAAGCTCGCTTCTTCTTGGGCGAGCGTTTGCTCCACGGTTGTTTGGCGTGTCTTCAACTCCGGGAACACATCACCCATTTCAGCAACGAGCGTTTCCACCAGCGCGGCGAAGAACGGCTTGTCTCCGGAGAAACCAAGCTGCCTTCCATATCTCACCGCGCGGCGCAGAATTCGGCGCAGCACGTAGTTCCTCCCGTTATTCCCCGGCATGATGCCATCGGCGATGGAGAAAC
>JANMLQ010000093.1:0-10009 GCA_031372635.1 Akkermansiaceae bacterium | reverse complement strand
AACGCTGTCACCGCTCAACGAGGAATAAAAGGTTTGCCAATTGCTGTTGTTGTAATATTGCCCGCCGAAGTCCATCGACTTGTTCAAGTTCACATTGTAGGTCTTGACGATTTGTTGCTGCTGAACGGCTGTATCCGTCTGCTTGCCATCGTAGATATCCACCCAGCTCGTTGAACCATTGAAACGGATACGCGCTCGGGTCCGGTAGTAAGTGATCGCACCATTGGAGCCCTGCGAAGTGACTCCCAGCCCGAGCATCCGGACCTTGCAGACCAGATTCTCCTTGGGCGTAACCGTGCCGGGCGGAGTGACCGTGATGAAGTCTTCCACGATCGACGGATAATTGATGCTCCAGGTGAGCGTGGGCTTAGTGCCGGTCTGCACGGTCGTTGGAAAAGCCGACAGTGAACCTACGGGTATCGATGGGTTCGTGGTCTGGGCTTGGGATCGCAAGGACGCAAGGGCACAGATGGCGATGACGGCTGCCGACGTGGCAGCCCAGTGGCTGGTTTTCATGGCTGGTTGTAAGGGTGAGGTGTTTGGAAAAACCCTTCCGTCTTGCTCCTCAAAAGCGGGACATCTCTTGAGGGACGGGAGGCCCGGTTCGGGCAAGGGCAGGGGGAAACTTTCGTTTCACCATGCCGATTCGGGACAGAACCCCGATCCGGGCCGCCTGAGGCATCATTGGGACGATGATGTCTCAGGAAAGGTGGGTGTGTGTGTATCAATTAACTCGGGTAGCGGATATCAAGGGTTGGGTGTGGAACAGCAGTGGTCAGGGTGAAAATTTCAGCGTTGCGGCAGCGGCAGGTCGCCTTCGGACCAGTCGCGCCAGGGTCCGTTGGGCACCTGTTTGTCATCGACGAAGCGCCACTCGACCACTTGGCCGCTGCGCAGACCGAGGTGGTCGCGCACGGCGGGACTCAGGTCGATGCCCGCGCTCTGGTTGCGGTTGGTGCGAGGTTCATCTTTTCCGAAAACGTATTGCCAGTGATCGACGACAAATGGTCCCACATCCTCCCACTGGGCGTAGCAGACGCGGCCCTTGTGATGGATGGCGAGCCAGCGGCCTTTGCACACCGAAATGCCATCGCCGCGATAGGCTTCCCAGAACCAAGGGATCACCTCCGAGGCTTCCGGGCGATGCACTCCACCCTTGGCGACGTCGTTGTAGGGAAGCGCGACGTAAAACGGATTGAGCAGCGGCGTGAAACCCTCCGGGCGATAGCCGTCGCGTTTCTCGGGATGGTCGTAGCCGCCGAAACTCTCCTGCCAGTTCTGATCCCAGGCGCTACAGGTGTTCGGCGTGGGGTTGTTTTCCGTCGGCAGCTCGCCCACCCAGAACACGGTGGCGACGACGTTGCGCTTCCATGGCATACCGCTGCGGATCTTGTCTTTGGAAGTCTCGATGACCACCCTCGCCGCAGCTGGCACCCCATAAGGATCGCTCAGGCCGGGAAGCGCCTCACGGCGGTCATCCAGAAAACGAGCGTGCGTGCTTTCCAAGCGATCCGCCAGCCGTGCGCCCGAAGCCACGCCCAAAAGGGTGAGACTGAGGATTCCGGAAATGAGCCAGGCGGTTTTCATGTTGTCCGAAGAATTTCATCGGGGTGTTTCGCACTCCAACTTGGACGACATAGTAAAATTTTAATGAAGCTTAACAAGAAAATTCTTCACTAATTTTGAACATTTGGCTGACCAGAATGTCAAATACTTAAGCCACTCATTACCAGCGATTTCTGAAAACAATTCGTGAGTAATTCGTTCCGCATTCCATTCTTTCCCCGGCCCGAAAGGCGCTTTCATCTCTCAAACCGGCAGTCATTTTCTCCCTATCCGGGAAAAACCGCACATTATTTTACGAATACCGGATGTCCTTAAAGAAGATTTTTAAACACGATCACGTAGCCAACTGAAATCGCCCTGCCCACTCAGTTGCTGACGGCCAGCCTCATGAAGCGCAGGGGGCCGCTGCGGTCCACCGTTGCAGTGCGCATCTGATTGGTATCTGGCGCGGACAGGGTGACTCCGCTGATGCTCCAGATTTTCAGGTCCGAGCTGGCTTCAACCTTATATGTGACACCGGCACTGCCGGAATAGAAGCTGAGGCTCATCTGAGTCGGTGAAAAGACCGGCTGCGGCACACTGGTGCTGAGGTTCAGGTTCGGATTGAGGTTCAGCGCGTAGGCCATCAGCAGGCACACTCCGTCTCCGTTCGAGTCGGACTTGAGGTCGAGATTGGCAGGCAGACCGTTTGAAAGCAGCCAGGCGTTTGCCGTGGTCACGTTCTGCCCCATATCGGCAGCCGGGATGTCAAAAATGGACCATGTCGGCGAAGTGAAATCAGCGGCACCTGTGAGGTAATAAACCGAAAAACCCGAAGCCACGAACTCAAACGCGCCAAAGTTGATCGACGGAGCTGGCCCGATGAAATTTGCGTAAAGCAGGGAGCCACAAGACGAGAACGCCTGCTGGCCGATGCTCAGCAGCCCGGCAGGAAAGGTTACTCCGGTGAGCTTCGAGCAGGTAAAAAACGCCTTGGTGCCGATGGCGGATACGGTCGCAGGAACGAGATAGCCGCCAGCCAAGCCCGGAGGATAGGCTATCAAAGTGGTCTGCAGCTTATTGAACAGCACCCCACCCAGGCTGCTGAAATTCGGATTGGCCGCACTGACCGAAACGGAGGTAAGTTTCCCGCAATTCGCGAATATTTCGGACCCGATAGCAGTAGTCGCGGCGGGGATCGCCACACTCGCCAGTTTGCCGCAGAAAAAAAACGCCTTGTTTCCGATGCTCGTCACCCCGGATGGAATCGCGATGCTGCTGAGCGAGCTACAGTATTGAAACGCACTGACTCCAATGCTTGTGACGGTGGAGGGAATCGTCACGCTCACCAGACCGCTGCAACTGTAAAACAGCCCCCCAGGAATGCTTGTCACCCCCGATGGGATGACGACGTTGGTAAGACTGGTGCAACTGTAAAACGCTCCCTGCCCGAGGCTCGTCACGGTGGCAGGAATAGTCACGCTGGTCAGTCCGGTGCAAAGGTAGAATGCATTGCTCCCGATGCTGATGAGGCCGTTCTGGAGCGGCATGCTCGTGATTTTGGAACAATTGTAGAACGCATAGGTTCCGATGCTCGTCACCCCGGCGGGGATTGTGACGCTTGTCAGACCCGTGCAGTTGTAAAACGCCTGAGCTCCCACACTGGTGACGCCGGAAGGAATGGTCACGGAGGTGAGCCCGGTGCAGAATGTGAATGCGCTAGCGCCGATGGCCGTCACCGGCTTTGAAACAATCGTGTCCGGTATCGTCACGTCTCCCACGGCGCTGGTGGGATAGCCGGTGATGGTGATCGAGGTTCCGTTGTCGGTGTAGGTGAAATCACCGAATTGGTCGGCTGATGCTGTCTGGGCCTTGAGGCACAGCACGCTCAGTAACACAGGATGGGCGAGGGCGCGGAAAGATTGAATTTTAATCATCTCGCATGGCGAAATATCAAAAATTCCGTAAAACCACAACCCCGTTTATTATTTTTTTGAAAAATCTACCCTTTTTAGCGTCCTGGGTTTCAAAAACTAGGTGTCATTTCCCAAATAATCACAGCTTCACTCGATGGTGGTGAACATGCCGTTCGCCTTGATCGTGCGGTCGATCGTGAAGGTCACGTGAGACAGGCGGTCGATGCCGAAGGGGGTGACGGTCAGCACTTCCATCGTCCAGAGGCCGTCCTTGTCGAAGACCGAATCGTAGTCCTTGACGACGAGCACGCGGCTAACGGGAACGGTTTGGCTCAGGACCAGTTGGGTTCCGGGGACAATGGTGCCCACGACTCCGAGCTTGGGCTCGCCCGGATAGACTTGGGTGTAGGTGCGGGACTCCGGGTAGAGGTCATTGAGAGTCATGGTGAGCTGGGGAACTTTAAAACGCACCCTCTCGTTGGCGCTGAGTCCGGCGATGGAACCATCCGCCACCGGCCAAATCTGGACATAGAGGGAGGCGAGTTGGGATTCCGGCAAACTTCCGTCCGCCTGAGAATAGACGGAAAACCGCTCTTCGCCACAGACTTTTGTGCGGTCCTCAGAGGGCACCGAGTTGAGGGCGAAGGAAAGCGTCTGTTTGCCGTTGCTGGTGATCATCGATTGGCTGAGCAGAGTCGCCTGGCTGCGGTTTAGATTATCACCGGTGCCGCCAGCCCCGTAGCATTGCGCATGGCGCAGCAGTTTCACCGCTTTGGAAGGCTCCGGATCGGTAGCGCCCGAAAGCAGTCCATTCACGGAAACATCGACGTGAAACGGCCTGTCCGCCCGCGTCCTTGGGATCACCTGATAAGGATCCTCGGAGCGAATCACCACCTCCGCGGCTGGCGCGTAGGCACTGACGTAACGGGTATCCAGCAAGTAGCTAGTCAGTGGCGATGCGCGCACGGTCCACAACTCGAAGCGCGAGCCGCCCGTATCAATGGGAAGCGAGGAAATACCCTCGCCAGTCGCCGCGACGGATGCGTCCCATTGCACCCCTGAGGACATCTGCACCTGGCGGATGAAGTTCGTGTAACCAGCAGCGGTGGTCTGGGACTGCGCCCCACTGGTGCAGGCGATGGCGAGGACTGTGAAAAATGCGGATTTCATGAATTGGAGGGGGTTAGTTCTTCGGCTTGAAGGTGACGAGCAGGACCATGTCCTGAAGGTCATAGCCATGATTGTTGGATTGGGAATCGGTGTGCGTCAGCTCCATGAAAACGATCACGTCCATCGGGCCGATCATCACCTTACCGGAGGCATCGAGGTAAGGTTTGATGAAACTCTCCAAAGAGGGAGCGGTGTGCAGCGGATAGGTGGTCGGAGGTATCTGGCCATTGACCAGCGTGCGGACGTTGAGCGTGCTGCCGCTGGACGAATACAACTGGCTCCAGCCCTTGTTGTAGTAATATCTACCGCCAAAACGCAGCGCCTGACCGGTCTGCAAGGTGCCCGAGGCAAGCGTCTTGCTCGAATCCACGTCATGGTTCGTGCCGTAGAAGATACGCTGGTAACTGCCTCCAGCCACGCTCATCTGCGCCTCGGTCGGAACGAAGGTGAGGTTTGATCCGTTCGAGTTACTGGAAGTGACGCCGGCACCCAGCACTCGCACTTGATAATCCAGCGCCTGCTTCGGCGTGACCGTGGATGTGGTCACCGTGACATAATCCACGACCGTGGACGGATAGGTGATTTTCCATTTCAGGGACGTGCTCGCTCCGGCTTTCACCAGCCCTGCACCAGTGGACAAGAAGCCGACTGGAACCGACGGCGAAGTGGTGCTAGTCGAGGTTGTTGTAGTGGTCATGGTGGTGGTTTGCGCATGGGTCCGTGTGGACGCAAGCAGGCAGAATGTCGTCGCGACTGCACACAAGGCAGCGCTTTGGCTGATTTTCATTGGGGGGATTGGGGGGGGTGGGGTCTGACTCTTCCTTTCCGGGTCCGACCAATGAGAATTGGCGGAAACCTGAAAAACGATCCGGGGGAGGACCGTCCGGAAATTCATCGGGGGAAACGAACTTCTGGCAAGAGTGTCGCTGCGGTCGGATAACCTCAAAGACGCAGCTACTATTTACCTATCCTGACGAAACCGGAAGCCGGATTTTCAACGCGATCACGTAGAGAAGCCGCAGCTCACTTGGAGATCCCGAAACGCCGCTCCAGCTCGCGCATTCCGAACTCCGTGAGCGTCGGGCGGCCATCCGCAGCGCAGTAGGGCAGCTCGCAAGTGAAGAGTTCCTCCAGCAGCGGCGCGGTTTCCGCCAGCCGGGGCGTGACGATGGTCGCCGCGCGTTTTGCAAGCAGTCGAGCCAAGCGATCGAAGGCAAAACGTGCTCCCGTCACTGGATCGTGCAGCAGTTCATCCAGCATCGCCCCGAGGAAAGGCCGCGGATCGTCGATGCCGAGGCAGGCTGGTAAAGTGCGGATCTGCACTGTATTTCCGCCGAAGGACTCCACCTCCACGCCCGCTGCCGAGAGCGCGATGCGTTCGCGCAATAGCAGATCGAGATCGCGCGGGTCCAGTTCCAGCAGCACTGGCACCAGCAGCCCTTGGGTGGCGAGGTGCCCGTCTCGTTGGCGCAGCAAGTTCTCGTAAAAAATCCGTTCCTTCGCTGCCTTCGGATCGAAAAGCACCAGCCCGTCCGCGCTTTCCAGCACCACGAATCGCTGCTGCAACATCCCGATGATCCGGAAATCCGGCGCAGCACCCTTCGCGCTTGTCTCCGGCAGCGGCTCAATCTTCGCCCAATCCTCCAAAACCGGCTGCGGCGCGTGAAACACCGGCATCAACGGGCGCACCGGAGCCGCAATCTCCACTCCCGCCACCTCCGGAAGCTGCGGCGCGGGGATTTCTCGCTTCGGCAAATCTGGCGGCCTCAATCCCGCCAACACCGCCTCCAAAATCGCATCCCTCACATCCAGCGGACGGTGAAAACGCACCTCTCGTTTCGCAGGATGCACGTTCACATCCACCAGCGTCGGTTCCAGATCAATCCAAAGCCACGCCGCAGGATGTAGCCCATCCGCCAGCGCCCCGCGAAAACCCTCCGCCAGCGCTCGCGAAATCACCGCATCCTCCACCGGGCGGCCATTCAGAAACACAAACTGATGCCTGCGCCCCTTGCGCGCGTGGCTGGCCGGCAGCACAAAACCCTCCATCGAAATCCCGTTGCCGAGCGTTTGCGGCAGCGCGATCAACTCCTTCCCCAGCTCCGGCCCCAGCAACTGCCGCACCCGGTCCAGCGCCTTCGCCGCAGGTGGCAGATCGAAAATCTCCCGATCATCCCGCCGCAGGCGAAACCTCACCCACGGCGCAGCCAGCGCGTGCAACCGAAGCTGATGCTCCACATGCGCCGCCTCCGTCGTTTCCGCCCGCAGGAATTTCCTCCTCGCAGGCATATTAAAAAACAAGGCCTTCGCCTCGATCACCGTCCCCGGAGCACAGCCCGCGTCCCTCACATCCCGAACCTTTCCTCCATCCACCACAATCTCCGTCCCCGCCACCGCATCCGCCTCCCGCGTCACCAGCCGGAAACGAGAAACACTCGCGATACTCGGCACCGCCTCCCCACGAAATCCCAGCGTCCTAATCGACGCCAAATCTCCCGAAGTCCGCAGCTTACTCGTCGCGTGCCGCTCCAGCGAAAGCAGCGCATCCTCGCGCGACATCCCGCAGCCATCATCACTCACCCGGATCAACGCCGCCCCTCCCTGATCCACATCCACCCGGATCTCCCGCGCACCCGCGTCGATACTGTTTTCCACCAGTTCCTTCACCACCGATGCCGGGCGCTCCACCACCTCACCCGCCGCCACCTGGCTGGCAAGAATGTCAGGAAGCACACGGATTTTCGCCACGGGCAGAGGAAAAGACACAAGACTTCAAGACACAAGACGCAAGAGCAGATTCAGGGCTGACGCATCAAAAGACACTGGATCTACCGCAAAGCCGCAAAAGTCGCAAAGGGACGCAAAGAAGACCGAGTAAGCTGCATGTCAGTTTTTTTCGGATGATCTTCTGAATTCATTCCCCCCATTTTCATAAATCCTTTGCGTCCCTTTGCGGCCTCTGCGGCTTTGCGGTTCAAATCTTCATTTTTAGACGCGTCGGCCATGAGAGCAGAGTGCTTCGCGCGATTCTTCGTCTTGTTTCTTGAAGTCTTGCGTCTTGTGTCTTGTCCTCCCCCCGCACCATGGCCGGCTTCTTCAAATCCCTCTTCAACAAGATCACCAATCGCGCCGAGATCGACTGGGACGACCTCGAAGCCGATCTCATCAGCTCCGATCTCGGCATCCACCTCACCACTGCCATCATCGACGAACTCCGCGATCTCGGCCGCGCCGTTTCCGCCGATGACGTCGTGGAAACCACCCGCCGCCACCTCTCCAAACGCCTTCCCGAAGACTCCCCTCCCCCGGCTCCGCGTGCGGATGGGAAACCCTTCGTCATCCTCGTCGTCGGCGTCAATGGCACTGGAAAAACCACCTCCTCCGCCAAGCTCGGCCTCTGGCTCAAGAACAGCGGCCACACCGTCATGCTCGCCGCCGCAGACACCTTCCGCGCCGCCGCCGTCGAGCAACTCCAACGCTGGGGCGACCGACTCAATCTAACAGTCGTCACTGGAAACCCCAACGCAGACCCCTCCTCCGTCTGCTTCCACGCCCATCAAAAAGCCATCGCCGCCGGAACGAAATTCCTCATCTGCGACACCGCCGGGCGCATCCACACCCGCCACAACCTCATGGAAGAGCTTGGAAAAATCCGCCGCACCATCGCCAAGCAGGATGAAACCGCGCCTCACCTCACACTGTTAGTCGTCGATGCCACCACCGGCTCCAACGCCCTCCAGCAAGCCAAAGAATTCCACAAAGCCAGCCCGCTCGATGGCCTCATCGTCACCAAGCTAGACGGCTCAGGAAAAGGCGGCATCGCCGTCACCATCCAAGACCAGCTCAACATCTCCCCACGTTTCCTCGGCACCGGCGAAGAACCCCAAGCCTTCTCCATCTTCCGCAAAGACACCTTCGTCGCCGAAATCCTCTGATCCGGCAGTTTGACGGCTCTCCAAATCATGCTTATCCGGTTGCCAAAAAAATAAATAAGGAAGGCAGGAAAGCAGGAAGGATATGGTTGCATATTCTTTTCCTGCCTTCCTGCCTTCCTCATTGAAATTCTTCTGACCTGTTTGTCAGGCAACCAGATAAGGATGATCCAAACCATGACGACGATCCTTTCAGCCAACGGACTCATCGAAATTACCGAGGAGTTTCGCAAGGCCGATGCCCTGAAGCCAGGCCAGCGATGCGAAATCGAACGTCTCGGCCATGGCGAATACCGGCTAAAGTTAGATGCTGGCGCGCCTGCGGACAATTGGGTGCAATGGCTGCTGGCCTGCCCTAAGAAAGGCTGGTTCGTAGAGCCTGATCGGAGCGAAATGACCTCCCTGCAAGCACCCGCCCATTTTACCGAATGAAATACCCCGCAGATGTAAACGTGCTCTCGGAACCGACCAAGCAGCAGGCTGAATCAACGTTTGATGTGCGCCCACCGGCGCGATGGAAAGGAAATTGAAATGAAATTGCAAAGCTTATGGCCGGTTGGTGCGCCACGACTTGTTCTGCGCCTTGAATTCCTTCTGCCAGCTTGCTTCCTCTCCACCGAATTTCCAATACTTAAACTGGATCATCGGTCGCGCCATTGGGTTGCCTGGTAATGAATGTGATCCAAATCCCGCCGAGCATCCCTGCTGCCAAAGACCGTCACTACGGGATTAAGAAAGACGCAAATATCTACGACATAATCCCACTCCTCATGGGTCATCCTCGTCCCAGAATTGTTGACGCTGATGTCGCGCAATGCCTGTAACGCAGCAGTGAGATTACTCATGCCCGAGGGGGGGTCGTCAAAAAACATGCTCTTCGCGAGCTCCAAATGAGATATTAGGTGGTTGGCTTTCAAATTAAGACACTTCCTTGGACATCCGATTTTGCAGAACGTCTTAGGTCATCCGGCGGCGGGAGAGAAGCCCGAAAACCAACTCGGAACGTCCTCGCCGTCGGATGCACCGTCTTGTTCGCTTTTCTTCATTCCTTTGGGGCTGGCGGAGTATCCGGGGTGGGTTCAGGTAATGGTAGTGACTTTGCTGGCGTGGATGGCATGGGTGATGGCAATGCACTCGCCGTGGCCGTGGAAAGTGGATACGCGGGCTTCGGTTCGGCGGGATGCGCTGATGTTGAGCTGGACGGCAATCGCTGTGGCTCTGGTGTCACTGGCAAACCCTTACCTCCGAACACTCCGAAGTCGTTCACAAGAGCAATACCCGCCACGATCAGAGCCACGACGGCAATCCGCCGAGCCGAGCGATCCACTGCCAGCGACTCACGATGACGCCGATCAGTCGAAGCCTCAGACTCCATCTGATCCAACTTCCTCAATGCGATCTGGGCCTTATTCTGGATGTCGGGAACATTCCTCTTCGTCGAAAGCT
>JANMLQ010000083.1:0-13817 GCA_031372635.1 Akkermansiaceae bacterium | reverse complement strand
TCATTGCCACGCACCTCGATCTAACAGAATCGGACTTCCTCGCTCAGTTCACCCGCCTGCGCACCAACCGCCAGGGCCTCTCCCTGATCGAAAAGGACAATCACGAGTGCATCATGCTCGATGGCAATTCCTGCCGCATCCACGCGGTGAAGCCCGAGCAATGTCGGGGTTTTCCAAACAAATGGAACTTCCCCGGCTGGCGTCAGGTCTGTCAGGCGAAGGCCGTGCCGATGCCCGAGGCGCGGGCAAGAGGGCTGGTCTGATTCCTGGGTCTTGTGATCGGCGGTGGATCGGCCTAGCCTCCCACCATGACGCGACGCTTCCTTCTTGGTTCCCTCTTCAGCCTCACCACCGCGCTTTGCATTGGCGAAGAAAAGCCAAAGGACGCGGAAGGCTTCGTTTCGATCTTCGATGGCACGCTGAAGGACTGGGATGGGAATCCGGATTACTGGCGGGCGGAGAATGGCGTACTGGTCGGCGAGGTGAAGCCGGAGACCTTGATGAAGCGAAACTCGTTCATCATCTGGCGCGGTGGTGAGGTGGCGGACTTCGAACTGAAACTGGAATACCGGGTCTCCGCCCAGGGCAACAGCGGCATCAACTACCGCAGCGCGGAAATCCCAGACCCCAAATGGGCGATGCGCGGCTATCAGCACGACATCGACGGCAAGGACCAATGGAGCGGCCAAAACTACGAGGAGCGCGGGCGCGAGTTCCTCGCCTATCGCGGCCAGAGCGTGGTCATGAAACCCGGCGCGAAACCCGAAATCGTCCGCGATCTCGGCGACCGCGCAGAACTCCAAAAGAAGATCCTCAAAGAGGACTGGAACCAAGTCCACATCATCGCCCGTGGCAACCTTCTCCAACACTTCGTCAACGGCGTGCTGATGTCCGAAGTGCGCGATGAAGACCCGGAGAAACGCACGGCGAAAGGTTTGTTAGGCGTGCAAGTCCACGTCGGCCCGCCGATGAAGATCGAGTTCCGCAACATCCTGTTGAAACGCGGATGAGAGCGGAGTCTTTGAAATCACCCTTTCCGAAAAGGCATGAACAAACACTTGAATCCAAGTGAATCTCTCGCCCCGGATTTCCGGGGCGGGTGGGGGTATTTTAGGAGATTATTTGGAGCCGGAAACGGAGCCACGCACATATCCGTCTCTGGAGCGATAAGTGAATTTGACGAAGTTTTTACCGCGTTTAAAAGTGAAATTCAAAGTTCCCGTCCCCTCGCTATTGTAGGCGGTCACAGTCTGGGGGGTGGAGACTTCATTTAGACGCTTGTTGAATTTGAAGGTAAATGAGTCACTTGTTCCGTCACCTGCGTTGTATGTTAAGGTGGCTGATTTGTAACTTGATACCTTTAGATTTCCGGTGATCGAGTATGTTTTACCGTCTTCGGTTTCAGAACCGCTGACTTTGTATTTCCCGTTGACGCCAGCGCTAGCAACATTCGAGAAAGTCAGGACGGAAACGACAAGGGAGCATAATGTGAATTTCATACGCAGGTAACACAAACCGATCCAGTTTAGGGCAGCAAGGAAATTTACAGGTAAAAAAGAACATAATCAAAGGAAGAGAAAACTAGTTACGCTGTCGTAACCTTGACCCTCCATGAGTCCCGAAACCTACAAATTGCGAGTTTCTGCGGTTACCGTCGTCATTTGGGTCATCCCCGACTAACAAGCATCCGATCGGAAGAGTCAACTCTGACTGGCAGGTTTTGAAATCCTCCCTAACCATCACGCATCCGCAGTGCTCTCGCAGCGGAGCGGGCGAGAGGGCCTTTCCTTGCGCATGAGCGCCTGGCGCATCTTGGCGAGCGCGGAGTTTTGCAACTGCCGGATGCGTTCGCGGGAGACGCCGAACTCGCGGCCCACGTCCTCCAGTAACATCGGCTTGAGTCCTCCCAAGCCGAAGCGTTCGTCGATGATGCGGCGCTCGCGTTCGTCGAGCACGGAGAGCAGGCCGTCGATCTGATCGTGCAGATTCTTGTTCGTGAGGATGTCCAGCGGGTTGGAGGCGGCCTCGTCGCCGATGATGTCGCCGTATTCGGTGGATTCGCCTTCGTTGATCGGAGCATCCAGCGATGCGGTGCGCTGCGCCGCTTGCTTGAGCATCGCCACCTTGTGGCGCGGCAGGCCGAGTTCCTCCGCGAGTTCCTCCTCGGTAGGTTCGCGGCCTAGCGCTTCGGTTAGCAACGATGCGATGCGCCGCATGCGGGCAATTTTGTCCACCATGTGGATCGGCAAGCGCACCGTCTTGGACTGGTTGGCGAGCGAGCGCTTGATCGACTGCTTGATCCACCACGAGCCGTAAGTCGAGAGCTTGCCGCCCTTTTCCGGATCGAAGCGTTCCACCGCCTGCATCAGGCCGATATTGCCCTCGGAAATGAGGTCCGCCATGGACAATCCGTAGCCGGAGTAGTCGCCGGCGATTTTCACCACTAGGCGGAGATTCGCACGGATCATGTGGTCGCGGGCTTCCATGTCTCCCTGCTTGATGCGCTCGGCGAGGGCCGTTTCCTCACCAATGGTGAGGAGCGGGGTTCTGGAGATTTCTTTTAAATACAGACGTAGGTTGGTGTCGGATTCGTAGGCCATGATGACGGGGTTTGTTAGACTCAACCCATTGTTCGTGAATCCCGGGAAATTGGATTCAGAAAAATGGAGAATATTTTTTCATGCGATTTCTGAATCCGAATCCGCAGTCGTGGCGAATGCCTGCTTGATTACGGCGATCGACATTGCGAAAGCCGCTCTAACAACACAAACCACAACACAGAAAAATGAAAGCCATGAAACCACTATTCAAATCGCTCGCGTCGCTTCTCAGCCTCGCGGTATTCGCCGCAGGTCCGCTTCAGGCAGCCGAGGATAAACCGAAGGACATCGTCGATACCGCCGTGGCGGCGGGATCATTCAAGACCCTCGCCGCAGCGCTTGGTGCTGCCGGGCTGGTGGAGACGATGAAAGGCAAGGGGCCCTTCACGGTGTTCGCACCGACCGATGAAGCCTTCGCTAAACTCCCGGCAGGCACGGTCGAGTCGCTGTTGAAGCCTGAAAACAAGGCCAAGCTTGTCGATATCCTTACCTACCATGTAGTCGCTGGAAACGTGGAGTCTGCCGCAGCGGTCAAGCTGACCGAGGCCACCGCACTCAACAAGAAGACGATCAAGCTGGAGGTGAAGGACGGTGCGCTTTACCTGAACAAGTCGAAGGTGACCACCGCCGACGTGAAATGCTCGAACGGTGTGATTCACATCATCGACGCGGTGTTGATGCCGCCAGCCGATAAGTGATCCGTTGTTTCCAACTCCGCTCTCCATGAGGAGCAGTATGACATTTCCCCGCTTTCAGACTTCTGTAGTCTGGGAGCGGGGATTAACGCCCGATTTTTCAAGATTCCTTGGACAATCCGAACGAGCCGGATACTTTCACCGCCTACTCGTGCCAGCCACAGTTTCTACAGCACTGAAGCCCATCCTCACGCGCCTCGCGTCTGGAGAGCCACGCGCCATGAACCTCTGCATTGACCAATACGGCTCGCTGGTCTGGGGTCTCGTCCGCAGATACGTGAAGGACGCCGCCGAAGCCGAGGATCTCGTGCAGGAAGTCTTCACCGAGATCTGGAAGAAAGCCGCATCGTTTGATCCGAAGATCGCTTCTGAATCCACCTTCATCGGCCTCATCACACGCCGGCGCGCGATCGACCACCTGCGCCGCCAGAGCCGTCAGCCTGGATTCGAGCCGCTTACCGTTGCGGAATCCATCCCGGCCCCTGCGATGCATCAGTCCTCTATCCACTGCGATTCGGAAGCGCTCAAGACTTCCGTCGCCAGCTTGCCCGCCGAGACGCGGGAGCTTTTCCAACTCTTCTTTGACAACGGTTTCACCCACCCCGAAATCGCTGAGAAAACGGGGCTGCCACTCGGCACCGTAAAGACCCGCCTCCGTCGCGGCCTCCTCGCCCTGCGCGACCAGCTCATGCGCATGGGTAAATCTAACATCCAACCGGCATCATGAATCCCTCCGATCTCAAGATACGTTTCGATGAGCTTTGCGCCGGTCGCGCCATGTGTGACCTCAGTGCGGAGGAGGAGCGCGAATTGGCTGCACTCACCGCCCAGCTCGGCGTTGATCCGGATGCCGCATTCGAGCTGATGGCCGCATCACTCGAAGTGGACTCGATTACCGATTCGCCACTCCCTGCCCACCTCGCTTCCCGCCTGCATGTGTGGGCTGATGAAACCGTGGCATCCTCTGCCGACAACATCGTCCGTCCGCCGCAGTCGGTATGGAAACGCGCCATCGCTCATCCTGTAAGCGGCTGGGCTGCGGCGGCGGTGATCCTGATGGTTTCCTTATTTGCCAGCCGCAGGGAAAACCCGCTGCCTCTCACGCAAGCCGAACAACGCCTCCGCTCCGAAGCTTCAGATTTGGTGGAACGTAAATTCCAAGGTCTTGGTGATTTCAAACAAGCTGGCGGCAGCGTCGTCTGGAGCGATACCCGCCAGGAAGGCTACATGACTCTCTCCGGCATCCCCTCAAACGATCCCAAAAAAGCGCAATACCAGCTCTGGATCGTCGATCCCACCCGCGATGCGGACGCTCCCGTCGATGGCGGCGTTTTCGATGTAGCCACCGACGGCTCGCCCGTCATCGTGCCCATCGCCGCAAAACTCGACGTCCACAAACCACAGGCCTTCGTCATCACGCTCGAACAACCCGGCGGCGTGGTGAAGTCCAAGCAGGAAGTAGTCGTGGCCCTCGCGAAAAGCTGAGGCGCTCCATTACTTCGCCGGTTGCGGCCCGCCGGTGAGTTCCTTCATCTTGCCTGCGATGGCTTCCGCCCAGATGTCGTAGCCCTTGGGTGCGAGATGTAGGGAGTCATGCATGACTTCCTTGCTGATGGTGCCGTCGGCTTCGAGGAACTTGGCGCTGATGTCCATGTAGTGGACCGCGCCGCCTTGGTATTTCGAGATCAACTCGTTGGTGGCGGCGATCTTCTCGCGGCCGGGATTCGGCCAGTGCTTGGCCCATAACTCGCCGCCTCTTCAACGCGCGGTGATCGAGTCGCCGACCACGGCCACGTCGATGCTGCCATCCATCTTTTTGATGTCGGTTAGAATCCTCTCACAGTTTCCGTTCCACCATTTCTCGCCATTGGTTTTCGCGGCGAGGGGTGTGGTGGTCGTCAGTTCGGCGGCATTGGCTGCCAATACGGCAAGTGCGGAAAAGATGAGCGCGGCAATTTGTGTGCGGGATGATTTCATGGTGGCTGGCAGGTCGTGAGCAAGCGGATCAATTCAAGCTGCGCAACTCGATGGTTTCGGTGGCGCTTTCGATTTTACCGATGAGCGTGTGCAGAGTTTCGATATGGGGTTTCAGGTTCTTGGCCTCACTATGGGCAATCAAATCCTTTTCGAGTTGGCGAAGCTGCGGCAGCAGAGGTTTGGCGGCACCGCCGTAGCGCGCCAGGCTATCGAGGCAGCGCGGGATGCGGTCTTTCTTATTCCACCGCTCGATGTCCATGAGGCTGATGCAGAGCGGCAGGCCTTCCTTGATGCGGTTCTTGGCAAGCAGGTCGAGTCCCGCCAAACGGACGCCATCGGCGAACATCTCGCCGCTGGGCGCGGGCTTTACGATCGCCTCGTAGATGGCGGGCATGAACGGCTGGATTTCCGCGAAACTCAGCCGCTCGTAAATGCTACTGAGTGTGCCGCGCGCGCGACCGTCTTCGTTGCGAAGTCCTGCGACCACCGCCTTGCGGAGTTTATCACGATCCACACCTTCGAGGGATTTGCCGATCATGCCGCGTTTATCAAACAGTGCGAAACAAAGGAAACGCTGCTCCATGGCACGCGGATCATCCTTGGCCGGAAGGCGGGCAATCATTTCTAACAAATCCGGAACGGCGGCCATGGCGGACGGGCCGATGGCGGCAAGCGCATCCGCTGCCTTGACGCGCAGCCACAGATCATCGGCTTGCAATGTTTTGCGAAGCGCGGGCACGGCGGGCGCGGCCTTGGCCTTGAATTGCTCGAGCGCTTGGCATGCTCCGAGTCGTGTTTCCAAAGCCGGTGATTCTAACAATTTCACCAGCGCATCCACTGGCGGAGATGGCCGCCTGCCCAGGGCGATGGCCGCGCGCTCACGCACTACGGGAGACCAACTGGAAAGGCGCTTGATGAGTTCGTTTTCGTCGAGCGTATCGTAATGGCTGAACTTGTCGGCTTGCGACCAACCGCGGCCGTCGAGCACGACTTGTTTCGCATCGCTGCTGCTGAAGGCGGGAAACTTGCTGCCGCGTTTTCCCGTTAGCCAAATTTTCTTGAGCGGCATCGAGTAGGCCAGCAGGTATGCGCCGGTGGAATCCCAGTTGCCCGTGCTGTCGTTCTTAGGCTCGGGCGGTCCTTGGTGGTTGAAGCTTCCGTCCCATCCGCGCGCGAGATCGAAATACCAAGCGCCGAACTCGTTCATCCAAGCGCCGGTGGCTTGCTGCCCGCCCTGCGCCACGCCGGGCATCGCCCAGGTGATGTTCCAGAAATTCCCCGTATGCCCGCAATCGCGCTCGGCACCGTGTGAGGCGAGACTCATGCGGGAGAAATAGGCCGTGCCTTTGGCGTCATCTAGCAGGTTGAACAACACAGCGGCCATTCCGTTTTTGCCATTGTCATCGTGCGACTGCATCCAAGGCGCGTGATCTCCGTAGGGGACGCAGCCTTTGCCGATGTAAAACCGGAGCAGCTTGGCGCTACGCTCGATGGCCAGGTCGATGGCGGGATCCTTTACTCCGGCCTCGCGCGCTAGCACCAGTGAGATTGTTAGAGGCAGGCCCGGTGCGTTCATCATGCCGTATCCGAACAAGCGTCCATCAGGCGTTGCAAACTTATGTCCCCACGAACCCACGTTGCTTTGGCCCGTGGCCGCCTCCATCGCCAGCCGCCGCATGCCCGGCATCACCGACTCATCGCCAGTCGCCATCTTGTATTCAGCCAGCAACGAGATGACATAACCGTAATCCCAAGTCTGCATGCCATTGGAGGAGAAACCCGCAGCCCACGCGGTTTCCTTTTTCACGATCGGCAGATACTTGCTTTCCCCACTAGCGAGCAAAGCCAGCGCGTTGAGCGCGCGCGGGATGGTGCCAGCTTTGTAAGAGGGAGAAGCGATGCGTTTCGCGAGAGCATCACAACCCTGCTCAAGGATGCGTTTCGACTTCGCGCAATTATAAGGCGCGGTGGCGCTGTAGTTGCCAAGCACCGGGAGCTTGAGCGAGACCTCCCCGGTCTTTCCACCCCGCCACACGGTGAGCGGCAGTTTCCCGCCCGCTTCCGCCAATGTCAGCGCTTTGCCGAACTCCGTGCGCGGGTCGTATGCGAACGGTTTTCCACCCACACCCAGAATCACATCGCCGACTTTCAGCACGCCATCCGCAGGCGAGTCCTTGGCCACCTTCGTGATCGCGATCTGACGCGCCTTGGACGTGGCAAGACCTTCGGAAAAAATCCAGCCTCGCGCTCCGGTCGCGCCGAGTGTCCAGTCCTTCGTGGCCTCTGCCGGGATGGAATCACCGTTGGTGAAATCGGGATTGCTTATCGCCGCCTTGGGCTTGGCCGCGAAGGAAGTGGCCGTGAAGAGCAACGCGGCGGAGAAAATCCAGAGTGCGACTGGTGGAGTGGCGTAATGCATTTGCATCCAATAGCTCAGAGCGCAGGGGCGTCGGAAGCAAAAATCCCGGAAATGCATGGCCCCGAAGCAGGTCCGGGTTGCATGGCATCGCCGATCCGTTTCAGAATCTCCGCAGGCCAAAACCCTCAACATCCACTCACACCACCATGTCCCTCACCATCAAACCAAAGTCTGAATGTGCCTTTGACCAAATCTCGCTCGGCGAAGTCATGCTCCGTCTCGATCCAGGTGAAGGCCGCATCCGCACCGCACGCCACTTTGCAGTCTGGGAAGGTGGCGGCGAATACAACACCTCACGTGGACTGAAGAAATGCTTCGGCTACAAGACCGCCGTCGTCACCGCCTTCGTCGATAACGAAGTAGGCCACCTCGTCGAGGACTTCATCATGCAAGGCGGCGTCGCCACCGACTTCATCCAATGGCGCGAGGACGACGGCATCGGCAGAAATGTTAGAAACGGCCTCAACTTCACCGAGCGCGGCTTCGGCATCCGCGGCGCAGTCGGAAACCCTGACCGTGGCAACACTGCCGCATCCCAGCTCAAGCCCGGCGACATCGACTGGGATCACATTTTCGGCAAGCTCGGCGTGCGCTGGTTCCACACCGGCGGCATCTTCGCCGCTCTATCAGAAACGACCGCTGCACTCACCGTCGAGGCGGTGAAGGCCGCAAACAAATATGGCACCATCGTTTCCTACGATCTCAACTACCGCCCATCGCTTTGGAAAACCATCGGTGGCCTCGCCAAAGCCCAAGAAGTGAACCGCGAGATCGCCAAATACGTCGATGTCATGATCGGCAACGAAGAAGACTTCACCGCCTCACTCGGCTTCGAAGTCGAAGGCGTGGATCACAACATCTCCGCCATCGAACTCGATGCCTTCAAGGCCATGATCGAGACCGCTGTGAAAACTTTCCCCAACTTCAAAGTCGCCGCCACCACTCTGCGCGGCGTCATTTCCGCGACGGTCAACGACTGGTCCGCCATCCTCTGGCACGGCGGTAAATTCCACGAAAGCCGCAAATATCCAGGCTTGGAAATCCTCGATCGCGTCGGCGGCGGTGATTCCTTCGCATCCGGATTGCAGTTCGGTTTCCTCGAATTCAACGACGCGCAAAAAGCCGTCGAATACGGCGCAGCCCACGGCGCGCTCGCATCGACCACCCCCGGCGACACCTCGATGGCGACGCGAAAGGAAGTCGAAAAACAAATCAGCGGCGGCGGCGCGCGAGTGGTGCGTTGAATTCCACCATGGACATCCCAGATCTGCCACCTCCGCCGGAGAACTACGCCTCACGGCTCCCCGCCATCTCCGAGGCCACATCACTCGTCAGCGTGGGGCCGGACCACCTCCAGCGCGAGGCGTTTCTAACAACCTCCGCCGCACAGGCATGGTTCGCTTTGAGTGAGGCGGCCACAGCCGATGGTATCGAACTCATCCTCGTCTCCGCCTTCCGCAGCATCGTGAGGCAGCAAGAGATCTTGTTAGAAAAACTAGCCAAAGGCATGACTCTGGAGCAGGTGCTGGAATACTCCGCCTATCCGGGATACAGCGAACATCATTCCGGCAACGCGATCGACATCGGCACCACCGGCGCACGACATCTGGAAGAGGAGTTCGAGTTCACTCCGGCCTTCGCGTGGTTGTGTGAACATGCCGCCTCGTTCGGCTTCACGATGACTTACCCGAGAAACAACCCGCATGGCATCGCGTATGAGCCGTGGCACTGGTGTTTTCATGCGGCTCTTGCTTGAAATGCTCGCCGCAATAATGCTACTCGAAGGCTGTCGCCTTGGAGGCTTCATTACTCTTAGAGTAGGTCCGTGAAAACGGTCAATCTCCGTGAGATTCTTTCCCTGAACATCAAGGCCTTCCGGTCCAAGGAAGGCATTTCTCAAGACGAGTTCGCGGCACGCTGCGGGCTGCACAGAACCTACATCGGCTCGGTGGAGCGACAGGAGAGGAATGTGACGTTGGAGACGCTGAATCAACTCGCGGCCTCCATGAGCGTGAGCGCAGCCGACTTGCTCACGCCAAAAACTGGAAAGGGACCGGCCCGTGAATAAACTGAAGCTGGCGAGAACGTGCGCCAGCAAGATCGCAGCCAGCGGACTTTCCATCTATGATTCCATCGAAGTCGGAAGCGATCTTTGGCTGTCGTCCGATCTATTGGAGGTTTTGCTTCAAACCGAGCTGGCCGGGCATCGTTTCGAGGCTGTTGCGCTTCGGACCAGATCGAAGCTCGCAAAAAGCGCGGTCTGCATGGCGCTGAGCTACCCAGTTCCGAAGGCTTTTCGGAAACTCAAACAGCAGGCGAGGTTTCCAGGGCCGAATCTCGATACTTATGTTCAGACGGCGGATAATCTCCAGATTTGGAATGCGGAGATTTCTCCCACAAGGCGCTACGTGCTGATTCGCCCGGATGCGGACGGTGTCATCAAACGTGTTAGAGTAGTCAGCGGGGCTGATCTCGCACCTTTGGATCGCACCGGCAAACTGACGCGGAAATTCCAAGCCCGCATCGCAAACCTCACTCAGCTCCGTCTTGCTTCCAAAAGTGATACTCCGAATCTGAAACGGGCCATCGCCGCTGACGAAATCATGATCGGCAAGCAATCGCCTATCGATCTACCTGAAACAGCGGGACTGATGCCCATCAAGGATTTGTTCGCAAGGTTATCGCTGTTGGTGGGACGTGAGTTCGAAAGCCCCGGCGTCATTCAGGAAAGAAACCGAGGCGGTTATTTGCACGCCTTGGTCTCCGCTGCATTGGGTTATCGTGATCATTCTGACAACGGAAGGTTTCCCGACATCCGGCACCAACTGCTTGAAGTAAAACTCCAGACATCCCCAACCATCGACCTTGGTGCCATCTCTCCGGACAGCGAGGAACTCCTCGAATTTCCTGTGATTGGCAAGGTTCAGGCCCGCCATCAAGATGTTCGTTATGCGGTTTTCTGCGGCACGGTGAACGATGACCGGGTCACGATCACCGGTCTTGTGCTCGTCACAGGCAGGGACTTTTACGCGACCTTTGAAAAGTTCGGCGGTCTTGTGATCAACAATAAGTATCAACTTCCTTTACCCCGGGACTTCTTCGACAAGAATACCGAAGGCATCTTCGATTAGCCACTCGCACTCGGCCTCTAGCGAGGCGGTGTCTTCGTCAGGTTTCCGGCGGTGAATTTCCTTCGCCAGCGCGACTAGTTTCGCAGAGGAAGGCTTGGCGGGATCGGGAATAGGAAACTGTTCGACATACTGCGTCATGAAACGACGGCGACCGGCGTAGAGCTTGTTGTTGAACTTGTGATCGTAAAACGACTCAATAAATTTTGAATTTCCAACTGCCAGCGCCAGCCACAGGAGGTCTGAGTCCTGAGGGCGGGCGGGCATCATCCAGTAGCAATCGCCGTTGACTACGGCACCGGTGAGATCAATCCAGCAGGTCGGTTTTTCCGAGATGTCGGTGAAGATGAGTTTGGGTTGTTCCCATGAGGCGGGATTTTGGGGAACCCATATTTCAAACCACTGCCGGTTGGCTTCGATCACATAGCGGCGGCCCTCTAGTTGCGCGCGATGGACCTCAAGATAGGCGAGCGCCAATGGATAGCGGTTGAGTTCGACCGCCTGTCGCTTGCCATCACGGATCTCATGCGTGTAGAGGATCTGGCGCTCGCTCCGTGAAAAATCCGCATGGAAGCGTTCCGCGACGTGATGGGTGATGAGGGGCCGCAGGAGTTCAGGGCGCTCCTTTTCTGGAATGTCACACCAGTTCTTGATGAACACGTTGTCAGCGGTCGTCTTCACACCAACACGGATTTTACCGATCTCACCGAACGTCTTGTAAGTGTTGCTTCTAACAATTTCCAGCCAGGCGTCGTTTTCCTCCGATGCCAGTCGCCACACGTCATCGGTGCGCTGCGTTTCCAAGGTGCCATGCCTGACCTGATAGGTCGTGCCTCCGACCATCACCGGTCCTTCAAGCTCCAGGGCGCGGAAAATGCTGTCGGCTTTCGCGGCGGCGGGAATCGCAGTCGTGTAGATCGTGCTGAACTTCGGTGGATCGGAAGATTCGGAAGCTTTTGTTTTCCTGCGAAGCACGAGCACCACGGGAAGCACGGCGGCTTCGAAAAGCCGGGTATCACCGAAATCCCAGATGTGCAGGACGTCAAAATCACGAAGAAGACCTGCGCGGACATTGGCACCGGCCTTGGTGGTCATGAAGCGGTTGGAAACGATGACGCCAGCGATTCCACCAGGTTTTAAGGCAAGGGTGATGCATGCCAGAAACGCGAAGTAGAGATCAACGCGCCCACTGTGATTAAAAACCGAGGCAAGCCTTTGCGCGGCGGAGGCTCCCAACACTTGGGTCCGGACATAAGGCGGGTTGCTGATCGTCGCATCGTATTCTGGCTGCGGCGGCGTGTGGAAAAAATCGTCGTCAGCTCCTCCATATCGGGCGAGGAAGTCCGAATGATGAAGAGAGAAAGCATTCTGGGGCATAATCGTGCCCAGTAACTTGTCGGCATGATCGAGAGCCGTAGCGTCGATGTCGAAACCCTCGTAATGATGCCCACCACCAAGCCTGCATGCGAGGGCATTGAGCAACGCGCCATCGCCGACAGCCGGATCCAGCACTCGATGTTTCTTACCGACGGGCAGATGGGCGGCGATTTGCTCCGCCACGAATGCGGCAAGATCGTCGGGTGTGTAGTGAGCACCCTTCTCTTTCCGGACACGCTTGGAGAACTGCTTTTCCCTGCGTATTTCCTGATCGGTGTTTGGCGAAATCATTAGAGGTTCATGTGAACACTTTTTGAATGGCTGTCAAGTTGTGGCCCGGAGTGTAGGAAAATGACTGGTTGGCTCAAGCGCGGAACCGGATGACGTCATGTAAAAAAACCCCGCCGCCCATTTTCAGGACGGCGGGGTTTGGAGAGCGGACTGAAGTCCTGGACTACGTTTACTTGCGAAGCGCTTCTTCGCGGGCCTTGGCCTTGGCGATGACGTCGTCTGAGACGTTTTTCGGGCAGGGGGCGTAGTGGCTGAATTCCATGGAGAACTGGCCGCGGCCGGAGGTCATGGTGCGGAGGTCGCCGATGTAGCCGAACATGGCGGAGAGCGGGGCCTCGGCCTTGACGCGGACGCCGCCGGGGGTGGGCTCTTGGCCTTGGATCATGCCGCGGCGGCGGTTGAGATCGCCGATGACGTCACCGACTTTTTCTTCGGGTGCGAAGACGTCGAGTTTCATCATGGGTTCAAGGATCTGCGGGCCGGCTTTGACCATGGTCTGGCGATACGCGGCCTTGGCGGCGATTTCGAAGGCGATGTTGCTGGAGTCCACGGCGTGGAAGCCACCTTCGTTGAGCGTGACCTTGAAGTCCAAACAAGGGTAGCTGGCGAGTGGTCCTTTATTGACGGAGGTTTTGAAACCTTTTTCGACGGCTGGGATGAACTCTTTCGGAATGCTGCCACCGACGACTTTGGATTCGAAGATGAAGCCGGAGCCTGCTTCGCCGGGCTCGATGGTGTAGTCGATTTTCGCGAACTGACCGGAACCACCGGACTGCTTCTTGTGGGTGTAGCTGTCGTTGACGGTCTTGGTGATCGTTTCTCGATAGGCGACCTGTGGCGCGCCGACATCGACTTCGACTTTGTGGGTGCGCTTGAGGATGTCGATCTTGATGTCGAGGTGAAGCTCGCCCATGCCTTTGAGGATCATTTCGTTGGTTTCATCGTCGGTCTCGACGCGGAACGAAGGATCTTCCTGGATCATCTTGCCGATGGCGTTGGCGAGCTTTTCAGCGTTGGCCTTGTCCTTCGGTGCGACGGCGATGGAGATGACTGGATCTGGGAAAACCATCGGCTCGAGGGTGGCCGGGTTTTTCTCATCGCAGAGGGTATGGCCGGTCTGGACGTTCTTGAGTCCGACGATGGCGACGATGTCACCGGCTTGGGCGGTATCGACTTCGTTGCGGTCATCGGCGTGCATCTCGACCATGCGGCTGATGCGCTCGGTTTTGCCGGTGAAGGAGTTGAGCACGGTGTCGCCTTTCTTGATGGTGCCGGAGTAGATGCGGGTGAAGGTGAGTGCGCCGAACTTGTCGTCCATGATCTTGAAAGC
>JANMLQ010000078.1:0-31058 GCA_031372635.1 Akkermansiaceae bacterium | reverse complement strand
TTGGAGAAGAACACCTTGCCCGGCAGGCGGACGTGATGGGTGTTGATTTCCTCGGCAAGCTCCGCCTGTTGCGGGATCTGATAGAGATTCGAGCAATGCAGGAGTTTCCCCGCTTGCTCGCGGATCGCGGCGACGAGGCGTGGGTGGCAATGGCCGAGCGAGCAGACGGCGATGCCGGTGCAGAAATCGAGGTAAACCTTGCCGTTTTCATCCCACAGGCGGCAGCCCTCGCCGCGCACCGGGGCAAGCGGAAAGCGCCCGTAGGTGGGAAGGACATGCTGCTGGTAAGTCTCGGCGGTGTTCATGGAAGGGGCGGACCCTAGCGCCAATCCCGGAAATGGCAAAGCGGTAATTGAAACGGAAATCTCCCAGAGTTGGGGCGTTGAAAATTTGAATTTACCGCAAAGCCGCAAAGGTCGCAAAGGGACGCAGAGATGACTGAGTGAGTGCATGACTGCTTTTCTCAGATGAACTTCCGTATCCAAAATCCTTTGCGCCCCTCTGCGGCCTCTGCGGCTTTGCGGTAAAAATCTTTCATTGACATCGCCTGATTTCTCGTGACGATAAATCCCGTGATGAGCGATCCCGTTACATTTTTCCGCGCAGTGGCAGATGAGACGCGCTGGCGGATCGTGCGGCTGGTGATGGACCGCGCGCTGTGCGTTTGCGAGCTGGCGGACATCCTTGGCATGCCGCAGTCGTCGGTATCCAGCCATGTGCAGATCATCCGCAAGGCGGGATTGCTGGAAAGCGAGACTTGCGGCAAGTGGACGTATTTCCGCATCGAGCGCAGCAGGCTCGCGCCGCTCAAGGCGATCCTGAAACATTTCCCTGATGTGGAAAGCCACGCTGCGGATGCCGAGAAGGCCGAAGCCCGACTCGCACGCCGTGAAACGAGTTGCTGCCCGGGTCCGGTGAAGCTCACCCAACGACGCAAATCATGACGCTTTCCGAACTCAAGTCTCTGCTCGCCGCACACCCGGATTTTCATTTCCGCCTGCGCCTACCCGATGGCTCGCCGGTGCCGGTTTCCTTCCACATCACGGAGGTGGGGCGAGTGAGCAAAACCTTCCTCGATTGCGGCGGCACGCTGCGTGAAACGACGACTTGCCAACTCCAAGTGTGGGTGGGCGTGGACTACGATCACCGCATCGAGACACGCAAGATGGCGGGCATTCTGGAAAATGGAAAATCCCTGCTGCCGGATGACTCGGTGCCCGTGGAAATCGAGTACGAAGACCGCGTGCTCTCGCAACACACCATCGCCGGTCACGAACTGATAGACGATGCGGTGATCCTCCGCCTCGCCCACAAGCACACCGAGTGCCTTGCGCCGGAACTCTGCGGATTGCAGATGCCGGATCTACGGCTGCCCGCCATCGGTGAAAAAACCGCGTGCTGCGCAACTGGGAATTGCTGAAACCATGAACCGCTTGCTTGCTGAATTGTTAGGAACCTTCTTCCTCGTCTTCGCCGGGACCGGAGCCATCGTCGTCAACGAAAGCCACGGCGGAGTTATTGGACACGTCGGCATCGCGCTGACCTTCGGCTTGGTGGTGATGGCGATGATCCACACCTTCGGTGATGTGAGTGGAGCGCATTTGAATCCTGCCGTCACCATCGGCTTTGCGGTGGCCGGAAGGTTTCCCGTGAGTGAAATGGGCGGATACATCGCGGCACAACTGTGCGGCGCATTTATGGCAAGCGGCCTGCTCAAGTTCTTGTTTCCTACATCGCTGACACTGGGTGCCACGCTGCCAGCGGGAAGCGCCAGCCAAAGCTTCGTGCTTGAGGTTGTTCTAACATTAATCCTGATGCTCACGATTCTCAGCGTTTCCACCGGAGCGAAGGAAAAGGGCATCACCGCAGGCATCACGATCGGTGCAGTGGTGGGACTGGAGGCGCTTTTTGCAGGTCCGGTTTGTGGAGCATCGATGAATCCCGCCCGCTCGCTGGCTCCCGCATTCGTGAGTGGAAATCTCCAACATGGGTGGATCTATCCGGTGGCGACCATCCTTGGTGCGCTGCTTGCCGTGCCCGTGTGCTCACTGATCCGCAACAATCCAACGTCCACATCGACAAGCTCATGAGACCACCCGCTATCCTTATTCTCTGCACTGGCAACAGTTGCCGCTCACACCTTGCCGAGGGCATCCTGCGCCGCGCCTTGGGCGATGGTTTCCGCGTGGAAAGCGCAGGCTCGAAACCTGCGGGCTATGTCCATCCGCTAGCCGTCATAGCGATGGCGGAGATTGGCATCGACATCAGTGGCCATCGCTCGAAGCACCTCGATGAATTTCTAACCGATGAGGTGGAAACCGTCATCACCGTCTGCGGCAATGCGGACCAAGTCTGCCCGATGTTTCCCGGCCAGATGAACCGCTACCACTGGGGCTTTGACGATCCCGCACACGCCACTGGCAGCGAGGACGAGCAGATGGCTGTCTTCCGCCGCGTGCGTGATGAGATCAGCCGCGTGTTCGAAGCCTATGCGGCGGGCAGGCTTGCTAGGTGAGCAAGGGGAGCGCACGCTCCCGCCGCAATGGAAGACGAGCGACCCGCACTCAGCCCGCAGAACGTGCGCAGGAATTTCGCCTGCCTGGTGTGGATGGGATCGGTGTTCGCGATGGGCTGGTCCGAAGTGGTGGTGGTGCTGCAACCACTGCTGGTGCATTACGGCGCGAGCAACACGCAGATCGGCATCGTGCAGGGTGTGTTGATCGCCACGCTGCCGGGCATGTTTCTCTCGCCGTGGATCACGCGGCGTTTCCGGCATAAGAAGATCTATCTGTTTGTCACGAATTCACTCTACCTGCTGCCGGTGGGACTGGTGGGCGCGGCAGTGTGGGCGGGTGGTGTGGGTGGAAACGCGGCGATGGTGGCGTTCATCGTCTGGATGATGCTTGTCGGACAAATCGCGGCGGGCTTCGGCGGGCTGCCGAGTCAGGAGTTCTTCACCGCGTGCATTCCGATGCGGCTACGCGGGCGGTTGGCTGGGATTTCTGCGGGGCTTGGTGGGCTGTTAGGTTTGGCGGCGGGCGGCATCGCGGCATGGGTTCTCGCTGTGATGCCGAAGCCGGAAGCCTACGGCGCGCTGTTGGTGTTGGCGTGGTTCTTGTGCCAGGTGGCGGATGCGGCGGTGTTGTTTGCGAAGGAGCCGCCGACGCCTGTCGAGGCCTCGCCGCCGCCGTGGGGAAGGGCGATGTGGCGGGCGTTTTTCGAGGACAAAAAATTCCTGCGGGTAACGCTGGCCATCTGCTTGATCTCGCCGTTGATGAGCCAACTGGCGGTGTTCTCCAGTGTATTTGCGTTCCGTGAACTCGGCTTCAAGGCGCAGATGGCGGCGTGGCTGGGCATGACGGCATCCGGCGCGCGGCTGGCTCTGAGTCCTGCGGCGGGCTGGCTGACCGACAAGTTTGGCGCACGGCCTTCGCTGCTGATGTGGGCTGGTTTGTCGGGCTTCGGGTTGTTTCTGTTAGCTGCGGTGCCGGGAACTGTGTCCGTGTTTGCAGCGGCAGGCATCGCGGCGGTGGCAGGCAGTGGTTTTTCCGGAGCGATGAATGCGCTGACGAGTGGAATCCCGCGCCCGGAAGATCGGGCGGGACATTTTACGCTGTTAGGTTTCTGCATGATCGCCACGAATTCCGGCGGCCCGCTGCTGGCGGGCTGGCTTTTTGACGTGCTGCCTTACCGCTGGGGTTTCGCAGTGCTAGCAGCGGCCTCGGCGGTGGTCGTCGTTTTCAGCTTCCGACTACTGAAGGATCTCAGTGCGCGGGCTGAGGATTATTCATGAGTGAAACTCTAACAACGGCTGCCGTTCTGCTGAAAACAAAACCCCGACGCCCTGATGAGAGGACGACGGGGTTTTTGTTATGGCGGGTGGAATTGCTACGTTTTTCCCATCAATTATTTCCAATCGAAAGACTCGTCCTTGCTGACGACGGCGGCGGTCTTGTTCTCGACGCCGGCTTTTTTCTGCATGTGGCTGAAGTTTTTCTGTAGCGCGCGGTTGCGCTGGCCGACGGTTTTTCCTTCGCCGCCCATCATCTGCTTCATCTCGGCATCCATGAAGGGATCGATGTCATCCGTGGCGCTCTTCTTCACGCCCATGGCGGCGGTGGCCTGCTCGACTTGCTGCCCACGGGCGGCGATGCGGTCGAGAGATTTCTGATAACTGGCGACGAGGGATTTCACATCGCCGACGGAGCGGATTTCGCGAATGGCATCCTTGAAGGCTTGCACGCGCTGTGGGTTCTGGACGAACCAGAGGGTGGAGCCGCCGCAAACGCTGAGCATCACGGCTGCGGTGACGAGTGCCTCGATGCGGCGCTTACGGCGCTTGCGCTTGAATTGCTCGTCGAGAAGAGCGGCAAGCTCGGTGGAGGCCGCGTCATCCAGCACTCCGGCCATGGTCGGCGGCGTGGTGGGCTGGGGCACGAATGCGGGTTCTGATGCGGCCATTGCTGTAGCTGCGGCTGGTGCCGGAACCGCGGCGACTGGCGCGGCAACTTCCAGCGGTGAAACGGGAACGACACGGGTGGGTGGCGCGGCTTTCAGTTCCGTGGGATCCTTGAGAGCGGCGTCGAAGAGGCGTTGCAGTTTTTCTTTGTCGGTCATGAAACTCAACTTATCCTGATTATTTGAGTTTCCGATAACGCAATCGCGTAGATAAGGCACCACGTGATCGCGTGGCGGGTCTGAGCGGCAGCGAGCGCCCTCCGTTTGTTTCAACGCCGCGCGTAGCGGAAACCGGGATAAGCTCTAACAAGTCGGCGCATTTCCAGTTTCATCAGGGTGCCGCTGACGACATGTGCGGGCAGGCCGCAGCGCTCGATGATGCGGTCCACCGGCGATTCGTCGGTGGTCACGGCTGCGAAAACGGCTGCCTCCTCTTCCGGCAGCTCGGGGATGTCCAAAGGCAGCTCGGCGGCGGATGCCTTGCGTGCGAAGGGCAGCTCGCCGAGGTCGTCGAGGATGTGACTTGCATCGGCGACGAGAGTGGCTCCGTCGCGGATGAGTTGATTGCAGCCGGCGGAGGTCGGCTTGTCGATCGGGCCGGGCACTGCGAAGACGGGCTTACCGTATTCGGTGGCGAGATTCGCAGTGATGAGTGAGCCGGACCACGCCGGGCACTCGACGACTAACAGTGCGCGCGACCATGCGGCGACGATGCGATTGCGCATCGGAAACGTCTGCTTGTCCGGCGCGGTGTGGAGCGGGAACTCGGAAACGACCGCTCCGTTTCCGGCGGCGATCTTCTCAGCGAGGCCGAGGTTTTCCGGCGGATAGAGTCTGGCGAGGCCGGAGCCGATCACGGCGATGGTGCGGCCGTTGGCGGCGATGGCGGCTTCGTGCGCAGAGGTGTCGATGCCGCGGGCAAGGCCGGAGATGATGGTGAAGCCGGACTGCGAGAGCTGATAGGAAAGTTTCTTCGTCGCCTGCTTGCCATAGATCGTCGCCCGCCGCGAGCCGACGATGCCGATGGCGTGTTTATCGCGCGGCTCGATTTTTCCCCAGACGTAGAGCAGTAGCGGTGGGTCATAGGCGTCCCGCAGAGGTGCCGGGTAGCCTTCGTCATCCTGAGTCACGATGGCGATGCCACGCTCCGTCGCCTCGCGGATCTCGGTGCCCGGATCGGCGTGATCCCGCCAACCGTGGATGATGGCTGAGGTTTCCTCGCCGATGCCGCCCACACGCATCAGGCGGTCCTTTGGCGCAGCGAGGATGGACGCGGGATCGCCGAAGGCTTCGAGCAGCCTGCGCACCCGCACCGGGCCGATCTTGGGCAGCAGGTTGAGCGCGACGAGGGCTTCGAGCGGAGACATCGCCGGGGAGATTGCCGGGGCCGTGGCGTCACGTCAAAGACGGATGCTTGAAAACTCTGGCCGCCGCCTATTGTATCAGCGCGCACCCGCCATGATCCGCCTCTCACTCATTCTCGCCCTGCTCACCACGCCACTGCGCGCGGTGGATTTCGTCCATGAAGTCGCTCCCATCCTGAAAAAACGCTGCGCCGAGTGCCACATGGACGGCAAGCACAAGGGCGGCTTCTCTATGAACACCCGCGCGGAACTCATGACCGAAGGCGACGATGGTGCCGCGATCAAACCCGGCAACAGCACCAACAGCCTGATGATGAAACTCATCATCTCCCAGGACGAGGACGAGCGCATGCCACCGAAGGGCGATGCGCTGAATGAGAACGAAGTGAAACTCATCGCCGCGTGGATCAACGAGGGCGCGAAATGGGAGCCGGGCTTCTCTTTCAAAAAGGCAGCCTACGAGCCACCACTCAAACCCCGCCGCCCGGAACTGCCCGCCGCCGTCGATGGCCGCAACCATCCGATCGACCGCATCCTCGACGCCCATCTCGCCAAGCAGAAAACCCCGCGCCCGCAGGAAATCGACGAGGCGGCATTCGCACGGCGCGTCCATCTCGACATCACCGGCCTGCTGCCGCCGCCCGATACATTGCAGGCCTATCTCACCAGCCCGGCTCCAGAAAAACGCGCGAAGCTAGTGCAGATGTTGTTAGATAACGAGCAGGCCTACGCCACCCACTGGCTGAGTTTCTGGAACGACCTGCTACGCAATGACTACGCCGGCACCGGCTACATCGATGGCGGCCGCAAGCCGATCAGCGAGTGGCTCTACACATCGTTGTTAGAAAACAAACCCTACAACCAATTCGCATCCGAGCTGATCGCCCCCACACCCCAGAGCGAGGGCTTTGCCAACGGCATCAAGTGGCGTGGCGAGGTTAGCGCAGGCCAGCGCGTGCCGATCCAATACGCGCAATCCGTCGGCCAGACCTTCCTTGGCATCAACCTCAAGTGCGCATCGTGCCATGACTCGTTCACGGACAACTGGAAACTCACAGACTCCTACGGCCTCGCCGCCGCGTTCTCATTGGAGAAACTCGAAATCGCCCGCTGCGACAAGCCGACCGGCAAGATCGCCGAACCCTACTGGCTCTATCCCGAACTCGGAAAAATCGACCCCGCACTGCCGCCTGCGGAACGCCTCAAGCAAGTCGCCGCGCTCACCACTACGCCCGCGAATGGCCGCTTCAGCCGCACCATCGTCAACCGCCTCTGGCATCGCCTGATGGGCCGCGGCATCGTCCATCCCGTGGATGCGATGAGCGGCGTGCCATGGAGTGAAGACCTGCTCGATCACCTCGCCGCTTATCTCGTCGATGAGAACTACGACCTGAAAAAAGTCATCACCCACATCTGCTCATCCAAAGCCTATCAGTCCAATGCACAACCGCTCGCCAGCGATGACGAAGCGAAGTGGAAATACGCAGGCCCGCGCGCGAAACGCATGAGCGCAGAGCAATTCGTCGATGCCATCTGGCAACTCACCGGTACCACACCGGACAAGCCGGATTTTAAACCTGCCGCTTCCAAAGACACACCGATGCAAGTGCGCGCAGCCTTGATGAAAAGCGATCTCCTCATGCGCGCTCTCGGCCGTCCCAACCGCGAGCAAATCGTTTCCTCAAGACCCAATGACCTGACCACTCTCGAAGCAATGGACCTCAACAACGGCGGCATCCTCGCCGGCTTGTTAGAGCACGGCGCGAAGAACCTACTCGCCCGCCATCAGTCGAATGCGTCCGCCATGATCGACGATCTCTATCAGCAAGCGCTTTCCAGAAATCCCACCGGTGAGGAGAAACAACTCGTGATGAATTCCTTCGCCAGCCCGCCCGATGTCACCGCCGTGCAAGACCTCATCTGGAGCGTTCTCATGCTGCCGGAATTCCAACTCGTCCGCTAACACACCACCGCCATGAATCATCGCCGCGATTTCCTCAAAGCCCTCACCGCCAGCACCGCCGCCGCATGGATGGCGCGCGCCCCACGCCTGCTCGCGGATGAAGTGAAACACCCCGCCGCGCGTGCGGACAGTTGCATCCTGCTATGGATGGCCGGTGGCATGGCCGCCCCGGAAACTTTCGATCCTAAACGCTACCAGCCCTTCGAGAAAGGTGCGCCAATGTCTAATATCCTCAGCACCTTCCCTTCGATCTCCACTGCTGTCGATGGCGTCCGTTTCTGCCAAGGACTTGAAAACATCGCCTCCGTCATGGATCGCGGCACCGTCATCCGTTCGGCGGTGCAGCCGGACCTCGGCGCGATCCTGCACTCGCGCCACCAATATCATTGGCACACCGGCTACGTCCCGCCGCAGACCGTCGCCGCCCCGCACATCGGCGCGTGGATGGCAAAAGTGCTCGGCCCGAAAAACCCAGTCATGCCCGCCTTTATTAACATCGGCCAGCGCCTCGAAGGCGTCGGCGAGAGCGAGGAACTCAAGGCCTTCACCACCGCAGGCTTCTTCGGCTCCGAGTTCGGCCCGATGAATCTTCCTTACCCGGATCAAGCCGCCGCCGCCGTGCGCCCGCCCGCAGGCATGACGCCCAATCGTTTCCAAAGCCGCCGCGCACTGCTCAATAAATTGTTAGAAAAATCCCCGCACCGCGAATACCTATCCGATCACCAACAAGAGTCGATGCTGCGCTCGCTCGAAAACGCCCACCGCCTGCTATCATCGAAGGAGCGCGATGCCTTCGACATCACACTCGAGCCGAAAGAAAGCCAGGACGCCTACAACACCGGCCGTTTCGGCCAAGGCTGCCTGCTCGCCCGCCGCCTTGTGGAAAACGGCGCGCGTTTCGTGGAAGTCACCACCGAATACGTTCCCTTCTTCCAATGGGACACCCACAAGGACGGCCACTCGGTGGTGGAAAAAATGCACCGCGAGATCGACATGCCCATCGCGCGACTCATCAAGGATCTTGAGGCGAAAGGTTTGTTAGACCGCACGCTCGTCATCGTCGCCAGCGAGTTCTCGCGCGATGCGATGATGGAAGGCGGCCCAGGCTCCAAAGCCACCGACCAAGCGACAGTCAAAGGTGACACCCTAGAAAGCCCGGCCCACTACGGCCTGCACCGCCATTTCACCCAAGGCTCCAGCGTGCTCATGTTCGGCGGCGGCGTGAAAAAAGGCCACGTCCACGGAGCCACCGCCGACGAGCGACCGCTCATCGCCATCAAGGATCCCGTTTCCGTGGCCGACCTCCACGCCACCATCTTCACCGCCATGGGCATCAGCCCGAAGACGGCCTTCGATGTCGAGCAACGGCCGTTTTACTCCACGCTGGATGGCAAGGGTGTTTCGGTGGACTCGATCTTTGCGTGAGCGGGGGAGTATTGACGACAAAAGGTTAGGTAAATGTACCTGCCACTTTTCGGGGATTCGCGATTCGGGGGTTGAGTCTTGGGTGGGATTCCGCGAAAAGCGCGGCGGATGAGAATATTGGTTGTTGGCAAAGGCGGGCGCGAACACGCGCTGGTAAAGGCTCTGGCGGAATCTCCCGGTGCGCCGGAGTTGTTCTGTTTTCCGGGCAGCGATGCGATTCTGGAAATCGCGAAGCCGGTGGCGGCGGATGGCTTGGAGAGCTTGATCGAGTGGATGAAGGCCAACGCGATCGACCTATGTGTGGCGGGCGAGGAGAGCTATCTGGTGAAAGGTGAAGGGCTTGCGAACCTTTGCGAGCGAAACGGAATCCCGTGCTGGGGGCCGCCGAAGGAGTCGGCGCAACTGGAGGCGAGCAAGGAGTTCGCGAAACAATTTCTTGTTAGAAACGGCATCCCGACAGCGCGCGCGACGGCGACTGATACGCTGGATGAGGCGATCGCTGCGATCGCCGGCGAATACCCGACGGTGCTGAAGTTCGATGGACTGGCTGCCGGAAAAGGCGTGGCGGTTTGCCCGGATGAGGCGTCCGCGCTGGCGTTTCTGGATGAGGTTTTCACGCAGCGGCGTTTCGGCACGGGACGGGTGTTGGTGGAGCAATGCCTGACGGGGCCGGAGGTTTCGGTGTTCGCGGCGATCGTGGATGACGGGTTTCTGGTGTTCACTCCGGCGCGGGATTATAAGCGCGCGCTGGACGGCGATCACGGCCCGAACACCGGCGGCATGGGCGCTGTGGCGAGCCGGCGTTTGGTTTCAGCGGAGCTGCTGGAACAGATCGAGCGGGAGATTGTTAGACCGACGGTGGCCGGGCTGAACAAGGAGGGTCTGCCGTATCGCGGCTTCCTTTACTTCGGGCTGATGCTGACGCCGAGCGGGCCGCAGGTGATCGAGTACAACTGCCGTTTCGGCGATCCCGAGTGCCAGGCGGTGATGCCGCTGGTGAGTGGTGATTTGGCGTCGTTCTGTCTCGCGGGCGCGAAAGGCGAACTGCGTCCGGAGTTGGTCTCGTTCGACGATGGCTGGAGCGTTTGCGTGATCCTCGCATCGGCGGGTTATCCCGAAACATCGCGCAACGGCGACTTGATCTGCGGGCTGGAAAACACGGGCGACTTCCGGGTTTATCACGCTGGCACACGCAGAAATGCGGATGGCGCATGGGAAACGAACGGCGGCCGCGTGTTGGCGGTCGTTTCCGGCGGCAGCACGCGGCAGGAAGCCGTCGCGAAGGCGCACGCGGCTGCGGATTTGATCGAGTTCCCCGGCTTGCAACGTCGCCGGGACATCGGCATCCTCAATTTCGACTGAGCACTCACATGGAAGCCCGCATCCTCACCGCAGAAGACATCGCCGCTGGCGTGCAACGCCTCGCCACGGCCATTCGCGAGAAAAATCCCGACACGCCGCTGGCTCTCGTCGGCATCCGCAGCCGAGGTGACGAGGTGGCGGAGCGCGTGCTCAACCTGCTCTCGGATGATGACCGCGAGCTCTCCTTCGGCGTGCTCGACATCTCGCTCTATCGCGACGATTTCGAGCACCTCCATGAAAACCCCGCCATCCAAGAAAGCGACATCACTTTCCCTGTCGAAGGCGCCCACATCATCCTCGTGGACGACGTGCTCTTCACTGGCCGCACCATCCGTGCCGCACTCGATGCACTCTCGGACTACGGTCGCCCCGGCAAAGTCGAACTCGCCGTGTTGATTGATCGCGGCCATCGCGAAATGCCGATCCAGCCGGATTATGTCGGCATCGCCCTCGACACCCGCCGTCTCGATCATGTATTGGTTTCCCTCGAAGGGACAGACGGTCTGGACGAGGTCCGGATCGTCGAAAAAGAAACCCCATGAGTCCTCTGCCGCAGCGCAAGAAATCCTCCGAGGAGATCGCAAAACTCCGCGAAAGTCTCGGCATCTCCGGAATTTCTCCTGAGGAAACGACAGCCGCCACAGCCATCGCCGCGCCACCAGTGGAAGCCGCGCCGCGCCCCGCCCGCAAGCAGGTGCATTCGCTCAAGCGTTCCGAGCGAAACCCGGACGCACCATCCGCCGCGCCGCAAATACCCAAGCTCGAATGCACGCCGCGCAAGTCCTTCCAAGGCCGGATCGCCACGCCCGAAGTCACGGATTCCAAACTCCCCGTCCATCGCCACAGCGATCAGGAGCTCAACGAAATCCGCCGCCGCGAGGCCATCGCCATGCTTGCCACCGCCAAGCCGGACCCACGCCTCGCCGTCGCCCACCCGATGCTGCTCGTTCCCGGCTACCTGCTCGCCTGCGCAGGAGCGCTTTGTTTCTACGACTACCAATTCCCGCTCAACGCCGCCGCAAGTTGTGCCGCCGCCGCATTGCTGATCGCCGCATTTGTTTGCGTGCGCCGCCCCATTTCCCGCCACCACGCCGCCTTCATCGCCGTCATCACGCTCTTCGTCATCATCTTCGGCGCACTCCACTACTTCCCACACCTTCAGCATGCCACGTAAAGACCTGCTAGACATCGCCTCGCTCGATCGCGCGGAGATCGAACACCTGCTCGACCAGTCCGTGCCGTTCAAGGAACTCTTCACTCGCTCCGTGAAAAAAGTCCCCGCGCTCAAAGGCAAGTCCGTGCTCATGCTCTTCTACGAACCCAGCACCCGCACCCACTCCTCCTTCGAGGTCGCCGCCAAGCGCCTCTCTGCGGATGTCACGAACTTCGATGTCGCCCACTCCTCCATCACCAAGGGCGAGTCTGTTAGAGAAACCATCGAGACACTCCAGGCCATGCGGACCGACTACGTCATCGTCCGCCACAAAGCCTCCGGCCTGCCCGGCACCATCGCCAGGCTTACCCGCGCCTCCGTCATCAACGCCGGCGACGGAGCACACGCCCATCCCACCCAGGCATTGTTGGACGCCTTCACCATCAAGGAGAAGTTTCCCGAAACCTCAGGAAAAAAAGTCCTCATCATCGGTGACATCCTCCACTCCCGCGTCGCCCGCTCCACCAGCACCATCCTGAAAAAAATCGGCGTCGATGTCGCCTACCTCGGCCCCGGCTCACTCGTGCCGAAGAACGGCCCGGAAAACATCCGCCGCTTCACCAACTACAACGAAGCCATGGCCTGGAACCCGGACGTCGTCTATCTGCTGCGCGTCCAGATGGAGCGCCAGGACGTCCAGTATTTCCCCAGCTTGCGCGAATACCACAAACTCTACGGCATCAGCGACGCCCGCCTCGAAGAGATCCGCAAACGCGGCCTCTACCTCATGCACCCCGGCCCCGTGAACCGCGGGGTCGAACTCTGCGACGCCGTCATGGACTACGAACGCTCCCTCATCAACGACCAGGTAGAAAACGGCATCGCTGTTAGAATGGCCGTGCTCTACTGGCTCAAACCGGGTGGGACTCAATAAACTATTTTTAAGAGGAACCACGGATGGACGCGGATGAACACGGATTGCGATACGAGCAGCAGACTGGTGAGATCATCAGTTGTGCTTTTGAAATCCTCAACACGCTGGGTCACGGACTCTTGGAAAAACCCTACGAGAATTCATTCTGCGTCGAGTTCGGCCTGCGCAGTATTCCCTGCGCAACAACAACCCCGCTACGACGTGGTGTACAAAACCGTCAAGGTCGGCGAATACATCCCAGACCTCATCGTTTTCGATCTCGTCGTGGTGGACACAAAAGTCATCGAGCGCATCACCGACCACGAAGTCGGCCAAATGCTGAACTACCTCAAAATCACCGGCCATCCCGTCGGCCTCATCCTCAACTTCAAGCGCTCCCGCCTAGAATGGAAACGAGTCATCAATTACTGAGGTCATTTTAGTTTTAATCATCATCCGTGTTCATCCGCGTCCATCCGTGGTTCCTCTTCAATCTTCCCCATCATGCTCCTCATCACCAACGCCCGCATCGCCTCGGAAAACTCCACCTCACTCACCGAGGCAGACGTTTTTCTCTCCGAAGGAAAAATCCAAAAGATCGGCAAAGGTCTGACCGCTCCCGAAGGCACCCGCACCATCGACGCCCGTGGCCGCATTCTCATGCCGGCCATGTTCGATGCCCACGTGCATCTGCGCGAACCCGGATTCGAGGCCAAGGAAACCATCGCCACCGGCAGCGAAGCCGCCATCAACGGCGGCATCACCGGCCTGGTCATGATGCCCAATACCAGCCCGGCCATCGACTCCGCCACGGTCGTAGCCCAAGTGCTCGACATCGCGAAACGCACCGCGCGCATCCCGGTCTTCACTTCCGGCTGCGTCACCAAAGGCCGCCACGGCAAGGAACTCGCAGGCATCGACGGCATGCGCTCGCTGGGTGTTAGAATGCTCACCGACGATGGCGACACCACTGGCGATGCCGCAGTGCTTTACCGCGCCATGCAGTATGCCACCGAGTTTGGCATGTTCTTCGCAAGCCATTGCGAGGTGCCCGAACTCGCCGGGCTGCGCGCGCTCAACGAAGGCGCGATGAGCTACCGCCTCGGCATCAAAGGCTCGCCCGCCTGCGCCGAGGAAATCATCATCGACCGCGACATCCGCATAGCCCACGCCGCCGGCGCGCACATCCACATCCAGCATGTTTCGAGCAAACTCGGCATGGAAACCATCCGCTGGTGGAAACAACGCGGCGATGTCAAAGTCACCGCCGAAGTCGCGCCGCACCACCTGCTTTTCACCGATGAGGACATCGGCGAGTTCGACACCCACTACAAAATGAACCCGCCGCTGCGCACCAAGGCGGACAACGAGGCTTTGTTAGAAGGACTCATCGACGGCACCTTCGATCTCATCGCCACCGACCACGCGCCGCACACGCCATTCGAGAAGTCCCAGGACTTCGTCAGCGCGCCCAACGGAATCACCGGCCTCGATACCGCGCTCGTTTCACTCCACCACTACTTCATCGCCACCGGAAAATTCGGCTGGGATCTGGTGGTGAAACGCTTCTCCGCAGAGCCGCGCCGCTTCATGGGACTGCCCGCCGTTTCCATCGAGCAAGGCCAGCCAGTGGACCTCGTGCTCTTCGATCCTGATCGGGAAACCACCTTCACTGCCGATTTCATGAAATCAAAATCCCGCAACACACCCTTCCTCGATAAGACTCTCAAAGGCAGCGTCGATCTCGTCATTCTCGGCGACGAAATCCTGTTGGAGCGGCACTGAGGGAATTATTGCGAAAAGCCGCCTCATCCCTCGTATCGCCATCCCCATGACACCCATCCATCGCCGCCATTTCCTCAAGCAAACCGGACTCGGGGCCGGCGGCCTCATCCTCGGAGCACCTGCCATCGTTCGCGGTCAGAACCTCAACAGCCGCATCAACGTCGCCTGCATCGGCGTCGGCGGAAAAGGTGATTCCGATGTGAAAGAAACGGCCGACGCCGGTGGCAACATCGTCGCAATCTGCGATGTGGACTCACGCCATCTCGACAGAAAAGCCGCCAGCCATCCGGACGCGAAGAAGTTCGTCGATTTCCGCAAGATGCTCACCGAGATGGACAAGGAAATCGACGCGGTGATCGTTTCCACTCCCGATCACTTGCATGGCATCGCCTCGAAGATGGCCATGGAGTTGGGCAAGCACGTCTATTGCCAGAAACCGCTCACTCAGACCGTCTTCGAAGCCCGCGAGCTGGTGCGCATCACCAAGGAAAAAAAACTCGCCACCCAGATGGGCAATCAAGGCAGCGCAGGTGACGGCCTGCGTCGCGCTGTGGAAGTCATCCAGTCCGGCGTCATTGGAAATCCGTTAGAACTCCACGTCTGGTCGAATCGCCCGATTTGGCCGCAGGGGATCGAGCGCCCCAAAGGCGATAGCCCCATCCCGCCGGAACTGGATTGGAATCTCTGGCTCGGCCCCGCGCAACTGCGGCCCTACCTCGAAAAAGTCTATCACCCATTCAACTGGCGCGGCTGGATGGACTTCGGCACCGGTGCGCTTGGTGACATGGCCTGCCACACCGTCAACATGCCCTTCCGTGCGTTGAAACTCGGCTACCCTTCGTTGATCGAGTGCGAAATGGCTTCCCGCGTTTTTCCGGAAACCTATCCGCTCACCTCGCGAATCCGCTTCGAGTTCCCCGAGCGCGACGGCCTGCCGCCGCTCAAGTTCTGGTGGTATGACGGCTCGCCGGATGGCGATAACAAGCCGCTGCGCCCCTATCCGGACATCGTCAAGGACATCGTCAACCTGCGCGGCAAGCTGCCACCGAGCGGCTGCCTCATCATCGGTGACAAGGGCAAACTCTTCGCGCCCGATGACTACGGCGCGATGTTTTTCCTCCAGCTCGAAGGCGAGGAAAAGTTCACCCAAGGCTCCAAGCACGAGGCCATCAAGGACATCCCGCAATCCATCCCGCGCTCGCCCGGCCACTACAAGGAGTGGATCGAGATGATCAAGGGCGGCGCACCTGCCTACTCGAACTTCGAGATCGCTGGCTACCTCACGGAAATCATTCTGTTAGGCTGCATCGCACTCAAAGTCGGTGAAGGCGTGAAGATGGAATGGGACGGCCCGAACATGCGCTCACCCAATTGCCCGGAGGCCGAGCAATTCGTCAAACGCAACGATCGCGCTGGCTGGTAAGCGTGGCTGGGACAACCTGTCCCAGCTCCGATCTTTTTTGGATGACGCACCGCATTCATCCCTCACAGTTTCATCCAAGCCACCACAGCCATGCAACGCATCCTCGTTTCCGCCCTCGCCCTCGTTTCGTTTCTTCCCACCGCATGGGCGCAGTTCGAGTTGCCCAGCGGCTCACCCGCCAGCGAGGCGTCACTCGTTTCCGAGGCGAAAACCATCGCGCCCGGCGCGAAATTCAGCGTCGCTCTCAAGCTCGATCACCCCGAGGGCTGGCACAGCTACTATCAGAATTCCGGCGGCATCGAGGAAGCGCCCGCCATCAAGTGGACGCTGCCTGCGGGCTTCAGCGCCGGTCCCATTCAGTGGCCTGTGCCGCAGGTGAAGGATGGTTTTTTCGGGAAAAGCTTCATCTACATCGGCAGCCCCGTGTTTCTCGTCGAGATCACCGCGCCCGCCACGCTGGAGTCCGGGAAAACCATCACTCTCACTGCGGACGCCACCTGGCAGATCTGTGAGGACTCCTGTCTCGAAGAAAAGAAATCTCTCGCGCTCAATCTCCCAGTCGCCGCTGCGTTGGAAAAGAATTCCGCAAGTGCCACGCTGTTTGAAAAAGCCCGCGCCGCATTGCCCGTGCCGGCCGATGGATGGAAATACTCCGCGAGTTCCGCTGGCGATGACATCCTGCTGCGCGCCGAGCCGAGCGGCGCTTTGGAAAACGATCCCATCGACTTCGTTCCAGACCAGCCCTTCGTAAAATCTGTTAGTTCCGGCGGCTCCATCAAGCGCGATGGCAATGCGTGGTTGATCCAACTGAAACGCGCGACCGTGCTTCCTAATGAAAAAAAAGTTCCCCAAGGCAAATCGTTCTCCGGCATCCTCTTCGGCCCGCGCACCGTTCTCGTTCCGGAAACCATCATCTCCACGACAAGCGTCGCCTCCACCATCAGCACCGCCCCGGTCGCGCTCTCGTTCTCCGGGTTTCTCCCCATCCTCGGTGGCATGTTGTTAGGTGGACTGATCCTCAACCTCATGCCCTGTGTGTTTCCTGTCATCGGACTCAAGATCATGGGCTTCGTCCAACAGGCTGGAGCAGACCGCAGGAAGATCATGCTTCACGGCCTCACCTTCGCGCTCGGCGTATTCGTATCCTTCGCAGTGCTCAGCAGCATCCTATTCTTCGCCAAGCTCGGCTGGGGCTATCAACTCCAGAACCCATGGGTCGTGCTCAGTCTCATGCTGCTCATGTTCGTGCTCGCGCTCAACATGTACGGCGTCTTCGAGCTGGGAGCCTCCGCCACTTCAGTCGGCGGCACGCTTCAGTCAAAACAAGGTCTCACCGGCACATTCTTCTCTGGCGTGCTTGCCACTGTCGTCGCCACGCCCTGCTCGGCACCTTTCCTTGGAGCTGCCATCGGAGTCGCCATCACGTTGCCCGCCTTCCAGTTCTTCACCGCCTTCGCGGCCATGGCGCTCGGACTCGCGCTGCCGTACCTCATTCTCTCCGCATTTCCCAAACTCATCGACCTACTACCACGCCCCGGTTTGTGGATGGAAAGCTTTAAGCAAGGCATGTCCTTCCTGCTCTTCGCCACCGCAGGCTACCTGCTCTGGGTTTATGCCGGCATCATTGATTTCGATAACATGCTCGGCCCCGTCTTCGGTCTCAGTGCCATCGCCGTGGCCACATGGATTCATGGCCGCTGGAATCTGCCGCACCGCAAACAAAACACGCGGCGCATCGCCATGGTGCTTTCCCTCGTCTTCGCAGCCGCTGGATTTTTCCTCGCCAAGCCACCCGCCAAATCCGCGCTCGACTGGCAGCCATGGTCTGAAGAACTCGTCGAGTCCCTGCTCGATGAGGACAAGCCCGTTTACATCGACTTCACCGCCAAGTGGTGCGCCACTTGCCAAGTCAACAAGAAGCGCGCCTACACCAGCGAGGTCATCGCGCTGATGAAGAAAAAAGGCGTCGTCACCCTCAAGGCGGATAAAACCAAACCCGATCCGCTGATTGATGAAGCCCTGCGAAAACTCGGTCGCACCGCCATCCCGGTGAACGTCCTGTTAGCTCCGGGCAAAGCCCCCGTCATCCTGCCGGAATTGCTCTCACCCGGCGACGTGGTGCGGGCGTTGGAGGGCTTATGAGCGAGTTGTTAGGAGTCCGGGCTTTAGCTTGCCCATCATGAAGACACGCTGAAGCGCGAGCTCCTGTTAGACGCGTTCCGGGAATGCCTTCTGACGCTGATCGCGGTATTGGGACGGCGGCATGCCCTCGACTCTGGTGAAGACTTTGTAGAAATGATCGGCGCTGCGGAAGCCCGTATCGGTTGCCACGTCTTTCATTGAGGCGTCTGTCTCCACCATGCGGCGCTTGGCGCGCTGAATGCGCAAGCGGGCGATTTCGGTGGCGATGCTTCTGCCCACGGAATCGCGAAACTTGCGCTCCAGCGTGCGGCGGGTGGCGGCTACGGCTGCGGCCACATGTTTCACCTGGATGCGATGGTGACCGTTTTCCGAAATGAAACCCAGTGCCCGCGAGACCAGTAGATCGTCCACCGCCAGCACATCGGTGGATTGGCGCGGCACAAGCTCGGCAGGCGCGACGAACTCCGGGCTGGCGGGTGGCGTTTGTCCGGACATCAGCAGATCGAGCATCGCCGCCGCCATCATGCCGGTTTCATCGAAGTCTGGAAACACGCTTGGCAGATCCTGCACTGGCGAGTTCATCCAGACGTTGACCAGCGGCACTCCGGTCTGGCGTGCGGCGTCTGCGATGGGCTTGGTGGCGCGGGCGATGATGCCATCGTAGGGAAGCTGCGAGCCGCCATCGCGCGTGATCATGCGGTCGATCGCCGGGTTAATGGTACATAGCCAGCCAGCCTCGTCCGCATACTTCTGGCAGCCCGCATAGACTTCTAGGTGCCGCTTGTATCCACAATCCAGCTCGAGCGAGATCGCCACGCGCCGCAGATTGCCTGTGCTGGGTTTTTTCATGGAAGGATTTCGTCGTTCACCCGCTTCTTTCTAATGCAAGGGCGGTCATGCGGCAAGCGTCGGCACTGTGGCCTTGCCTATCAGATGGCGTCCGGTGCTCAGGACGGACTCACAGCGGACTGGATGCCGCAGGCTCCCGGATACCATGCGGGAAGGACGTTGGGTTCCTCATCGAAACAACTCAGGATGTCGGCGGGCACGTGGCTGCGGTGGACGATGATGGTATAGACATGTTCGTCGAACCAATCGTCGTGAAGCGTCCAGCGGCCCTTGTCGCCTTTGTCATCGCCCCAACTGTTTTCCACCAGCCACTTGCGCGGCTGGCCGTCGGCGGCGAGATCCACACCCATGAGTGCCATGGCGTGGCTGGAGGCTCCGGCGTGGAAACGCGTGCGGTTGGCCTTGCTCACGGAAAGATCGATGTCGAAGAGCGTTTCATAGTCGAACAAGCGGTGGCGCATCAGGCCGAGTTCCGCAGACTGATCGTAGCCCATGTTCACGGCGAACCAAAGTGGCTCGTTGGCGAGAATGGATGCTTTGGCGATGTGCTTCATCGGCGCGGTGTCGATGTTCACGAAATGCATGCATTCGCTGCCGACGATATTTTGCGCACGATCGAAGGAGTAGTGGCGGCCCATTTCGCTGTTAGGATCGTTGTAGAGGCAGACGAAGTCCGAAAGCGGGCGGCCGCAGAATTTCTGATAGAATGAGCGCGGGGTGTGGAGTTCCGGCGGTGAGAGCCTGTGGTCCTCGGGGCGCTGAAAGCTGGTCTCGTCTTGGTCCGCGGAGTTTTCGTGCCTCCTGAGAGGGTAGCGCCACTCGAACTCGGACGGAGGCTCGCCGAAGTGAATGACCAACAGGCGATAGACCTCCGCGAGCACCGCGTTTTTCCCAGCGCGGAGATTTTCGATTCCGCATCCGTCGGCGTATTGATCGAGGAGTTTCACGGCACGGGCGCGCAAAAGGCGGCCGAGGATCTCGTTGAGGGTGTGGGTATGAGTGCTGGCGTGGGTTTCCGGCATGGCGGAAAGCGGCACGACGCCGTATTTCGCGACGAGTCCCACTAGGTAGCTCCACCAGCCACCGTCATCGAGTGCGTTCTTGTTGACCGCCTCCCAATCGCGGTCGAGAAAGTCGGTATCCCGCAGCTCGATGATGGACTCCAGATAGAGATTGGCCTTCTCGAGCTTATCCCAGAATTGGAGGTAGGAGATGGAGAACTCGAATTCCTCCATGCGGTGGTCGCGGATCACTTGCGGGCGCAGCACGTTGAGGCCCGCGAACATCCAGCAGCGTCCGGATTGCTTCTGGTTGGTGATGCCCTTGCTCAGGATGCGGTGGCTGAAGTGACCATCCCCGCCGCGCATCGCGCTGCGGTTGAGCGCTAGGGAATTGGTGTCGTTGTTAGTGACGGCGTTATGGCGAGCGAGGTCCGCCGCATCCATCTGGTAGCCGTCCCGCAACGAGGCGAGGAACTCTTTGGTGAGCACCCCTTCGGATGATATTGCTGCGCTGCGGTCCGCGCACTGGAGTTGGCTGGGTGTCATGATCGTGAGTCTGGGGGTGTGAAATGGTTTGAAAACCCGCGTGCAGGCTGGGGTTTGTCAGGGAAGGGGAGGTTCTACGGTGCCGTTCTGCTCAGTTTTCCAACTAATTAAACGGCAGCGGTAATGCCTACGGCTTGATGCGACATTCCGTGGTTTTTTCCGCCATTCGGGCTCGATTGATTCAGATGGGAAAAACGATTCCCCACCCTGTCCACCAGCCGCCGAAACTATTCTGGAACCCCCGCAGTGACCTGACATTCTCCGCCCAACATGAAACCGAATCCATGGATCTTTCCCCTGCTGGCGCTGCTCGCCATCGGCGGATGGATCTTCTCGCAGAAACGCAGCGCCGCCACGCTGGAGCAGGACATCACCGTCATCACCAGCCGCATCCAGCAGGCCCGCGCCGCTGGAGACACCGGGCTGAAATCCCGCGTTGCCGAGGAAAAGGCACGCAAGGATAAGGAACGCAAAATCGACTGGAAGGATACCGCCGCAAAGATCAGCAAGGGGGGCAATAGCATGATTCCGGACATGCGGACGATGGTGCGCATGCAGCGCTTTCTCATGGACCTGTCCGGCGATGAGTTACGCGCACAGCTCGATGAAATCGAAGCTCTGGATCTCGCGGCTGACACGCGCAAGCAGCTTCGTGACATGTTTTTAAACATCCTCACCGACAAGGACCCGGAACTGGCCTTGGAGTTGTTCGGCAAGGACAACAATGCGGATGACTACAGAGTGAGCTGGCAGATGAGCAGCGCCTTGCGGGAATTGGCACATAAAGATCCCACTGCCGCAGTCGCATGGCTGGACAGGCAGATCGCCGAAGGGAAGTTGGAAAGCAAATCGCTAGATGACAAAAACGATGCGCTCATCCGCTATGAAAGCGCGCTGATGGGCGTGCTACTCAAGAGCGATCCCGCCGCAGCCGCCGCACGCGTGAAGGCACTGCCTGAGGACCAGCGCGAGGAGCTTTTCCAGCAAGGTGCGTTACACGATCTAGCGAAGAAAGACGAGGCCGCGTATGCCACATTGGTTAGAGAAAGCCTGCCTGCGGAAAAAGCCGGCGGCATCCTTGCCAATACGGCGCAAGCCCTCGCCATGAATGATGGCTACGATCGCGTCGATGATTTCATCACCAGCACTCACGCCAGCGATGCGGAGAAGAAAACTATTGTGATGGCTGTGATGAAGAGCAAGTCGCTGCATAACGCCGAGGTGAAGCTCAACGAGGAGACGTTTGACAAGGCCCGCGCCTGGGCGGCCACCCAGGCACCTGCGTCTGTGGATCAAGCCACTGGAGAGGTGCTTGCCATCGCGCTTCGGACGAGCAAGGACTTCGGCAATGTTTCGGAGCTCGTTCTGAAATACAATGGATCCGCCGGAAACGACGACGTGCTCACCGCTTTCCTGAGAAGCCAATACACGCAGCACGGCAGCACGGATATGACCGGTAAGCTCATTGATAAAATCAAAGACCCCACGCTGCGCGAAGAAATCCGCAACCTGCCTCAATACCGCTAGCCATCCGACGAATCATGAAACACCCACTGGCACTCACCGTCATCATCCTCGCAGCCGGATCATTCTGGGGCGTGCGTGAGCACTCTGTTCTAACAAGTTTACGCGAGCGCCACCGGCGGGTCGTCCAAGAGGCTGCGGCACTCGGCGTATCCGCAGATGTGACGAAATCGTTTTCCTCGACCAAAGTCTCCATACGCGAGCGCGAGGACAGTGCGCGCAAGGTGAAGGACTACGCGGACAAACTCGTCGCCTTCGCCAAGCAGATGGAGGAGATGGGAAAAAGCGGCAAGCAGCCGGATCAGGAGCAGCAGAAGCGCATCATGGACATCATCGAAGGCATGCTTTCGCTCAATGGCGATGAAATCAAAATCCTCATCGCTGAGTTGAGGGGCCGCGCCGAGATCAGCGACGGGTTGCGCGAAAACATGATCAGCTTCGCCGTCATCATGCTCGCCCAAGAGCATCCGCAGACGGCGCTGGCGATTTTCACCGAGTCCTCCGACTTGATGGTGGGAAATCCGATGACCGAGCATGTGCTCCCCTCTGCGCTCACTCAGTGGGCCGAGGACCAGCCACTCGCCGCTGTGGAGTGGATTAAGAAGAACGGCGAGAAACACAAGGAACTCGTGACGAATGAAGCCAAGGAAGCGGTGATCGCCGGCGCTGCGAAAAACGACTTCGGCCTCGCCTTCCAACTCGCCAATGAACTCAAGCTCGGCGAGAACAAAGAGTCGGTAATTTCCACCTTGCTGCAATCCGCAAACACTCCCGATCGCCAGGCCGAGTTCCTCGCCGCCATCCGCAAACAGGCCGCAGCGATCACGGACCCAAAGGAGGCTGCCGAACTCTTGAGAAGCGGAGTCTCGCAATTGCTCGGGAAAGTTTCCGAGTCCGGCTTTGAAAAGTCCATGGAGTGGCTGAAAACCACGACCATGAGCGCTGACGAGACTGGCGGCCTGGCCTTGGGTTTGAACTACCACCAGACCATGGCGGACACCGGAAAATGGCTTGATTGGATGACGACTCAATTTGCGAAAGACAGTCGCAACGAGGACAACACCCGCAACCTCATCCGCAACTGGACCGAAAACGACTACAAGGCCGCTGGCGAATGGCTCGCGAAATCCCCCGCCGGGCCGCAGAAGGAAACTGCAACCTTGTCTTATCTGGAAACCGTCGCGCCGTATGATCCAGACGTCGCCGTGCAGTGGGCGGGCACGCTCCCCGCCGACAAGCAGGCAGATGCGATGAAGGACATCCACCAAGCACTCGAAAAGAAGGACAAGGCCGCTGCTGAGGATTTCGCGAAACGCCACGGCATCGCGAAGCCGTGAAACTCTTCACCACTCCCCAGTAACACAAAATTCTTGCAATAACACATCCGCTGCATCACTTTCCGCCGCGTGAAGAAATTGCTCCTCTCATCGTCGGTCATGTTGCTGGGCGCGCTGTCGTCCGTAGCGGCTCCCATGCAGGTTTCTGCGCTGCATCCGCTGATGGCGGATCTCGCCCGCCAAGTCGGCGGTGAGCGGGTGGAGGTCTTCGATCTCGTCGGCGAAGGAGGGAATCCGCATCGTTTCGAGCCACGGCCGGCGGACATGAAGAAGATGCAGGGTTCCGCGCTGGTGTTGGCCGGCGGAAAGCATTTGGAACCCTATCTGGATCGCCTGAAAGCCGCGCTAGGGACGGTGACGATCATTGAAGTCGGCTTGACGATACCATCCCTAAAAGTCGGGAAAGATGCGGTGTATGCGTGTTGTCCCGGCCATGTCGCGGGCACGCTGGACCCGCACTGGTGGCAGGGCATCGGGAACATGCGCCGAGCCGCGCGGGTGGTGGCGCAGGCTCTCACCGAGAAAGATCCCGCAGGTAAGGATGCCTATGCCGCAAACGCCGCCGCCTACAGCAAACGCTTGGAAGCCCTCCAAACTTGGGCGAAGGGCGAACTTGCGAAAGTGCCGCGCGGCCAACGCAAACTGGTCACAGCGCACAATGCCTTCGCCTACTTTGCGAAGGAGTTCGGATTTGAGGTCATCGCCGTGGCGGGACTTAACAAGGAGCAAAACACCACACCGCAGCAGCAAGCGGAGACGATTGAAGCCGTGAAAAAATCCGGCGTGCGCGGGATTTTCCCGGAACAAGGCGGCGGCGGCAAGGTGCTCGAATCCATCGCCGCAGCCACTGGCACACGCCTCGGCGCACCGCTCATCGCCGATGGCAATGGCACTGGCAAGGACGCGGGATTTGAAGGCATGATCCGCCATAACGTGAACGCCATCACCAAGTCACTCGCCGCCCAATGAAAGGTCCGCGTTGGTTGGCATCGCCGCTCGCGGGAACTGCGGCGGTTTTGTTAGGGCTGGGCTTTTTGGCTGTGCCGTTGCACCGACTCACCTCCGCGCCGCCCGCCGCACAGGTGCGCGTGGCTGCGGTTTCCGCGAGTGAAATCCCCGCAGTGCTGCGACTGCGCACGCTCGCACCTGCAAGCATCTTCACGCTGAAAACCAGCGACGGTAAAATCTTATTAGAGCTGCGCGACCTCGCACCCGGCGAGACTGAGCATGATGCCGTGATCCCTTTCCACGATGGCAGAGTAGAGCTGAATCTCGTGGCAGACTTCGCGGACACTGAAACCGCCGTGTTTCTAACAGTCATGCCGGATGGCTACGAAGATCAGCAACGCCACGCCATCGGCAGCGGGCGCATCGAGGAAACGCTGCGATACGAGTGGCAACCACAACCATGACCACTCCCGCCCACGACAACTGCGCGCACTGCGGCCACCATCACGAGTTGAGGGTGGAGAATCTGCATGTGCGCTACCGCGAGGTGGACGCGCTGCAAGACGTATCACTCGCCACCTCGTGCGGCTCGTGCGTGGCACTCATCGGTCCGAATGGCGCGGGCAAGAGCACGTTGCTCAAAGCCATCGCCGGGCTGCTGCCAGTCTGCGGCGGTCGCATCCTCTGGCGCGGCACCAAGGTCGCACGATGGAGCCGTGAAATCGCCTACCTGCCACAGCGCGAGAACGTGGACTGGCAGTTCCCCATCACCGTGCGCGGTGTGGTGCGCATGGGCCGCTATCCGCAAGCTGGATGGTGGCGACCCTTCTCCGCTGCGGATGAAGCCGCCATCGACCATGCCATCGAGCTGATGGATCTAGCCGATCTGCGCGACCGCCAGATCAGCCAACTTAGTGGCGGCCAACAGCAGCGCGTTTTCCTGGCGCGCGCACTTGCACAGGAAGCGCATGTGCTTCTGCTCGACGAACCATTCACCGGTCTGGATCGCAATTCAAAATCCGCGCTCGCCTCAACACTCCGTCATCTAACGGAAGAAGGGCGGCTCGTCATTGCCTCCCATCACGACATGGACACCGTGCGCGACATCTACGACGAAGTGGTGCTGCTACGCCGCCGCATGATCTCCTTCGGCACGGTGGCGGATGTGTTCACCGAGGAAAAACTTGAGGAAGCCTTCGGCAGCATAGCCGCAGATGGAAAGGAGGTCGCATGATCGACTGGCTGATGGAGCCGCTGCAGCATCCGTTCAACCAGCGCGCGATCTTGGCCGCGTTATTAATCGGTTTTACCAACGGCTACGCGAGTGCCTTCGTGGTGCTGAAAAAATCCGCGCTCAAGGTTGGCTCGCTTTCGCATGCGCTGCTGCCCGGCATCGCAGTGGCGATTCTCGTGGCGGGGCTGCATGAATGGAGCGCGTTTCTCGGCAGCTTGTTCGCAGCGCTTCTGATCGGTCTCGGCTCGCTGGCTGTCTCACGCGGCTCGCGACTCGATCAGGACTCGGCGCTGGCCATTCTCTACACTGCGGCGTTTTCCGGCGGCATCATCTTGCTGCGGCGGCTTGGCGTGACGCAGGAAATGGACGATTGGCTTTTCGGAAACATCATGGGCCTGCGTGATTCGGACTTGTGGACGAACTTCTGGATTTCCTTCGGCGCGCTCGGGATTCTAACAGCGCTGCACCGTCCGTTGTTGATGACACTCTTCGATGCGGAAGTGGCCGCCACGCTCGGTGTGCCGGTGCGCGCGTTGAATTACCTACTGCTCGCCGTGCTGATCGTGGTGCTGATTTCCTCACTGCAAGCTGTGGGCTGCATGCTCGCGCTCGGTCTGCTGGTGACGCCCGCAGCCACGGTTTATCTACTCACGGACTCCACCGGCGCGATGTTCTGGGGCGGCTCGCTGTTAGGCGGACTGGCCTCTGCCTTCGCGGTGCTGGCCGGCTGGTGGCTGAACATCGAGCAAGGCCCGGCCATCGTGCTGGTACTCGGCGCGGTGTTCCTCGTCGTCTTCCTCTTCAGTCCGAAGTATGGCCTGCTGCGCCCTTCACGATCCAAACCAAAAATTCCATGAAACACACACTGATCCTGTTGTCTGCCATGCCTGCCATCGCCGGAGAAATTTCCACTCCGCCACCTGCCGCCGCGCCATCGCCGGATGCGTGGGAGCGCTTCAATGACTGGAGCATCGGCGGTGTATTGTATCCAAACCTCCACCTCCACGGCGTGACTGGCATGACCAGCGGCGCGGTGGGGGATCTCGCATCTGGCGGCCATGATCCGAAACGCGAGACCTTCTCCGCGCAGGCCATTGAACCTGGGTTCTCGTTGAAAACAAAATACGTCGAGGGATTCGCCAACTACCTGTTCTATCAGGATCAAGAGGGCGATTGGGAAGGCGAGTTGGAAGAGGCCTTCGGAAAAATCATCAACATCCCCGGCGGCTTCGAGTTCAAGGGCGGGCGTTTCCTGCCCCACTTCGGTGCGCTCAATGATCGCCATCTGCATGGCTGGGACTTCGTGGATGCGGAGATGGTGAATGGCCGCTACCTCGGTGATGACGGCCTGCTGATAGAAGGCGCAGAAGTTTCCTGGACGCTGCCGCTGGGCATGGACCCTGGGTTTGTCAGCATCGCCTCACTGGGTTATGGCAACGTGCCTCCGCATGATGAAGAACATGCGCACGGTGCCGAGGAGACACCGCATGAAGGTGAGGATGCGACTCTAGCGGATGACGTGTGGACTGCGCGGCTGATGGGCCGCTACCGTTTCAATGACTTCCACACGATCACCGCTGGCGGCTCGTGGGCGGGCGGCACGAATGGATTCGGCGAGAGGAGCGATGTCTTCGGCATCGATGCGGAATATCTCTGGCGCGAGAACGGTCTGGAGCCGGGAGGGCGCGCGTTCCGTTGGAGAAACGAATTCCTGTGGCGTGATGTGGAGGCTTTCAGCGAGCACGATGACAATAAAGACGGCGTGATCGACGAAACATTCCGCGGCTCCTATCAGGACTGCGGTTTTCACTCGCACATCATCTATTCGTGGCACGAGCGTCTCGATACCGGCCTGCGCGTCTCATGGGTGGATGGCGTGGCGGACTTCGGCGCGGATGAGCGGTTTCGCATCTCGCCCACGGTTACTTGTTGGCTTGATAAAGGCCGCCGCGTGGGACTGCGGACGCAATACAACTTCGATTCCATCCACGGCGCGGATGACGAGCACTCGCTGTGGTTCCAGCTCAACATCGCGTTGGGAGATAGCTCGGAGGTGCGTTGATAGTCGAAACCGAAGCGAGTCTGGACAAGCCGCCGTGCCGTCGCCAATAACAGCGGTGGTGAGACGTTTTTTCCAGTCCGGTATCGGTGCCGCAGTGATGTGGGTGCTGGCTTCGCTGGTGATGGCGGCGGTGATTGCGCCATGGCTCTATCAGGGCGGGAAACATTTGGCTGCGAGAGCTGCGGCAGAGGATTTGCCCGCAGTATTGGAGTGGCTGGGTGCGGCTTGTGGGCGTGCGAAGTTCGGACGCTACTTTGATCGTTCCATGCTGATCTCCGCGCTGGTTTTCATGCCCTTCCTCTATCGGCGGATTCGGATGCTGCACTGCGAATCAGAAGCGGTCAGTCAGTGCGCGCGTCTTTGCTGGCGGGAGAGGATGTTGCGTATCGCCATCGGAGTGGTGATTTCCGGGGTTATCTTGTGGCTTGCGGGTGCGCTGCTTGTTGCGTGCGGCGCATTCGAGATGAAGGAGCGGCTGCCGTCTGCGGGCACGTTTTTTTCCAAAGTGCTGGTGCCTGCCGCAGGAGCCTCGCTGTTGGAGGAGTGGTTGTTTCGCGGAGTGTTGTTAGGTTTATGGCTGCGCTACACAAGACCGGTGGCGGCCTGCGTCGGCAGTTCGTTGTTGTTTGCGTTTTTGCATTTCCTCCAGCCGCCTGCGGGCACGATGATCGCGGAGCCGTCCCATGCGTTTGCGGGCTTCCGTTTCTTTGGGGAAATCCTGCTGCACTTCTCCGATCCGCGATTTTTCGTAGCAGACTTCGTGTCGCTGTTTGCAGTGGGCATGGTGCTCGCGTGGGCGCGGCTGCGCACGGGTTCGCTTTGGTTCGGCATCGGCTTGCACGCCGGATGGATCATCGCGTTCAAGGGCTTCACCCTTATCCATCGGAATGCGGACAGCGTGCTGCGACCGTGGGGTGTGGGCGATGACTTGCGCTCCGGCATCATACCGCTGGCCGCGCTGGCGATCACCGCGTGGGTTTGTAGTTATGTGATGCGGCGTTACGTTAGGTAAGTGGTCTAGGTCGTGCTACCAATGGATTGTTAGGAGTTCAAGCTTCAGCTTGCCCATCATGAAGACAAGCTGAAGCTTGAACTCAATAGCGTCACACAATAAGATGACGGAGTTTCATTTTGACAAACGATCTAACCGCGCATCACGGTGACTACGAAAATCCTGCGGAAACCCGCCTTGCGGAGTGTGCGTGCGCATTCATGGACGGTGGAGCCGGTGGTGAGCACGTCATCGACGAGCACCGCGCCGTCCGGTGAGGACGCGATCCAACGCCGGGCATGGTGGGTGGTTTCAAAAGCGCCGCGCAGGTTCGCCATGCGTTGTTTGCGGTTGAGTAGGGTCTGCTTTTCCGTGCGGCGCGTGCGATGCAGGCCGTGGAGGACGGGCAGGCCGGTGAGTGCGGCGAGCGTGCGCGAGATTTCCGCAGCTTGATTGAAGTGGCGGTATTGCAAACGCCTGCGGTGAAGTGGCACGGGGATCAGCGGCCAGCCGCCAGCGAGCGCCGGTGCCAGCCGCGGGTCTGCGAATGCTTCCCGCGCCAGTCCGGCGAGTGATGAGGCGAGGTGGATCTCGCGTCCGTATTTCAGCCGATGGATCAGATCGAGCGTACGAACATCCCGCAGCATCGCCGGGCGTGCGAACTCGAATGCGAAGCGCAGGCCGCTGCAGTTCGGACACGAAAACGGTCCTTCGATTTTCCCCTGAAACATCTCGCCGCAAGATTCGCAGAACGGCTCCATCAGACGCGGCAGATCCACCGCGCAGGTGCCGCACAGCGATTCACAGTTAGACAAGCCGGTGCTGCAGAGTGCGCAGCTTGGCGGATAGAGCAGGTCCAGCAGGCGCGAGGCCACGCGTTTCCAAGCACTTGTCTCAGGAGCTGGCGGCATCCTCATCGTGGCGGCGGGTGGTCAAGTGATGTGCCAGCACGCCGGCAAGCACGATGGCGAGCAGCGGGACCAATCCCTGTTGCAGCATCCTGCCTGTGAGGGTTGGAATCGTTTCCGCCATCCCGGTGGCCATGCTGAGTTGGGCCAGCATTCCTTTTGCGAAAAGCCAGCCGGTGTGCAGGCCGATAGGCAGCCACAGCGAAGCCGTGCGCCAGCGTGCGTAGGCCAGCACCGCGCCCAGTGCGAGCAGCGGCGTGAATTCCCCGAGCACGCAACGCCAGTCTGCGAAGCGCGATGCGAGCAAACGCAGCAACTCCAATCCCGCGCCGGACGCCTCGGCATCCGGCACCGTTACCCCACGCTGCGGCAGCGCGGAAAACACCAGCGCGAAAAACGCCGCAGATACCGCGAGCGCCATCGCGGGCCGCATCGCCCGCATGAAGATGCCCATCGCCACGCCACGAAAGAACACCTCTGTTAGAAACGCCATCGCGAGTGACACGCCCAGCGTGCGCATAGCCAGCCCCGGAAGTTCGCCGCTAGCGTGGCGCATCGTAAAAAACCCGGCGGGCACCAGCGCCACACCCATCGAGAGCAGCAGCCCCGCCACCAGCATGAAGCCCGAGAAGCAATGCCACGGCCCTTCCAGATTGTGGCGCAGCGCCTGGCCTCTCGACCTCGTGCGCGCCCCACCCGGCAGCCGGAATTTCCATGGCCCGGTTCCCGAAACTTCGCCTCGTTTCGCATGCACCCACTCCATCCACGGCAGGAAAAGCACCAGCGCCACCAGCAGGACCGCCGCCATGTAAAAATCCGGAAAATCCCCCGCACGGCACCAGCCCGCCAGCCATTCCACCAGCCCGTTGGTCATTTTTTGCGATGACACTTCCGCCAGCGCCTTGCCCGCATTGTAGAGCAGCGGTGAAATCCACGCCCCGCCCCAAATCGCCGCCGCCGCGTAGATCCAGACCTTCAGCACGTCTCCGCTGGCCTCGTTTCGCATGCGCCCATCCTGCCAGCACGCACCCGCCAAGGAAAGCCCCCTGATCGCGGATTTTGCGTTGGTGATCGCCCGCCGCCGCCGCTAGCGTCCCGCCATGATTCGCACCGAACCGGTTGGTCACATCCGCAGCCAATGGGGCGAGGCTCCCATCTGGTGGCAGGGCGCGCTCTACTACGTCGATATCGAAGGCCACCGCGTCCACCGCTACGATCCAGCGGACGGCTCCGAAAAATCTTGGGACGTCGGCCAACGCGTCGGCACCGTCGTCCCGCGCGAGAGCGGCGGCCTCGTCATCGCCGGCGATTACGGCCTCTTCTTTCTTGATGAGGAAACCGGCGCCCTCACTCCCATCGCGGACCCGGAGCACGACAAACCCGACAACCGCTTCAACGACGGCAAATGCTCACCAGACGGGCGTTTCTTCGCAGGCACCATCAGCCTCATCCGGAAAACCGGTGACGCCAAACTCTACCGGCTCGATCCCGATCTCACACTCCACGAAGCCTTCGGCCCCGTCACCACTTCCAACGGCATCGTTTGGACACAGGATGGAAAAACCGTCTATTACATCGACACCCCGCGCAGGGAAGTGCTCGCCTTCGATTACGAAGACGGCCACCTGCGCAATCTCCGCAGCGCGTTTTCCACCGGCCACATCGACGCC
>JANMLQ010000255.1:0-10345 GCA_031372635.1 Akkermansiaceae bacterium | reverse complement strand
CTTTCGGTGAGCGCTAGATCGGCGGCGAGGTGGAGGTAGGTGAAAAGTATGTGGTGCGGATGGAGCAATGCCACTTCGGACGGCTGAGGCTCCTTGACCTTGACGATTAGATCCGCATTCGCGAATACGCTGGCCGCATCCACAACGATGCTTGCGCCCACCGCCTGATAGTGTTCATCAGCGTAGCTGGCACCAGCGCCGGCACCACTCTGAACAAATACCTGATGACCTCGCTTGACGAGTTCCGCGACGCATCCGGGGATCATACTGACGCGGTTTTCCTGCGCTTTGATTTCTTTGGGGATTCCGATTTTCATGAGCTTACCTGACGGACCCTATCCGCCGCAAATCGTATGTAAATGAAGTTTGCGATTAAACTACGCCGACCCGCGCACTACTTGGATGCGAAAATTACGTTGCGAACAAATTGCCTGTTGCAACCCCTGTTGTTAGTGAAAATCTTGTGCGCGCTGAACCGAATTATTTTTGAATGCTTCCAAGAAAGGAATCTGGAGAATTTCGGGTAGAATTCGTGGCCGTTACTCAAGCGGCGCAACCCAACCAAGACGACCCAAATGGCACCCAAAACCTCACGCACTTTATTTCCAAGATGGATCACGCTGCCATCGGCACTCCTTTGCATGTTGGTGCCGCTGGAACTGAACGCCAAAGATGCCGCACTCATCAAGGATTACGGAATCAAAGAATACGTCCGGGTTTCCAAAGATCTCCCCCATTCTGAGCAGAATTCATGGAGGCTGGTGTGTACAATGCCATACAATTGCCACTTCCAACCTTCCATCGAACTCGAAGCTCCTGCCGGGCAGGAAATCCGCTACAATTCCTCCAATCCGCTGGTTCTCTTTCTCACCCCTACCGAGACTTTTAAAACAACAGGGGGAAACCAACATCACGAGGCGAAGAATTGGATCAGCGGCGAGGGCGCGATCTACACCATTCCCGCCGGAGTCACCGTGAAATCCGTGAAGTATCGGGAAACCGGCTACAACACGAACTTCGTCGGCTCGTTCGAATGCAATGACAATGACTACAATGTTCTCTGGAAAAAAGCGGCACGAACCGCCTACATCTGCATGCGAGAACATTTCTATGACTGCCCGGACCGCGAGCGGGTCGGATTCTGGGGTGATGGCACGCCGGAATTGAACCAATGCTTTTATGTCTTCGACAGCAACTCGCATCGGCTGGCCAAGAATTTAGTCAGGCGGAAACTGCAGCCGAAGTTTTATCCCGGACAACACCTTGAGTTCCTCGGCGATTACGGACTGTGGTTCTATTACCTACAGACCGGTGATCTGGAGTCGATCCAAGCGGTTTACGACCAGACCAAGGTATTTTTGTTTGATACCTATCAATTCGGAAATCCAAATACTTGGTTTGATTGGGGCAAAGAAGTAAAGGACACCGCCGTGACTGAAACGTGCTTCTATTACAATTGCCTAGGCACTTTGAGAAAAATGGCATTGGCAACCGGCCACGAATCCGATGTCCCCGCCATCGACAGAAAACTCGCGGACATCAAAAGCACCTTCGATGAAAAATACTGGAAAGGCAGCTATTACATGTCCTCACAGGTGACCGAACCAGATGACCGTGCGAATGCCATGGCCATCAATGCCGGACTGGCAGCCCCCGCGAAGTGGCAGGCGATCTATGACAACGTTCTGACGAAAAAGACCTATTCGAGTTGCTTCTTCGACCGTTGGGTTTTTGAAGCACTCTGCACCATGGGGCGCCAAGACTACGCCTTACTGCGCATGCACGAACGCTACAAAACCATGATCCCATGCAGTTTCACCACGCTTTGGGAACACTACGACCGTTGGTGGGCCTCGCGCATTGATGCCTTCGACGACCAATCTTCGCTGAATCACGGCTGGAACCCGCCCGCCATCATTCTTACCAAAGTCATCGCCGGCGTTTCGCCCATTGAAGCCGGTTGGCAATCCTATCAGGTCATGCCCAAAGAGGCGTTTCTCAAATCAATCAAAGTCGTCGTCCCCACATTGAAGGGCAACGTCACGGTGGACTTGAAGAAAACCGTATCTGAATACGCGCTGAACCTAATGTCACCTACCGGCACCACCGCCATCGTAGGAATTCCCAAAGGCTCTTTCTCCAAGCTCGATCAAATCAAGGTGAACAATACCACCGTCTGGGACGGAACTAACCACAGCGACATGGCTGGCATCACCTGGCACGGCGAGGATGCCGACTACGTGAAATTTAAAGTAGCTCCCGGCACCTGGCGCTTCCTCGGAGTCGGCACGCTGCCACTCGATTCGCCGAAAGCACTTCCCGTGTTACCACCGAACGATACCGCACTCGACAAAAAGTCGTGGACCGCATCGGCGTCGATTCAGGATGGGCCATTCGTCTTCAGCAATAACAAGATTCTCATCGATGGATCGGCCGCGAACGCCATCGACGGTGATCATTGGACGGGCTGGCGCGATGTGACGAAACCCCAATACTCAGGACAATGGTTCCAAGTGGACATGAAAGAGACCCGCACTTTCGATCGAATCCAATTGGACAACACTTGGGCGCAGTGGGATTCCCCTTCAAAATACGATGTCTCCGTATCGAGTGATGGCTTGACCTGGGGCCAGTCGATTGCCTCCGGCACGGGAAAACCGGGCATCACTTCCATCAGCTTTCCGAGACAGACGGCCCGCTACATCCGCGTCACCCAGACCGGGACTGACACCAAATACAACTGGTCGATCTATGAATTGGATGTTTTTAGTTCAAACGCGAACTCGGGTGAATAAAACCCCGCCAAAGACCCGTTATTCTACTACCTTGATTAAACATTTTATGAAATTAAATAATAAAAATCTGATTGTTCTCACCTCCTTGGTAATGATTGCGAGCGGTAACGCTGCGGAGAATCAAAAAAACCCGCCACCCGTGCGTGGCTTCCAAGAAGTTGAGCAGGCCCAAGTAAAAATGCGAGGTGGCTTCTGGGGACCGCGCCTCAAGACCGCACATGAGGTCACAATTCCGCACTCGCTGAACGAACTCGAAAAAGACGGACACGTCACCAATTTCGACAAGGCCGCCGGTAAAGTCGAAGGCCCACTGAGCGGACATCATGCTTTCGATTCGGATCTTTACAAAGTCCTCGAGGGCGCAGTGATTTCATTACAGCATAACGACGATCCAGCACTACTGAAACGAGTGAACGGAATTATCGACCGCATCCTCGCAGCTCAACAGAAAGACGGATTCCTGATCTCTTGGTTCATTGTAAACAATCCCGAAAAGCGCTGGGAGGATCTCCGTCTGGAGCACCAAATGTATAACGCGGGTCACTTCTTCGAGATGGCCGGAGAACATCAACGCCTTACTGGTGATCCAAAGGTGGTCGATTCCGCGAAACGTTTTGCTGACCATATCGACGGAATTTTTGGGCCAAACAAGCGATATGACGTGGATGGGCACCAAGAAGTTGAACTGGCGCTCATCAAACTGTATCGAGTCACAGGTGAGCGCCGTTATTTTGATCTGGCGAAGTTTTTCCTGGATGAGCGCGGCTATGCCCACGGCATGGAACGCAAGCCATTCGACCCCAAGTCGCAGGTTCTCCCGGCTCAGCCTGAAGGCAAGCCAACCCGTGAACAACAACGTGAATTCTGGCATGCGCGCCTGAGATTGCGAAACGGCCGCATGCAAGACCACAAGCCGGTGGTGGATCAGCATGAAGCGGTCGGCCACGCGGTCAGGGCCGGATACATGTATTCTGCGATGGCCGATACCCTCCGCTTCACGAATGCGCCCGGCTACGAAGCGGCGTTGGATCACCTCTGGAATGACGTGGTAGGACGCAAGCTATACATCACCGGAGGGCTCGGCACAGGTCAATATGACGACGAGGGTTTCGGGGATCCCTACTTGCTGCCCAATGAATCAGCTTACAGCGAATCCTGCGCAGCTATCGCACACGTTTTCTGGCAGTATCGCATGAACCTGCTCAAAGGTCAGGCCAAGTATGCGGACATGATGGAACTGGCTCTCTACAATGGGGTGCTCTCCGGAATTTCCATTTCGGGCGATCATTTTTTCTATCAAAATCCTCTGGCCAGTTCAAATGGCGGCGAGCGTTCTTCATGGATCGGATTATCATGTTGTCCGACCAACCTCGCCCGAATCTTGCCACAAGTGGGTGGCATGGTTTACGCGCAGAGCAAGAATCAGGTGTTGGTGAACCTGTATGCCGCCGGGGAGGCGAAGCTGAAAATGGACGATGGCTCCCAGCTCAAGCTGACCCAGCAAACCGAGTATCCCTGGAATGGAAAAATTCGCCTGGCTGTTGATCCCGACAAGACTACGGAATTCGCCCTCAAGCTGCGCATCCCCGGCTGGGCGATGGGGCGGCCGATTCCCAGCGATCTCTATCACCTCACCGATGCCAAGGTTTCTCCAGTCAGTCTGAAGGTGAACGGAGAAAAGACCGAAGCCGCTCCCGGCGATGACGGCTACGTGCATCTGAAGCGGGCATGGAAGGTCGGAGATGTGGTGGAACTGGATCTCCCAATGCCCATCCAGCGCGTTTATGCTAACAAAAAAGTCGAGGCCAACCGTGGTAAAGTCACCTTGATGCGTGGTCCCTTGGTCTATTGTATCGAGGCCGCAGACCAGCCCGATTTGGATCTCACCAGCGTCGTGTTACCGCGCACTGCGGAAATGACCGCCCGCCATCAAGCCGATCTTCTTGGTGGAGTGACCGTTATCGAAGGCACTGCGGAGGTTGACGCCAAACGCCCTGCCAAAATTACCGCGATTCCGTACTATGCTTGGCAAAATCGCAAAAAAGGCGCGATGAGAGTATGGATTCAGGAAGCCGCCAATCCTTAAACATTCTGTTCAAGCCACCATGCATCCGACGCACCCGCCAAGGAAATATTAGACCATGACGCCCGCTTCGACCACCTTCGCCTTCATCCTCTCCTGCACGATCCTGGCCGGGGCCGAAACGATGTCGAAACAATCGCGCCAGTCAGGCAAAGGTCCACTCAAGGTATTCATCCTTGCCGGCCAGTCGAATATGGATGGGCAGGCGGATATTAAAACCATCGATTTTCTCGGTGAGGATAAAGATCCGGCACGGACGGCCTTGCTCAAGGCTTTCAAGCCAGACGGCAAGAATTATGCCACGCGAGACGATGTCTGGGTCGCCAATGGAGGCGTTTACGACAAGCTCCAACCGGGCTTCGGCGGTCGTAAGAATTATGATGCGCTTGGCAGCAACATCGGGCCGGAGTATGCCTTTGGCTACTACATGGGCGAGGCTCTGGACGAGCAAGTCCTGCTCATCAAATACGGACCAGGCGGCCAGAGCTTGTGTGTGAACTTCCGCCCGCCCAGTGCGGGCGTGCCAGAGGGAAAAAAGCCGGAAGATGTAGGGAATCAATATCGCGCACTAACTGGCATCGTCCACGAAACGCTGGGCAACCTGAGAACAAAGTTTCCCGGCTACAATGAAAAGGCCGGTTACGAAATCGCCGGTTTCGTCTGGTTCCAAGGATACAATGATCAATTCGATGAAATCGGACGCAAAGAGTACGGTCAGAACTTGGTCCATCTGATCAAGGATCTGCGCGCCGAATTCAAATCGCCTCACATGAAGACCGTGGTCGGCGTGATGGGCGTAAACGGCGTGACCAATGAACTTGGCAAACAGAAAGAAGTGCGGGATGGCCATCGCTTCATCAACTCGGTTTCGGAATTCAAAGGCAATGCGAGGGCCATCGAGAGCGCACCGCTTCTCCACCCGGATATTGTTGCCATTAAAACGGCCGGATGGCTGAACACCGCACGCGATCTCAAGAAAAATCCGGTCACGGCGGAAGAACAGGAGATGTTGAACCGAGCCACTTCCAGCCAAGGATTTCATTACTACGGTGAAGGTCGGTTTTTCATCCTGCTTGGCAAGGCCTTTGCGGATACCATGCTCGAACTCTCTGGTCAGAAAAGCAAAGTGCTGCCGCCGAAACTCAACAGTTTTTCACCTCCCAAAGCTGGCAAGTGAACCAGTGCAACTCCTGATTTAACAATCATGAACACGATACGAAGCACGGCCCTCCGCTCCCTACTGGCCTGCACTCTATTGTGCGTGCTGACCGCAGCAGCCCACGCTTGGGAACCAAATGTTAGAGATTTGAATAGTGCCATCAGCGACGGCGATTTTACCCAATACCTCAATAACACATCCACTTGGCTGAATCAGAATGTGCCGACCAAGCCAAGCGAATCCGCCTTGATCGCCCTGCTCAAGGAACCGACCTTTGCTCACGCTCTAGCCGAACGGCAACTCATTGCCAAAACCGGCGCGGACCAACTTTCTGCATTTGCCAAGGCGGATAAGAGCAACGCCGCGTTCCTGAGCTGGCTAATGAAGAATACGCAGGCGATGAACCTCTACTTGGAGGGCACCGTGCCGCTCGGCCTCGCAGCAAGGGAAGAAAACAGTTATGCTCTATCCGTTGAATCACTGGAGATCTGGGAAGATATTTTCAATGCTGACCCAGACTCCAAGGATGGTTTATATCTGAAACTAGCCATCGCCACCGCCATCCTACCTCCCGGCAGGGTCAATATTGGTGCCGGTGGAGCCAAGACCCCGGCAACACCGCTCGCTCGCTATCGACACTACAAGCACGCGCAACAGAACAAGGAGCTGTTCCCCAGTTTCGACAACCTCACGGTTTGGGAATACACTAAAATTCTCAGTTCGGGCGCATCCGACGAGGATCTGAAATGGGCGCGGGAAATGATCAATACTTGGCAGCCTGATTTGAAAGCCAATGAATTGGTGGTGAACTCGACCAGCGAGGTGTGGCGCAGAAATTCGCCGATTGAGTTCAATGGCAGCTTTGTAAACGTACTGGCAGGTGGCGGGAAATGTGGTCCCCGCTCGTCTTGGTCAGTCATGATTTGCCATGCATTTGGCATCCCGGCGATCGGAGTCGGGCAGCCTGGCCATGCATGCGTCGCCTATAAGACAGCGTTTCCCATGAACGAACCTCAGCCTGGCAGTGCGTGGAAAGTCGGCTATGGCCGCGGCTGGGAGTTTTCAAAGCTCGAAGGAATGAGCGGACTCGACTTTCTCGCTGGCGTGCAGGAGCGGGCACACATGCTGGAATTTTCCCAAGTTGAACGCCTACGCTGGTTGGCTTCTGCGCAAACCAGTACAGAGGCCGCCGCTTCGATCATGGAAATCGCCCGCAAAATCCAAAAGTCTCCCGCTGATGTGAAGACCGATGTCACGGCATCGCTCAAACCGGACGAAGCTGAAAATGAAGTAACGCCAAAGACCAAATCCACGAAGGATGCTACTAAGGCATCGAATGGGCCAATTATCGTTACACCGAGCGCAATCATCCTTATCGATGCAGCGGCATTTTCCAGCATGTCTGGGGTGAAGCTCTCCGATTGTCATACCGGCGGAAAACAGGTGAATTTCCAGAAGAACATCGACGACAGTTGGGTGGAATACCCCCTCCAAGTTTCCAAGGCGGGAACTTACACACTTACCATCAAAATCGCTGCTGCGAATGTGGATCAGGTTTTCAATATCAAGGTCGGCACCGCCGAGCCGATAACCCTTAAAATCCCATGGAGCAAGGGCTTGTGGGATACAACTCCCACTGTGGACATTAAGTTAAAGAGCGGTCCACAAACCCTACGTATCTCAGCCCCTTTCCAGCGGGCAATCGCCGTGCATCACTTGGAACTCAAATCACAATGATCGCGATAGTGAGATACATCCATTCCCTCGCGTCACCCGCCCTGTGTACCATCGCGCTCATCACTCAGATCTTTGCCTCCGAACTCCCTCCCCGGCCTAACATCATTCTCTGTATGACGGATGATCAGGGCTGGGGAGATGTCGGCTACAACGGCCTGAAAAAAATCCCAACTCCCCATCTCAACGCAATGGCCGCCTCCGGGCTGCGTTTCGATCGCTTCTACGCGGCGCATCCAAGTTGCTCGCCGACCCGCGCCAGCGTCATGACCGGACGTAATCCAAACCGCGGCGGAACTTTCTGGCCCGGAATGACCTTGCGAAAACAAGAGATGACCCTCGCGCAGGCCGTCAAAAAAGTCGGCTACGCCACCGCACATTTTGGCAAATGGCACCTGAGCGGCGGCCAGCCAGGCAAGGGCCGGGCACTTCCCGCGAACGATCCACTTCACCCCGGCTACTTCGGTTTCGACGAATGGTTTTCCGTTTCCAACTGGTTTGATACCGACTGGACCTTCAGCCGCAATGGCACTCCCGTAAATGTACCCGGCGACGGCTCGGATGCCATCGTCGCGGAAGCAATCCACTTCATCGAGAAAAAGGCAGCCGCAAAAACCCCGTTCTTTACGGTCATCTGGTTCGGCAGCCCCCACATTCCTCTAGCTCCAACTGCGGCGGATCTAACTGCTGCAGGTGGTTCGGCGTATTATGCAGAGATGATCGGAGTGGACCGCAGCATCGGAGCCCTGCGCAAGTCGTTGCGCCAGTTAGGCATCGCCGACAACACGCTGGTTTGTTTCAACAGCGACAACGGCGCGTGGATCGATGAAAAGTCCGCTCCAGACACCTATGGCTCCAACGGAATCCTGCGCGGCCACAAGGGCGAACTCTGGGAAGGCGGCATCCGCGTCCCGGGCATCATCGAATGGCCAGAGAGGATCAAAAATCCATTCATCACTCAAGTTCCAGTCTGCACCAGTGATCTCTATCCGACCATCGTGGAACTCCTGCAAATCGACATCCCCAACCAGATTCAGCCACTCGACGGCATCAGTCTTGTGACCTTGTTGGATGGGAAAATGAGCGCACGCCCCTCCCCCATCGGTTTTTGGCATCATGGAAAAGGTTCTCTTGATGCAGGACCAGCCGCCTGGAGCGACAATCAATACAAACTCCACAAACGCGGCCCGGACAGATACGAGTTGTATGACCTGACGAGCGACATTTCTGAGAAAACCGACCTCTCCGCCAACCGCCCGGAAATTGTCACTCGGATGAAAAGCGAGTTGGAAAATTGGCAGAAGTCAGTTCGTAGCAGTATCCGTGGCGAAGACTACCCGGAAAAGAAAGTCATCACAGCCGAATGGACAGCGGCTGAAGCGCCCATCTACTGTGATCCAGACGACGACTGGGCGAAGGATCCATCCGTAGTCAAGGTAGGCAATACCTACTACATGTATTTCACCAGCGCCAACCCATGGCAGGAGGGCGGCGCTGGCGGCAAGGGCGAGCCGAGAATCGACTACGCCACCTCGCCCGACGGTCTCAAATGGATCCATCAGGGATTGGCCATCTCCAAAGGCAAGGCCGGGGAATGGGATGAAGAACGAGTCCAAGCTCCAGCCAAGCCGATTCTAAAAAACGGCGTCTATTACATGTATTACGCCGGCAAGAACGCCAAGTCACCAGTTGCCATCGGCTATGCCACGTCCACCGACTTACGCAAGTGGACCAAGCACCCCGGAAATCCGGTGCTCAACCTCGGCAAGTGCAACGATCCATTCATCTTCCAGGAAAACGGCATCTACTACCTTTTTCATACCTCGGGTGGAGACGTCATTCGCTATGTGACTTCCACCGATTTACTCACTTGGTCCTACGCACCCATTTCCACCGGAGCCGTCGGCGAAGGTAGTATCGTGATCAAAGATGGGCCGAATTACACAATGCTCGGTTGCATTGGTTTTTCGGGCAATGGCGAATATTACGAGACTTACACCACCCAAGATCTAGCGAAGCCCTTCACAGATTTAGGAAAAACCAGAATCAACATTCCTGAGTTCGCGAAGGGATCATTGTGCCATGGAGACATCATCCAGAATGGAAAAGTTTACTGGTTCTACTTCCAGGCCACCCGCGATGGGGGCAAAAAATTTCAAATTGGACTGGCGAAGCAATCGATGCCATGAACATTCAACAAATCTCCTAAATCTTGAACCACTCGATAAACAAACTATGAACGCATACAGCCTATTTAAAAATTCCTGCCGCGCATTCCCGACAGCGCTTGGTGTTGTGGCCACCCTTTCTTTTGCGGCTTTTGCTGCGGAAGAAAAGACGCCCCCGCCGCCGGTGCTGCCGGGGGCGACGGCAGATCCACACATCGCCGTGTTTGGTAGCACTTTTTGTCTCTATCCGACGAGCGATATGAACGGCTGGAATCCCACTGCTTTCCATGGCTGGACATCGAAGGATTTGAAGACATGGAAGGACGAGGGCGTCATCCTTGATTTCCCGAGTGAAGTCAAATGGGCAACCGGCCAAGCTTGGGCTCCAGCCATCGCCACCAAAAAA
>JANMLQ010000322.1:0-5080 GCA_031372635.1 Akkermansiaceae bacterium | reverse complement strand
TCTCGTAGTCATGGATGAAGGCATGGCAGCCTCACTCACCACCACCACAATGAACAAGAGCACCTATGCCTTCTTCTTCAACCAGCGCGGACTCATGGGCGGTCTCGGCCTCCAAGGTTCCAAGATCACCCGCATCCATCCATCTCGCTGAAACCACTCTTAGTATCAGGAAATACGACTATGAAACGCATTTCACAACGCACTCTTGCCGGAGCTATTATGCTCTGCGCGGCACTTGACTCCGCCCACGGCGGATGCGGCTCGGCTATCATCACGCCGCCGCCAGCCGACGACTGGGACTTCCGCATCACTCCCTACGGCTGGCTCGCCGGCATCGAAGGCAGCACGGGCGTCGGGCCTTTGGTCGCGGATGTGGACGCCTCATTCGGCGATCTCCTCGAACAACTTGAAATGGCCACCGCGCTCCAGTTTGAAGCCCGCAAGGGCCGCTGGGGAATCATCGCGGATGGCTTGTATGTGGAACTCGGAGCAGAGGGTTCCACGCCCGGCCCCATTTACGACAATGCCGAAGTGGAAATGAAACAATTCACTGGCGAACTCACCGCCGCCTATCGCATTTACGAATCGCCGAGCGGCTCCGTGGATCTCTATGCCGGAATCCGCTACAATGGCCTGTCGCTGGATTTCGATGGCACACTGGATCCCGCAGGCATCCAGTCGGTGAGCGACTCAGCCAGTGATCGCATCGTCAGTGGCATCGGTGAGCGCGCCAAAGACATCGTCCAACCGAAAGCCGACGCCTACAAGACCGCCGCAGCCGCGAAGCGCACCGCCATCGAGGCGCAGGTCACATCAGCCATCGAGGCCGAAGCCGATGGTCGTGTGAAACGCGATCTTGAGAAACAACTCGTGCAAATCCGCCGCGACGGTGGCCTCGACGTGCGCGACATCGCCTCGAACCGAATCGTCCGCGCGGTAAAAAACGAACGACTCGCGCTCGCCCGCTCCACCGCCCAACTCGAAGTCGCCCAACTCAAGGCATCGGTGGATGCCACGCAGCAAGGCCTCGTTTCCAAAGCGCAGGACCGCGTGGACAAGGCCGAGCAAAATCTCGCTGCTGCCATCAACAAACAACTCACCAGCAGCCTGCCCACCAGCGCCTCTGCCGACAAAGACTGGGTGGATCCGATCTTCGGCGTCCGTGCGCAGTGGAACATCAACGACAAGTGGTATCTCGCCGGGAAAAGCGACATCGGCGGCTTCGGTGTCGGTTCCGATCTCGCTTGGGCCGTGCAAGGCACCGTCGGCTACAACTTCACGGAAAAGGTCTCATCGGAAATCGGCTACCGTTTTCTGCAAACTGACTACGAGGACGGCTCCTTCACCTACGACATCGCCGAGCATGGATTTTTCCTCGGTCTCAATGTGAAATTCTGAGCGGTCGGGGTGTCGTGTTGATAACGATGGCAGCGCCCGCATCCCGAGCGGTCCGGGCGAATGAAATAAGGTAACTGTTCTGGTGGCAGGTGGTTGCGGCGTCTCGCCGCAATGTGACCTTGCTGCGAGACGCGGTAACCACGATCCACGTCTTCCTAAATAAAAATCTGTGAGTTTCTTGTCCTCCAATCCATGCATTGAACTCAACCCGGCGACTGTAGATGACCTTCCATTTTAAAAGTCCAACAAGTCGCTGAAGTTGGGTCATTCACCCATCACCCACAAGTCGCTTGAGAATTTCCATCGCATCCTCGCGTTCCAGTATCCTTCCTTCAAGCTGCTCGGTCTGAATGGTTTCGAGGATTTCCTTGAAGCGCGGGCCGGGCTGGAGACCTAACTGAATAAGATCCTTGCCGCTGACTAGCGGCGGCGGAATCAGTGGCTCCGCTGCGAACTCGGCTGCCTTGGCTTGAAGAAACTCGTAGTTGTCGGTGAAACCATTCGACGACCCGCAATCGACGCGGTGCAGCTCCATTTCGCGATCAAAGGTCGGCTCGGCCATGAAGCGTTTGAGTTTTGCCACGCGCATTTTTTGCACGTTCATGAACTGCATGTGGCGGGCGACCATCGGGACTACGGCATCAATAACGTGGTTTGGATATCGCAGGCGGCGCAGGATATTATCTGCCATTTCCGCGCCCATCGCATCGTGGCCGTTGAAGCGGATGCGGCCATCGGGGTCGATCGTGCGGCAGGGCGGCTTGGCGATGTCGTGAAGCAGCACGGCGAGGCATAACTCCAGCGGCGCATCGGGCGCGAGCATGTCTAGCATGATGAGCGTGTGGATATAGACATCACCCTCGGGATGCCATTCCGGCGGTTGCTCACAGCCGATGAGTGGCAGCACTTCCGGCATGAAGTGGCGGATCAAGTCGCTTTCCACCAGATGCCGGACGCCCTCACGGCGGCGCGGAGAAGTGAGGATTTTGGAGAACTCATCGCGGATGCGCTCGGGCGAGATGCGGTCTAACAACGGTGCGCAATCACGCAGCGCATTGTCTGTTTCCGGCTCGATGGTGAAGCCCATGCGCGCTGCGAAACGCACGGCCCGCAGCAAGCGCAGCCCGTCCTCGGTGAAACGCGCCGCTGGATCGCCGATGGCGCGGATGACTTGTGACCTGAGGTCTGCCATGCCGCCGACGTAGTCGATGACCTCGCCCGTTTCCGGCACCTCGAACAGACCGTTGATGGTGAAATCCCTGCGTTGTGCGTCTTGCTCTGGCGTGGAGAAAGTGACGCTGTCCGGCCTGCGTCCGTCGCGGTAGCTGCCATCCGTGCGGAAGGTGGCGATCTCCACATGGTGTCCGCCGTGTTTCGCGATCACCACACCGAAGTGCGCGCCCACTTCATTGGAGCCGGGGAAAAGTTTCATCACTTCCGCCGGAGTGGCCGAGGTGGCGATGTCGTGGTCCTTTGGCTCATTTCCTAACAAGCGATCGCGCACGCAGCCACCCGCGAAGAGCGCCACATGGCCGGCGGCTTTCAGGCGTCTTGCGAGATCGAGCGCCGCATCACGCTCCGGCATGACGGGGTGGCTGCTCACGGCGTACTACGGGTTCCCTGATAGATTGAAACGACGCCGAAGGTCAGCGGAGTGGCATCCGTTTCACTGAAGCCGCAGCTATCCATCAGCCCAGTCATCGCCGGGCCGGAGGGAAACGCTTCGATCGAGCCGCCGAGGTATTCGTAGGCGTCGCGCTGGCCGGTGACCCAGCCCGCCATGCGCGGCAGAATGTGGTGGAGGTAGAAGCGATAAAACGGCCGCATAAATCCGCCGGGCAGCGCAAAATCAAGGATCAGCAGTTTACCGCCGGGCCGCAGCACGCGGTGCATCTCGCGCAGCGCAGCAGGGTAATCCGCCATGTTACGCAGGCCGAAGGCCACGGTCACGACATCGTAGCTGCCATCCGCGAAGGGCAGATGAAGCGCATCGGCGACGATGGTTTTTGCGATGCCACGGCTGGCGGCGTGGGCGAGCATTTCCGCGCAGAAGTCCGAGGCGATGACTTCGCAATCCGGGCATTGATCTTGAATTTCCAACGCGAGATCGCCGGTGCCGGATGCCACGTCTAACAACCGAGCGGGTTTCCATTTCCTGATGCGCGCGGTGACGACTTTGCGCCACCAAATGTCCGCGCCGAAGCTCAGGACGTGATTAGTGAGCACGTAGCGGTCTGCGATCCGTGCGAAAGCGTCGCGAACATAAACTGCGTCAGGCATGGGGCGAGCTTTGGTGCGGATCGCGCGGGAATCAAGCGGCAACCCGGTTCAGCGGCTTTTGCTGCGCACCTTTTCCAGCAGCGCGGGGTCCGCCTCCAGAGCATCGGCCACGGCGCGAATCACATCGAGCGTGGGGCGGGAAACGTGGTGTTCTATGCCTTCGACATCGCGGTAGATCGTTTCCTCGTCGATGCCGAAGAGCCGCAGGAAACGGGTCAGTGTTTCGTGGCGCTCAATGATCTCACGGGCGATGCGGTGGCCGTCCTCGGTGAGGATGGTGCCACGGTATTTTTCATGTTTCACGAGTCCTTCGGCATCCAGACGTTGAAGCATGTTGGTGACACTGGCTTGGGAAATGCCGAGGTTTTTCGAGATGTCCACGGCGCGAGCGTAGCCCTTGGCCTCGATCAGATGGAGGATCTGCTCAAGGTAGTCGTCCATAGCGGTCGAGCCGCTGGTGCGCCGTGGTGGAAGTGTCATGAAGTCGCTAGGCTAGCGGGTGGTAGCGGAAGGGGAAGCGGGGATTTTGGGCAAAGATGTGCTGTTGCTGAGGATGAAGCGGACTTGCTGGATTGTTAGATGCCGAGTTGAAGAAGCTCGGTAAGAAACCCAACGCTTAAACCCGAACTCCGAATTTGCAGGTGTTGACCCGAACGCGATTAACCACAGATTACGCAGATTTTTCCACCCCGTGAACGACACCTTTCCGAGCAAGGCTTGTTTTTAGAACCACTTCAAAATCTGTGCTCTCTGCGTAATCTGTGGTCCAATTTCCGATTTCGGGCTGAATCACGACTCGTTTCCAAATCGTGACAAACAGGCTCTTGCCGGACGCGAGGGCGGATGACTAGGCTACATCAGGAAAGGGGAAATTCATGGCACAGCACATCGGAGTATTGACCAGCGGAGGAGACTGCCCGGGACTGAACGCAACGATCCGGGGACTAGGAAAAGCGGCGCGCGAACATTACGGCATGCACGTGATCGGATTCCTCAATGGTTTCCGAGGCATCGCCCAGGACCAGACGGTGGAACTCGATGGCGCAATGCTCTCCGGCATTCTAACCGATGGCGGCACCATCCTCGGCACCAGCCGCGACAAGCCGCATCGCATGAACATCGGCGGCAAGGAAATGGACATGACCGATGCCATCGTCGCCACCTATCATAAACACCACCTCGATGCGCTGGTCTGCATCGGTGGCGGCGGCACCCAGAAGAACGCGCTCAAGCTGTTGGAGCGCGGACTCAACGTGGTCACTCTGCCGAAGACCATCGACAACGACATCGCGATGACCGACCGCAGCTTCGGCTTCGACACCGCGTTGCAGATCGCCACCGAAGCGATCGACCGGCTTCACTCCACTGCCACGAGCCACGAGCGCATCATCGTGCTGGAAGT
>JANMLQ010000314.1:0-25774 GCA_031372635.1 Akkermansiaceae bacterium | reverse complement strand
GGTGGAACCACCCGGTCCCATTCCGAACCCGGAAGTGAAACGCCTCAGCGCCAATGGTAGTGGGACGATAGGTCCTGTGAGAGTAGGTCGTCGCCAGGTATATGCCCCGATCATGGTAACATGATCGGGGCTCTTTTTTTGGCTGCAAGGCTGACAGTTAGAGATACAGAGCCACCCTTGACCTAGTCATTCTCCTCAGCCACTTTGCGGCGTGCGTTCGATCCTTATCACCGGTGGAAATGGCGGGCTTGGCCTCGCCATCGCCGGGTATTTCCTGACTCATGACGCCGAGGCGCGGGTATGGCTGGGAGTTCGTGCGAATCGTGAGCTAGCTTGCATGATCGCAAAGGCCCATCCGGACCGTTGTCATCTATTGAATCTTGATGTAACCAATCCCGTAGAGTGGGAGGCTAGTATCGCGAGGATTGTTGAGACGGATGGCAGGCTCGATGTGCTAGTCAACAACGCAGGCATACATCGCGACTGCTTGCTTGCTGCCATGTCTGCGGAAACTTGGCATCAAGTCATTTCTGGTAACTTAGATTCCACATTCCATGGCTGCCGTGCTGTGATCACGCAGATGATGCGCCAGCGTTTCGGGCGCATCATCAACATTGCTTCTCTTAGCGCCATCATGCCGCCACTCGGGCAAACGAACTACGCAGCGGCCAAGGCCGGCGTGGTTGCACTTGGTCGCACTCTTGCAAAGGAAACAGCGCGGGCGGGCATCACTGTCAACTCCATCCTGCCCGGCTACATCGAAACCGACGCGCTTGGCGAAATGGATGATGAAAGCCGCAAACAGGCACAGAAGGGCATTCCGATGCGGCGATTCGGCAAGCCTGATGAGGTCGCTGCAGCGGTCTATTTTCTTGCAAGCAACGATGCCGCCTATATCACGGGCGCCGCGTTGAAAATCGACGGCGGCATCTTCTGATCAATTTTCAATCACTCACTCCATGCAAGGCGAAGCGCTGCGGCAAAAAATCAAGGAAGTCATGGTCGAGGAGTTGATGCTCGATTGTAAGGCCGATGAAATCGGCAACAAGACAGCGATCTTCGGAGGCGATGGCCTCGGTTTGGATTCGGTGGATGCACTTCAGCTTGTTGTCGCGCTTGAGAAGCACTTCGGTCTGAAGATCGGCGATTCCGCAGCGGCGAAAGGTATCCTAGAGAATGTAGAAACCATCGCCGTAGAAATTGAGAAATCCGCATAAGCGGGGCCGCCCGCATGCATGAAGGCGATTCTGGTATTCCTCCTCAAGCTGGCGCTTACCGGTCTAGCTTTGTGGTGGGCCTTCTCTAAATTCGAGTTTGATCATTCTGTTTTGACCCGACCGGGCGGAGTGGATTATCGCTGGCTCGCCGCAGGTGTGGCGCTGGCAGGTTTGTCCGTCGTGTTGCAAGCCACGCGCTGGTGGTTCTTTCTGCGCTGTCAGTCACTTAAAGTAACACTCGCGCGGGCCATTGAGCTTACCATGATTGACGGGTTGTTCAGTCTCGCCTCTGTGAGTGGACTCGGTGGCTCGGCGGCGCGAATCCTGCTGCTGATGCGCGATCATCCAGGGCGCAGACTCGTCATCGCCACGGCCGTGATGGCGGATCATTTGGCGGGCTTGGTTTCCATAGCTTTGTTATTCTTCATTATCTCCGCCGCGCGTTTCGATGCACTTGCGAATCCGAGCATCATTGGCAAGGGTGTGATTCACTTCGCTTGGTTTTATCTGGGGGGCGGTTTGGCAATGGTGCTGCTGATTTTCATCTGCGCATCGCCACCGGTTCATCGTCGCATCCATCACAACGCTCGCTTCGCACGTTGGCCTGCTTTGGAGCGCATGCCGCAGTTGTGTGATGTTTATCGGAAAAACTGGAGGCTCGCACTGGCCGGACTGGTGATTTCCTTCATGATGCTGGCGGCGTATTTTTCATCCTATTTTTGTGCGATGCGCGCCGTCGGCGGTACGCCCGATTATGGCACGGTGATGTCAGCGATGCCGGTGATCGACGCCATCAGTGGTCTTCCTGTTTCCATCGCAGGCGTGGGTGTTAGAGAAAGACTGTTTCAGGTTTTGATGGGAGATCTCGCCGGGATTCCTGCGGAAACGGCGGTGGCGGCATCGCTCGCAGGCTTCGCATGCAACATGCTGTGGGCCTTGTTAGGCGCGCTGTTTTTCCTGCGGAAACAGGATCGTATCAGGCCCGGTGAAATGAGTGAGGCGGATGGAAATTGAGCACTCTCAGCTCGCAAGCTGATGCAGGTCAGGTGTGAGTACGCTGTGAATGGCGTTGCGCAGTTTTCCATGATCCAGGGAATCTCCGAGCAGACCGGACGCACCCAGGGATTTGGCGAGAGGCAGGAAACCTTGCGCGGCAGGGCCTTCCGAGATGGCGATGATTTTCGTTTCCGGCTCGTAGGCATGGATAGCGATGATGGTGCCGATGGCCTCCGTGCCATGCACGTTCATGATGACGAGATCAAACTGCTCATCTTCCATCACATCGAGCGTCTCGTGACGATTCGTGACCGCGTGGATCTGAAAACCATCGGAGAGCAGCATGGATACGAGATCTTCACGCCGGGACTTGTCCTGATCCACGATTAGAATTCGGATGGTAGTGCCGTTCGGGGGGGAGGCTTTCATAACTTATGGGTCTATCAGCAGGCCGGAATCCGGACAAGAGGTCTGCAACACGCGATTACGTAGTAGCGTGAAACGAAACGAGCAGCAGCACGCCGGGAGATTCCGATGGACGGCTGTTGTTAGAGTTTCCAGTATCAGGACAAGCGTCCTGCGAGCAACTCGCGTTGGAAGATGAGTTCCTTCGGCATGTGGTCGTAGAGGTCGATGAAGAATTCGCCTTGGCTGACGAGTTCTGCTTTCCACTCGGTGCGGTTGAAGGCCATGGCTTTGTCGAAGGATTCTCTGGTGAAACCATCGAGTCCTTCGATGTTGAAGTCTTCGAAGGCAGGGGTCCATCCGATCTGTGTCTCATGGCCGGCGGCGGCACCGTGGCAGCGTTTTACGATCCACTCGATGACTCGCATGTTCTCGCCGAAGCCGGGCCAGAGGAACTTACCTTCCTCGGACTTGCGGAACCAGTTCACATGGAAGAAGCGCGGCAGGTGGGTGAGGTGGCGGCGCATTTCAAGCCAGTGCGCGAAGTAGGCTCCCATGTTGTAGCCGCAGAACGGCAGCATGGCCATCGGATCGCGGCGGACTTTGCCGATTTGGCCGAAGGCGGCGGCGGTCATTTCCGAGCCCATCGTCGCGCCGAGATAGACGCCGTGGCTCCAGTTGAATGCCTGGAAAACGAGCGGCATGGTGGTGGCGCGGCGGCCGCCGAAAACGATGCCGTCTATGGGCACACCGTCGGGGTTCTGCCAGTTCGCGTCGATCGACGGGCACTGCACTGCGGGCGCGGTGAAGCGGGCATTGGCGTGGGCGCAGACGCGACCGCAATCGGGTGTCCAGTCTTGGCCAGTCCAGTCGATGGCGTGGGCGGGCGGTGCGCCGTCCATGCCTTCCCACCAAATATCGCCTTCGTCTGTTAGGCCGACGTTGGTGAAGATGCAGTTCGCGGTGATGGACTCCATCGCGCGCGGGTTGGTGGAGTAGGCGGTGCCGGGAGCGACGCCGAAGTATCCGGTTTCTGGGTTGATGGCGTGGAGCTTGCCGTCATCGTGCGGCCAGAGCCATGCGATGTCATCGCCGACGATGGTGGTTTTCCAACCGGCGTCCTGATAGGACTGCGGCGGAATGAGCATGGCGAGGTTGGTTTTTCCGCAGGCGGATGGGAAGGCGACGGAGAGGTAGGTTTTATCACCTTCGGGATTCTCCACGCCGACGATGAGCATGTGCTCGGCCATCCACTTGTGCTCGCGGGCGATGTTGGAGGCGATGCGCAGTGCGAGGCACTTTTTTCCTAACAACGCGTTGCCGCCGTAGCCGGAGCCGTAGGACATGATCTCGCGGGTTTCCGGAAAATGAGCGATGTATTTGTCCTCGTTGCATGGCCATGAAACATCGGCTTGGCCGGGTTCCAGTGGCGCACCCACTGAGTGGAGGCAGGGGATGAAGTTGCCGTAGCCATCACGCTTCTTATCAATTTTGCCGGAGGCTTCATCTTCGAGGCGCTTGAGCACGTGCGCACCCATGTGGCACATGATCTTCATGTTGACGACCACGTAGGCGCTATCGGTGATCTCGATGCCGATCTTGGCGAGCGGGGAATCGAGCGGCCCCATGCAGAACGGGATCACATACATCGTGCGACCCTTCATGCAGCCCTTGAATTTCTCATTCAACTTCACGCGCATCTCGGTGGGATCGGCCCAGTGATTGGTGGGGCCTGCTTGGTCGGGGCGCTTGGAGCAGATGAAGGTGCGGTCTTCTACTCGGGCGACGTCGGATGGAGTGGAGCGGGCGAGGAATGAGTTCGGGCGCTTCTCGGGGTTGAGGCGGGTGAAGGTGCCTTTATCGACCATCATCGAAGTGAGGCGATCCCATTCAGCTTGCGAGCCATCGCACCACTCGACGGAGTCGGGCGTGCAAAGGGCGGTCATTTCATCCACCCACTTCTGGAGGGCGGCGTGGGATGTTTTCGGATTGCTCATAGCGTTATCACTAGAGCGGGCGGGCCGTAACCTTGCAATGAGATGCGGGAATGGGAGCGATGTTTGCCAGAAAATGCGCAGATGGGACGCGCGGGGCGGTTATTCGAGTGACGCGCAGAACTTTTTGAAAGCGATGGTTTCCTCGTCGCTGGCCACACCGGCGACGATGTGGCCGGCGAGACTCCGGATGAGGTGGGCTTGATCAGGGGGAAGATCGATCATGCGGATCACCAACAGGATGATCGAGCTGAACGTATTGCCGTTATAGAAGCAGAAGGGAGCCAACCGATGGCAGCGACGACAAAGGTCCACTGCCTCATCCAAAGCCATCGGTTCACGATGCTGGCTTTCCCAAAGGGCCATCGTCGCGTCGTGCCCGTCGGATGTGGGCTTGTGCAATGCGTTTTTCGCCGCGCAGAGCATGACATTCTGCGCCGTCACGACTTCCCATGTGAAGGGAGCGAGCCATGGTTGGATTTTCTCCATGGTTCATTTCCCTGCTCGTTTTATTTCGGTCTTGATCCTCGCGAGCTCCTCCACGCCCTCGCTTTTTAGATAGCCTTTTCCGGTTTTGGCATAGATCGGTTCTGCGGCGAACCGATGCTGAATCCGCAATCCTTCAGCTACCAACTCCTTGAAGAGCGGATCCTCCAACAACTTCGGATCAATGGCGGCCTTGGTTTCCGGCTTCATGCCCGACAAGATACGCTTCGGATTTCACCGGAGCAATCTCGCTTTTCCGGTATCAGCGTGGGGACTTGCGCTTGAAATGAAGCGCTGCGGTGGACTTCGAGATCACACTCTGGAGATAGGCGACCTCTTCGGCATCCATGCTGTGCTCTACGCTCGCAAGTTTTTCCTTGGCGCGGTTGATGGCGTCTTCAGCGCTTTGCTCGTCGATTTCCTCTTCACCCAGTGCCATGTCTGTTAGAACGACGACCTTGGTCTGGGTGACTTCGGCGAAGCCAGAACCCACGGCGAGTTTTACTTCTTTGCCATTGTGCAGGTAGCGGAGCTCGCCGGGTTTGAGAGCTGTCACCAGACCCGCGTGCATCGGCAGCACGCCGATCTCACCATCCGCTCCGGGAAGATAAACGTGATCCACGGCATCCGAGAACACCTTCTTCTCAGGAGTGACGATGTCGAGTTGGAGTGGCATTTGGAATTTGAAATTAGGAATTTGAAATCAAACTCAGTCGCGCGCGACCGAGTCGATGCCGCCCTTCATGTAGAAGTTTCCTTCGGGCACATCGTCGTGTTTGCCATCGAGGATTTCGGCGAAGCCTTTGACGGTGTCTTCGATTGAGCAGAGCACGCCGGAGACGTTGGTGAAGACTTCGGCAACGTGGAAGGGCTGGGTGAGGAAACGCTGGATTTTCCGGGCGCGGAAGACGGTCATCTTATCGACATCGGAAAGCTCGTCCATGCCGAGAATGGCGATGATGTCCTGGAGGTCTTTGTAGCGTTGGAGCACCTGCTGCACGCCGCGGGCGACGCGGTAGTGTTCCTCGCCGACGATTTCCGGAGCGAGCGCTTTCGATGTGGAAGCAAGCGGATCGACAGCGGGGAAGAGCGCTTGTTCTGCGAGCGAACGCTCAAGAACGACGGTGGCGTCAAGGTGAGCGAAGGTGTTAGCGGGCGCTGGGTCGGTAAGGTCGTCCGCTGGCACATACACCGCTTGGATGGAGGTGATGGAGCCTTTGTTCGTGGAGGTGATGCGCTCTTGGAGGGCGGCCATTTCCTCGGAGAGAGTCGGCTGATAACCCACGGCGGAGGGCGTGCGTCCGAGTAGCGCGGACACTTCGGAACCGGCTTGGGAGAAACGGAAGATATTGTCCACGAAGAGGAGCACGTCCTGGTTAGCTTCGTCGCGGAAGTGCTCGGCCATGGTCAGGGCTGATAGAGCGACGCGGAGACGGGCGCCGGGAGGCTCGTTCATCTGGCCGTAGCAAAGTGCGACCTTGGAACCTTCGGCGAGCACGGGCGTGCCGTTGTCGTTGAGTTTCGGATGGCCCTTTTCGTCCTTCTCGGTGGCGATAACGCCGGACTCAATCATTTCCCAGTAGAGGTCGTTTCCTTCACGTGTCCGCTCGCCGACGCCAGCGAAGACGGAGAAACCACCGTGCGCCTTGGCGATGTTGTTGATGAGCTCCATGATGACGACGGTCTTGCCGACGCCTGCGCCGCCGAACATGCCGCCTTTGCCGCCCTTGAGCAGCGGGCAGATGAGGTCGATGACCTTGATGCCGGTGGGAAGGATTTCCGTGTTGGCGGATTGCTCGGTGAGAGTGGGAGCGGGACGGTGGATCGGAGAACGATGCGATGCATCTGCGATCGGCACGTTTTCATCCACGAGATCGCCGGTGACATTGAAGATGCGTCCGAGGACTTGCGCACCGACTGGTACGGCGATGGCCTTGCCGGTATCAGTTAGAGCCATGCCGCGCTTGAGGCCGTCCGTGGTGGACATGGCGACTGCGCGCACCCATCCGTCGCCGAGGTGTTGTTGCACTTCGAGCACGAGCTTGGTGTCCACGCCGTTGAGGACGTATTGGATCTCCAAGGCGTTGTAGATTTCAGGCAGCTTGGTGGCTTTGGAGAAGTCGGCGTCGATGACGGCGCCGATGATCTGGACGATGTTTCCTTGGTTGCTCATGGGAAGAAGAGTTGGAAGTTGGATGAAAGGACGAGTTTAGATGCGGACGAGCTTGGCGCGCTGCTCTGGTGTAAGGGTTTCGATACTTGCGATGCGCAGGGTGCGGTCTTGAGATACGACGGACGCCGTCTGCGTGGCATCGAGCGAGATGGATTCAGGCAAGCGATACATTGCACCGGTGAGAGGATCGACGATGACAAGTCCGATGAGTCCACCGAAGAGGAAGTTCCCCCAATACCAACCGTTGAGTGTGGCGGTGATTTCCTGTGAAGCGACGACTTTACCCTTGCGATGAGTTTCCAGCACATAAGTGCCCGGCTTGAAGTAACCACGCCCGGATGCAAGTGTGACTTGTTGGGGAGTTTTGCCTGCGGCGACCACGCTGCCGTCGGACTTTTTGAGGACGAACTCGGTTCCCGGCTTCTGGGATTGCACGGTGACGGGCCAGTTGCTTTTGCTGACGATGGAAGCGCAGTTGGAGAGGAGGAATGCGGCTAAAAGCGGAGCGGCAAGAAGGGTGGTTTTCATGGGGAAATGGACTGGAGTATGTCTGCCGATGCAAAAGCCGGAATCATTCCATGGCCTTCATGGCGGTGGTGATTTCGAGAAGCTCGGAGGTGATGGCGCCTTGGCGGAGTTTGTTGTATTCGAGGGTGAGTTCCTTGATGAACTTCTTGGCGTTATCCGTGGCGGACTTCATGGCGACCATGCGCGCGGAGTGTTCGGAGGCGCGTGACTCGACGTGGGATTGGAAGACTTCGTAGTTGATGTAGAGCGGCAGGATGGCGGCAAGCACTTCCGCCGGGCTTGGTTCGAAAATGTAGTCATGCACCGGATCTTTGCGGTGTTCCTCTGCGGAGAAACCCGAGCCGACCATTTCAAATGCCTGGTTTTCACCTTCTTTGTGGCCTTGGATCGGCAGCAACGTGACTACCTGCGGTTCTTGGCGCAGTGTGTTGACGAAGCGGGTGAAGGCGATGGAGACCTTGTCGTAGTTTCCTTCGAGAAATTGTTGGGTGATGAACTTGGCGATGGGCCGTGTCTGTGAGAAAGGAACGGGATCGCGCACGGTGAAATCCGCGACGACTTTCTTGCCGAGTTTTTCACACATGATGCGGAGCTTGCGGCCCACGGTCACGAAGTGTGCGTCCGGCGAGGTGTGTGCCCTGAGCGCTTTGGCGAGGTTGGTGTTGAGCGGTCCGCAAAGGCCTTTGTCGGTGGAGATCACTAACACCAGTTCGCGGCCGCCGCTGCGGTGTTCCAGCAGCGGATGGGACTCCTCGCTGAAGTTGCGACGGATGTCGTAGAGCACCTGGGTGAGGCGCAGCGCGTATTCGCGGCCGGCCAGCGCCTGGTCCTGCGCCTTTTTCATCTTGGCTGCGGCCACAAGCTGCATCGCGCGAGTGATTTGCGCGGTGTTCTTGACGGACTTGATGCGGCGGCGGATGTCGCGGAGGTTGGCCATGTGATTGAGAAGAGAGAGACCGGAAACCAGAATCTAATGTTACTTCCAGGACTTCTTGAAGTCCTCGATGCCTTGTTTGACGGCACCGACCATGGTGGCGTCCTTTTTAAGATCCGGCTTTTCGTTGCGGATTTTATCGAGCAGTTCGCCCTTGCGGGTGCTGAAGTATTCGCCGAGCGCGGCTTGGAAGCGCTTCACGTCTGGAACGGCGACATCATCGAAGTAGCCGTTCTGCATTGCGAACAGATAGACGGACTCCATTTCCATGGCGAGCGGGCTGTATTGATTTTGTTTGAAGAGTTCTACGATGCGCGCACCGCGATCGAGTTTCTTCTTGGTGGAGGCGTCGAGATCGGAGCCGAACTGCGCGAAGGCTTGCAGTTCGCGGAACTGTGCGAGGTCGAGCTTGGTGGTGCCGGCCACGGACTTGATGGTCTTGGTTTGCGCAGCGGAACCGACGCGCGACACGGAGAGACCCACGGAGATGGCGGGGCGGATGCCTTGATAGAAGAGGTCGGTTTCCAGATAGATCTGACCGTCGGTGATGGAAATCACGTTGGTCGGGATGTAGGCGGAAACGTCGCCGGCCTGGGTCTCGATGATCGGCAGCGCGGTGAGCGAACCGCCACCCGCAGCTTCTGATAGACGGGCGGAACGCTCGAGCAAGCGGCTGTGGAGGTAGAAAACGTCACCGGGATAGGCTTCGCGGCCGGAGGGGCGGCGCAGGATGAGAGACACCTGGCGGTAGGCGACGGCGTGTTTGGAAAGGTCGTCGAAAACGATGAGGCAGTCCTTGCCCTGATCCATGAAATATTCGGCGATGGCGCAACCGGCATACGGAGCGAGGTATTGCATGGCGGCGGCGTCCGATGCGGATGCGGAAACGATGGTGGTGTATTCCATCGCACCGGCGTCTTCGAGGATCTTGTTGATCCGGGCGACGTTGGAGAGCTTCTGGCCGATGGCGACGTAGATGCAGTAGAGCGGCTTGTGGTTGAGGAGCTTGCCGTTTTCCGCAGCCTTATTTTGCTGCGCTTGGGAAATGATGGTGTCCACGGCGATGGTGGTCTTGCCGGTGGCGCGGTCGCCGATGATGAGCTCGCGCTGGCCGCGGCCGACGGGGATCATCGCGTCGATGGACATGATGCCGGTTTGCACGGGCACGCTGACGGACTTGCGCTTGATGATGCCGGGCGCGATTTTTTCCATCGGATAGTTCGCGGCGGCGGCGATTTCGCCCTTGCCGTCGATGGCTTGGCCGAGGGCGTTGACCACGCGACCGAGCACGGCCTCGCCGACAGGAACTGATAGAAGCTTGCCAGTGGTGCGGCACTCGGAACCTTCCGTGACGGCGGTGTAGTCACCTAACAGCACGACGCCGACTTCGCTTTCCTCAAGGTTGAGCGCCATGCCGGTGACGCCGCCACCGAACTCGATCATCTCGTTGAGCATGACGTCGGAAAGTCCTTCGACTTTGCAAACGCCGTCACCGACCTGACGGACGACGCCGACGTTGGTTTTTTCGACGGAGGATGTGATTCCGGCGATCTGTTGTTCGAGTTCCTGAAGGATGCTGCTCATAGGGAAAATGCGGTTGGTCTGTTATCGGGGAAAAAATCAGAATGCGTTGGCGAGGCGGGTGATGCGGCCTTGGACGGAGCCGTCGAAAACATCGTCTCCCACGCGGATGCGCAGGCCGCCGATGAGGGCCGGTGTGATTTGATATTGGACTACGAGTCCGCCGCCATACTGCTGGGTGAGGCGGGTGACGATGCGCTCGCGAGTCGCTTCGTCGAGATCAATGGCGCTCTCGACTGTGACCTTGCGGCGCGCGAGTTCGAGGCGGGTGAGTTTGTGCAGCGCGCCGAGGATGCCGTGGAAATCGCGCGGCTTGGATTCTATCAGACGTGAAACGAGGGTGCGCAGCTTCGTTTCATCGAGCCGTCCGTCCGTCTGGCAAAGCCCGAAGAGTCGGCGGGCGTGGGTGGCGGCGGCTTTGGAGATTTTCATGGCGCGGAAAAATGAAGGTCAGGGAAATCAGCCTTCCACTTTGGCGAGCGCGTCTTCGTTGATGCGCTTCTGGTCATCCGCAGTGAGCACCTTGCCGGTGACTTGCGCGGTGGTGGCGGCGACGAGACGTCCGAACTCGCGCTTGAGATCGGTGCTGAGGCGATCGCGATCGGCCTTCGCGGCGGCTTCCGCCTTGGCGAGAATGTTTTGTGCCTGGGCGATGGCCTCTTGGGCCTTCTGCTCAGTGAATGCGTGTGCGCCTTGTTTGGCTTCGTTGATGAGGCGCACGGCTTCGTCATTTGCCTTGGCGATGGCGGCGGCGGTGGTCGCCTCGGAATCGGCGAGCTGTTTCTCGATGCGCTTCAGCTTTTCCTCACCCTCGGCGATGCGAGCTTTGCGCTGCTCGAGCATGGCCTGAATCGGGCCGAAGGCGAATTTCTTGAGAACGATGATGACGAGGAAAAAATTGATCACCTGGGCGGCGACAAACGCTTCATTGAGGCCGAATGTCGTTTTGATGTTTTCAAAAACGCCGGGGTTCTCGGCAGCTGCGGATGCGAGGATGGTGATCATGGAAGAATGAGAAAATCGTTAGAGGATGCCGCGCGCGCCGGTCTGGCGCACGCGGCGGGTCGATTTATTGAAGGCCTGCGGCGAAGACCGTGATGATGAAAAGACCTTCGATCAGGGCGGCCAGAATGATCGAGATCACCAGGACGGGGGTGGCGGCACCGGGGTTGCGACCGGTGGCTTCGGCGGCCTTGGAGCCAAGGATACCGATGCCGATGCCACCGCCAAGAGCGGCGAGTGCGACTGCAAATGCTTTCGTGAACATGTTGTGTTAGTTTGGTTTGTTGTGGTTTCCGCAGCCTCCACGGTCATGCCATGGTCAGGCTGTTGAAGGGGGTCAATGATGCTCTTCGCCGTGGTCGCAAATGAGCTTGAGGAAGATGGCGCAGAGCAGGGTGAAAACGAGAGCCTGCACGAAACCGACCAGCAATTCCATGAAGTAGAAGGGCAGTGCTGGTAGGAAGGCTAGGTATTTTGGAAGCAGTGTCATCAGGGTTTCGAGCGTCTGCTCGCCGCCATAGATGTTGCCGAAAAGACGGAAGGTGAGGGCCACAGGACGGATGGCGATGGAGATGACTTCAAGAACGCCGACAAAAAGGAAGACCGGCACCATCATTACCAGCATCAGACCTTGAAAACTGCCTTTTGGCGCGAAGATGTGAGCGACGAAGGCCTTGATGCCGTTTTCCGTGATCGCCCAGTAGCACCAGAGGATTGCGAAAGTGAATGCCATCGCCGCCGTTAGGTTGATGTCCGCATTGGCACCACGCAGCCACGGGGTGACCATGTTGTCGTGCTCGTCAACCCAGCCTACCGTGCCCACGCCGGGGATGAGTCCCATGTAATTGTTCACCAGAATGAAGAAGAACACAGTGCCGAAGAACCAGAACGTGCGTTTCGTTAGGTGTTCGCCCATCAGGCCGCTCAGGAAGTCATAGAGGGACTCAAACACCCACTCGGCGAAGTTTTGAAAGCCCGAAGGCACCAGCGCCATCTTCCGCGTGGCCAACTGGCAGAAGAGCACGATCAAACCTACCGCGAGCCACACCATGATGGTGGAATTCGTGAACGCGCCGAAGAGAGGCTGTGCGTTCAGTGGCAGCGCATGATGACCGCCATCACCGGACGCAAGTGCGGGTGCCAGGCAGGAGAGCCATGCGGAAATTGTGAGAATGAGTGGGCGACGGGTCATGCCGGATAGAGGCCCGCGTAACGCGGGCGCGGGCTTTTAATGACGACCACGAACGTCCGCAAGTTCTTTTACTGAAATTTTTTCATTCCAAGCGTGATTGAAAAATCCCCTGAAAAACAAAGGGTTTTCTCTTGCCAACCCTAACCCTCATTCGCACAAACTTCCGCTGCCATGAACAAAGCAGAACTCATCGAAGCCATCCAAGCCGCCCTCGGAAAAGACGCCACCAAACGCGCCGCCGACGAAGCCCTCGAAGCCGTCCTCTCATCAATCGCAAAAGGTGTGAAGGCGGACCAAAAAGTCCAAATCATCGGTTTCGGAACCTTCGAGGTTAAGAAACGCGCTGCCCGCACCGGTCGCAACCCGAAGACCGGAGAATCCATGAAGATCGCCGCTTCCAAATCGGTGGGCTTCAAGCCATCCTCCTCGCTCAAGAGTTCGCTCTGAGTTCTGGAGAGGGAGCATAGAAAAACCAAAAAACCCCGACCATCCGTGGCCGGGGTTTTTACTTTGGATGCTGTGGCGGTGACTTAGAACCAGCCTTTCTTGCCGTTGATGTAGGTGGCTACGAATTCTTCGTCGCTCTTGGTCAGGTAAATGATGCCCTCAATGACACCGATGATGGTGCCGATGCCGCAGCACAGGCAGAGCAGTAGCTGGATGACGCCTTCTTTGGTGTATCCCATGACGAATTTGTGGATTCCCCATCCGCCGTAGAGGATGCCAAGAATGCCGAGAAGCCCGGCGATGAGTTTCTTGTCTGAGCCTGGTGGTTTGTTGCCGTATGGGCCGGGAGATGAGGGTTCTGTGGACATAGTGAACTTTCTCTAATAGAAGCCCCCCGGCAGCGCAAGCGCCAAGCCGTCATGAAACCAAGAATCACCCTAGCGGAAACCGCGTTGCCGGATGGCAGCACCCTCACACTTCAGGAGCACGATGGCCGCAAGTCACTGCTCATCCACGGCCAGCAGATTTGCGGCCCGGCCACGCGCGCGGCGGAGGAGGAACTCGCGCTGCTAGCCTGCGCACCCTTTCGCCCGGCCCGGCAGCCGAAGCTTTTTTTCGTCGGTCTCGGTCTCGGTCACAGCATCGCCATGGCGGGTAAGGAACTGAAACAAAAGAAGGGCACCTTCATCGTTGCGGAGCCGCTCGCCGCACTACCCGAGTGGCATCGCAAGCATCTGCCTGATAGTCCGCTGCTCACCGAGCCACGGGTGGAACTCACGGACGATTGCGGCCCCTCCGCGCTCACCCGCCAAGCTGGCCTACTCCACGCCATCTTGCTGCATCTCGATGCTTCGCCCACCGGCCCGCGCAACCGTCCCTGGGTGGATGATCGCCGCTGGCTCTCCGCTGCTTACGAATCGCTTCAAGCCGGTGGTCTGTTAGCCATTGCAGGTTCGCGCCCCGTCACCAATCTCACCCGCAATCTCCAGCGTTCCGGTTTCGAGGTGGCGGAATTCACAGTGCCCGCCGTGCCGGGTGCGAAGAAAACGCGACTGCTGCCGATCTGGCTGGCGCGGAAAGGCAGAGCTGCGGGTTGATCTTTGGCGGCGCGCGTGTTTGCCTTCGCCCCGCCCATGATCCGTTTGTCCGCACTTCCGCTTATTCCCGTTCTACTCGCCGCCGCTCATGCCGGTGAAATCACCATCGAGCAGCGCCCATTCACCATCGAGAAATCCTTCGCTGCCACGGCGCTGCCAGACAGCGGCTGCGTGCTGCTCCAGCTCACCGCGAAAACGTGGCCGGATTTCCAGATCGACGTTCTAGCAGATCACGGCAGCCGCGTTTCCAAAGGCGACTCACTCGTTTCCTTCGACACCGATGGCATCGAAAAAAAGCTCACCGACATCCGCCGCTCGCTCGAATCCGACGCGCTCAACCTCGCCCAGGCCGAGCTTGAACTCAAGACCCTCAAGGAAACCTCGCCTCACCGGTTAGACGCCAGCCGCCGCGCTGCGGAAATCGCCAAGGAGGAAAACGCCTACTTCACCAAAACCCGGCGCAAGGCCCACGAGGAGTCCGCCGCACAGGAGTTGGAGCGCAAGAAACAGATGCTCTCTAACCAAAATGAGGAACTCCGCCAGCTCGCAAAAATGTATGCCGCCGACGACCTCACCGAGGACACCGAGGAAATCATCCTCACCCGCCAGAAGGACGCCGTCGCCGCAGCCGAGTGCGCGCTGCGCATGGAAACGCTCGACCACAAGCGCACGCTCGAAGTCTCCCTGCCGCGCGAGGCCATCTCGCTCGCCAACGAGGAACGCGACACCGCGATCAGACTCAGCAAGGCCGAGGAAGAAATTCCCCGCAGCATCGAGCTGAAGAAGCTGGAAGTCGCTGCGTTGAAACTCTCCGAAAAGCGTGCCAAGGAAGCGCTGGAGGATCTCGAGCAAGACCGCGCCTTGTTCGCGTTCAAGGCACCTGCGGACGGTTGGTTTTATCACGGCCCCATCGAGAACGGACGCTGGACTCCCGCAGAAGCGTTCAAGGCTCTTTACAAACAAGGTCATCTAACCGCAGGCCGCCCCTTCGCCACCTTCGTCCCTGCGACTGCGAAGTTAGCACTCGTCGGCTTTCTCGATGAAGCCGCCGCGCGCTCTATCAAATCCAGCCTCAGCGGCACCGCCACCCTCGCAGGCCGCGAGGATGTCGAGATCCCCGTGAAGGTAGAGAAAATCGCCGCCGCGCCCGGCCCGGACGGCAGCTACCGCGCCGATCTGAGCGCCACTTGGCCGAAGGATCCCGCGCCAGTTACCGGCGCGTCCCTGAACGTCCGCCTGATCGCCTATCAGCAGCCCGCCGCTATCTTCATTCCCGCCAAGGCCCTCGCATACGATGCCAAGGGCTGGACCGTCGAAGTAAAACTCGCCGATGGAAAAACCGAACGCCGCGCCGTGAAACGTGGCCGCGTTTCCAAGGACGACGCCGAGATCCTCTCCGGCTTGGAAGTCGGCCAAGTCATCATCGCACCGACGGAGAAATAAATCCGACTGATCCATCCATCGTGGCCAACCAACTCCGCATCCTTCTGTTAGCCTTCCTCGCCATCCGGGGAGTGCAAGCCGCGCCCGAGGCGAGTCCCGCCACCATTGATGCTGCCATCCGCCGTGGCGTGGATTTCCTCATCGCCGATCAGAACTCCAACGGCTCGTGGGGCGGCCCCACCCGCACCAAGGGGCTCAACATCTACGCTCCACTGCCTGGCGCACACCACGCCTTCCGCGCCGGAGCCAGCGGCCTCGCACTATCCGGCATCATCGACGCTCGCGACTCCCGCCCGGAAACCATCGCCGCCATCGCGAAAGCCGCCGCATGGACGACTGCGGAACTCCCCAAGCTCCGCCGCGCCGATACCACCACCACTTACAACACTTGGGGCCACGCTTACGGACTGCGTGCCATCACCCGACTCTATCAAAACGAACGCGATCCTGATAGAAAAGCGCATTGGAAAAACCTAGCCCAACAACAAGCCGATCTCGCCAACCGCTACGAAGACCTCAACGGCGGCTGGGGCTACCTCGACATCTACGACGGCGTGGCTACCCAAAAACCCTCCGGCCTGCCCACCTCCTTCACCACCGCCACCGTCCTGCTCGCCATGGCCGAAGCGCGTGATGTCATGGGCGTCACGCTCGATGAAAAAATCGTCAGTCGCTCCATCACCGGAATTAACTCCCAGCGCACGCCGGATTTCTCCTACACCTATTCGTTTCCCCACCGTATGCGCCCGCGTGCGGACATCAACCGCCCCGCAGGCTCACTCGGTCGCTCGCAAGTCTGCAACGCCTGCCTGCGCGTCTTTGGCGACAAGACCGTGACCGACGAAGTGCTCATCACCTGGGCCGATCGTTTCCTCGCCCGCGAAGGCTTCCTCAGCAATGGCCGCAAGCGCCCTGTGCCGCACGAAGCGCCCTTCCGCATCGCAGGCTACTTCTACTACTACGGCGTCTTCTACTTCACTCGCGCCGCTATGTTACTGCCGGAGGAAAAGCAAGCTGCCTACGCGAAACGTCTCGCTCCCATCATCCTCAGCCATCAGGAAAAGGACGGCTCGTGGTGGGACTATCCGCTCTACGACTACCACCAACCCTATGGCACCGGCTACGCCCTCATGACCCTGGCATGGTGCCGTGACGTGATCGCGCGGAACGCCAAACTTTGAACATCGAAGTGAAGACTCTTCGTTCGACGTTCAATGTTCCTCCGCCTAACTGTGGTTGAGGTGTCGATCCTTTGAATTCGCGCATTCAATGTGCAAGATGGGTGGCGAGCGGTGCTGTGGGTTGGCATGAATCGGGACTGGCAGGAGTATTTTCCCGATGTAGGATTCGGGCATGACCATCACCCGCAAGATTGTTGTCGATGATAAGGGCGAGCCGACGGATGTCATTATCCCTTACGGGCAGTTTGTGGAGATGGTGGAGGCGTTCGGTCTCGATCTGGAGCAATCCGCGCATGAAGAGTTGCGCGAGGCGATGGGTGATTGCCGCGAAAAGCGCCGGGAGAATTTCATTTCCGCCGCATATGCATGAGGGAAGTTCTTGATGTGATTCCGCGAAGAGACATTTACTGAAAGCCACGAATAACCATGCTCTTCCTCCAACAACTTCGCGGCGAGCTGCGAAAGCTCTTCGCAAGACCCCGCACCTGGATGGGCTACGGGGCGTTTCTGTTGATGGAGGCGGTGATCTTGTTCGTTTATAAACTGGATCGTGTGCAGCGCTACAACAAGGGGCTGGTGGAAAGGAACGGGCTGGAGTTCAGCACTTATTATAGTTCGCTGACGATTACGTTCACGATCATGTTGTTGAGCATGTTTGTGCTGGGCTCGGTGTATTTCGCGCTGGTGGCGGGGGACATCGTGGCGAAGGAAAACGAGGACGGGAATCTGCGGATGGTATTCGCAAGGCCGATCAGTCGGCTGCGCTTGCTGTTAGTGAAGTATGCGGCGATCTGTCTCTACACTTTTTCGTTCGTGTTCTTCGTGGGGGTTTCCGGCTACTTGATGGCGGTGGCGGCGATCGGTTGGAAGGGCGGGCTGTTTGTGATGGAGCCGAAGATGAAGGTGTTCGCAGCGTTTCCAGAGTGGTCGGAAGGGGCGTTGCGGCTGGGGCTGTGCGCGACGGGGATCGGGCTCGGGATGATTACGCTGTCGTCGATTGCGTTCATGTTTTCCTGCTTCAGGATCAAGCCTGCTGCGGCGACGATCATCACGCTGAGCATCCTGTTCGTGGATATGATTTTGCAGAATTTCCCGTTCTTCAAACCGTACGAGAGCTGGTTCGTGACGTGGCGGATGAGCGCGTGGGTTTTCCTAGCGGAGCAGCAGATCTCGTGGGCGAAGATCGTGGAGTCGTTCGCGTTTTTGGGAGGTCTGAACGTGACCTTGTTCGTGATCGGCTGGATGGCGTTCCAGACACGGGATTTCAAGACCTGACGGGCAGGGAAATCACCAGTCGATATTCTGGCCGCGGGCGTCGATGTGGGTGAAGTCCCAATAGCCGCCGACTCCACCACGGAAGAGGCCGAGGTCGCGAAGCTCGCGGGCGGTGGCGGTGACTTGTGAGGCGCGGACGGGGAATTTCACGTCAACGGCGACGTTGGCTTGGTGCCATGAGCCGGACTTGGCACCGGGGCAGCGGGCGTTGTAGGCGGGGGCGCGGTAGGCGGAGATGATTTCGACTTTGGCGACGCCCATTTCGCGGGCGACGCGGTCTGCGACTTTAAGCACGTAGCCCATGCGGTTCCACCAGACTTTGGGCGGGACGGTGTTCCAGACGCCGCCTTTTTCCTTGGCGTGGGTTTCCAAAACTTGGGCGGGGCAGACGTGCTGGAGTTTGAGGGAGTTGAGGTAGCGCAGGTAGGCGGCGGCGGTGGTGCCGTGGATGGCGGACCATTCTTCGGGCAGGCCGGGGGCCGGGGAAAACGTCAAGGCTGGCAAGCGGGCGGTGCCGGACGAGGTGGGAACGGTGACTTTCGGGCTGGCGGCGCGGGGTTTTCCCGGTGTAGCGGCTGCCGCGCCGACGGAGGATGCGATCAAGCCGAGACCAGTGAGACCGAGTGTGCCGAGCATGTCGCGGCGGCCCTTCAAGAGGATTTCAGGGGTGTCGGTCTGGCGGGATGGATCGGAAAGCATCGTGGATTTTCGGGGAAGGTGGCGGCTGGCATCAAAAGCGTATCGCGTGCCGGAGCAGTTGGAATTTTTTGAAACGGACAAGCACGGTTCCCGGCGACGAAAGCAGACGAGGGGGAGGCGGCAAGCAAAAAAGCCCCGGATTTCCCTAACGATTAGACCATTGCAGCGGAAGGCGGCACGGGATTTCCACAGTTTATCACTGAAAAAAGTGGTTCAGGAAACTGACAAGCACACGATTTTCCCGAGCGTTCCTGATTTCAAAGAATTCAGCCCATCATGGGTTGACTTTGCTCCGGGCACAGGATGGAATTTCGCCGAAATTTTTCAAATGAAGGAAGTTGGAATTCCTCCGCACGCCAAACCTAGTCCGATGATTGATATGAAAAAAACCTGCCGTTTCGTTCGCCTGATACTTCCCGCGCTGCTCTTCGCCTGTATCCCGGGCATTGCGAACGCTGCTCCATACGGCCCTGACGGGCGTGAAATCAACTGGGTCCAGCCCGGCGGACAGAAGCTCAAGCTTAGGGTTTTCGGGGATGATTATTACGCCCGTACTGAAACATCGGATGGCCATACCGTGGTTTTCAATCCCAAGGACGGAGCCTACCATTATGCGGTACGCAACGAAAAGGGCACGGCCCTGAATCCCTCCGGCATCAAGGCCCACCTCCCGCACCCCGATCCCAAGCTCAAACACCTCGATCTGCCGAAGGACGGCGTCCTGCGGATCTATCAGAAGAACTTCGACAGGTTCGCCGGGGAAAACCTGCGATTGTGGAACCAGCGGGTCAAAGCGAAGCGCCAGGTGCAAGCGGCTGGCCCACAAGCGGCCAACGGAATTCAGGCCGCCCCCGTTATTGGAAGAAATGTCGGCCTGACCATCCTCGCCCAGTTCCCCAACGATCCGCAAACCGTCGGCGCCGATCCGGTCAAATTCCCGGTCAGCCGCAGCAAGATGGTCAATTTTTGCAACGAGGAAGGCTACAATGACGACGGCAACACTGGCTCGGTCAGGGATTACTTCTTTGATCAATCCAACGGCCTTTGCACCTATCTGCAGACCGTCACTCAGATCGTCACGCTGCCTAATCCCCGTAATTATTACAACTATGCCGATTACCCGGCGAACAACTTGCTCAAGGACACCGGGGACGCCGGGCGCCAACTGATCGCTGACGCGGTAGCGGTCCTCAAATCCGAAGGTTTTGATTTCTCCAGCCTCACGGTGGACGCTGGAAACAACGCCATCGCCACCAATCTCTTTTTCGCAGGTCTGGACTCCGGTGTTTGGGCACAGGGACTCTGGCCCCACAAATACAATCTGGAGTCAGGTCTCAACGTGGGCACCACCGGAAACCCGATCTTCCTCTACAACTACGAGGTTACCAACATCGAGAACACGGCCCCGGTCATCGGCACCTTCTGTCATGAAAACGGCCACCTCCTGCTCGGCTACCCGGACCTCTACGATATTTTCGGCGAAGGCGTCGGCGAACACTGCCTCATGGGCTCCGGCAACTACCTCGACGACGGCAAGACGCCCTCTCCCATCAACGCCTATTTCAAGGACATCGTCGGCTGGGGCAGCGTCAGCACCCTTGCTGTTACCGATTACTTGAAAAAATCCCTGCCGACCACCGGCAACGTCGCTTACAAGATCCAAAACCCTTCTGCCCCCACCGAGTTCTTTATCGTCGAGAACCGCGGCAACGGCGACAGGTGGGCGAAGCATTCCAATGACAAGGGCATCGCCATCTGGCACATCGACGAGACGATGGACGGCAACATCCAGCAGCCTCACTACATGGTGGCCCTCATGCAGTCGGATGGTCGTCAGGATCTGGAGAACGGTCGCAACCGCGGCGACGGCACCGACCTTTACGACATCGCAACCTCAATCTTTTCCGACACAACCAGTCCCGACGCGAACTGGTGGGACGGCAGCCAATCCAAGGTCCGCGTCAAAGTTCTCGGTGATCCGGGATCCAAAACCCAAGTCCAGTTCGGCCAGTTACCCCCAGACTCCCTCATCCTCGCTACCCCGAACGGCGCGGAAGTGCTCTACCGGAACGCCAAATTCCGCATCACCTGGGAAGCCAACATCATCGGCGGCGTGAAAATCGACCTCTACAAGGGCGGCCTCTTCCAAATGAACATCGCGGACAACCTCTCCTCCACCTCCGGCCGCTATTCATGGAATGTCCCCCTCGGATTCAAACCCGGTGAGGATTACACCGTCCGCATCAGCAGTATTTCCAATCCCAAGCCGGTATCCGATACCAGTGACGCCAACTTCACCATCAGCGATACCACCTTCCCTGAAGGCGATGTTCTTCCTTACGGCTGGTATAAACCCGCCGAAGCCAAAGCCGCCTGGCAGTTCACCAAATCGGAAATCTACGAAGGCACCGGCAGCCTCATCAGCAAACCCATCGGCGACGGCGAGATTGCGGGCATCGCCTTCAAATCCAAATTCAAGGCAGGCAAAGTCAGCTTTTATTTGAAGGTTTCTTCCGAAATCGGCTACGACCATGCCGCCTTCTACATCGACGGCGTGAAACAGCTTTTACCGACGGCTCTCAACAAGAATGGCATCTCCGGACTCGGGCAATGGGTCTTCGCGAGCTATCCGCTTTCCGGAGGCGCGCACACCCTCAAGTGGACCTATGAAAAGGACGACAGCTATTTGGCCGGCAAAGACTCCGCCTGGCTTGACGCGGTCTTGCTCCCTGAAACCAAGCAGGAAATCGACGTCGAGAATTCAAAAGGACAGAGCCTCGTCTCGGACACCTCCAAGATCACCTTCCCCAACGTCAGGATCGGTGAGGAATCCCAGCCGCAGACACTCACCATCAAGAACGTCGGCAAATCCGACCTCCATGGCCTGAAAGTCCTCATCAACGGCGCAGACCCATCATACTTTGCAGCCAGCGCGCTGGGCAAGACCGTCCTCAAGTCCGGCCAGAGCACGTCCTTCGAACTCTCATTCAAACCCGCCACCCCTGGGAAAAAAGAAGCGAAGGTCCAGATCCAGAGTAACGATGAGAATGAAAGTCCGTTCAACATCACAGTCAGTGGAAAAGCGCTCGGCATTCCTGAAATCACCGTCAGCCAGCCATCCGACAACAAGCTCAAGGATGACGCCTCCACCGTGCAGTTCGGCAAGGAGCGTGTCGGCCAGACAGGCCAGACCAAGACATTCTCGGTCAAAAACGTCGGCAGTGCCGAGCTCGACGGGCTGGATGTCACCAAGACCGGTTCCGGCAAGGGAGACTACGAGATTTACGCCATCGGCTCCACTAAGCTGGCTCCTGGCGAGAGCACCACTTTCAAGGTGACCTTCAATCCCAAGAAACAAGATGTGAGAGTTGCCAAGCTCCACGTCTCATACGATCGCAACAAGGACGGCCCCTTCGATGTCACCGTCAAGGGCACCGGCCAGCCGAAGAACTCTGGATCAAACAGCGCGGCGGACCTAGTGGCGGCAGTACTGGGCGGAAACACGCAACAGTCTTCCGTCGCCACCTCCTCCAGCATGATCGGCGGATTGAAATACCTCACACTCACCTACAGCAAGTCGGTCGGTGTCGAGCGCACCGTCGAGGTTTCTCCCAACCTAGTGGATTGGTTTAGCGGCAGCAGCCACACCTCCATCATCACCGACAACGAATCCCACCGCACAGTGCGTGACAACACGCCCGTCACGCCCGGAACGAAGCGCTACATCCGTCTCAAGGAAACGCAGCCCTAACCTTGTTCCCAAGCCTCACCGAACGGCCGCCTCGCATCCCGCGTGGCGGCCGTTTTTTTGTTTCCGGAAACGGCTTGCGCAAACTGTTAGAAAATTCCCGGCATGTCCTGTTGCCATCCGGCGGCGAACTTGCTAAGGCTCACTCCAATGGGCCGATGCATGCCTCAGTTTGAATCCAGATGGACCTCATGGTTCCGCTCCCTGAAGGCTCCGGCCCCTGCGCAAACAAGACCTGTTAGAGAGGACGGCGGCCTCACTGCCTGGTGTGCCGAGGCCTGCTCCGCCATCGCCTTGCCAGAGCTCGCGCGCAAAGTCCGCGTATCCTGGAACCCTCGCATGCAGACCACTGCGGGCCGTGCCTGGTGGCCGGACCGCTGCATCGAACTCAACCCAAAGCTGCGCGAGTGCGAGCCCGAGGAACTCTGGCGCACCCTCAAGCACGAACTCGCCCACCTCGTCGCCTACGAACGCTGCGGCCGTCGGCACATCGAGCCGCACGGCCCCGAGTGGCGGACCGCCTGCGCCGAGCTCGGCATCCCCGGCGAGCAACCCTACCACACGCTGCCCTTCAAGCGCCGCCGCATGAAGCGCAACCACGCCTACATCTGCCCCAACTGCTTCGCCACCATCCAGCGAGTGAAGCCGATCCAGCGCACCGTCGCCTGTTACGATTGCTGCCGGAAATACAACAGCGGTGCCTATCACGACCGCTTCCGATTGATCAAACAGACCACTGCTTGAGCCGCCGATGCTACGCGCTTCCAAATGAAAACCACGGCTTTAGCCCACGCCCAGCTCGCATTTCCGCGAAAATCCAGAAAAGATCGACTTTGGGCTTGCAAGCTCCCGCCCATCACTTAACACCTGCGCCCCGAATTATGGCTAAGAAAAGTTGGATTGCCCGCAACGAGCGCAAAAAACAAACCGTTGAAAAATACGCCGCCCTCCGCCTCAAGCTCAAGGCAGAGAAAGACTACGTCGGACTCTCCATGCTGCCGCGTGACGCCAGCCCGACCCGTCTCATCAACCGTTGCGTCATCACTGGCCGTCGCCGCGCTTTCCTGCGCCGCTTCAGTCTTTCCCGGATTACCTTCCGCGAGCTTGCTTCCGCTGGGATGATCCCCGGCGTGACCAAGTCGAGCTGGTAAGCTGGCACGCTTTCCGCTATCTGCGGCGTGGGACGGAAATCACCCGGCCCGCGCCTCCATCATGCCGATCTACGAATACGTTTCAGACGCCCCGGAAGATCCCGAGCATTCGTGCCGCGTCTGCGCACGCGGATTCGAACTCAGACGCCCCGTGGACCGTGCCCCGCTGCTGGTCTGCCCGCTCTGTAAAAACCCCGTTAAAAAAGTGATCTCGCGCATCAACACGCCCACGATCACCAAGCCGCTCTCCGTCACCGACGCGAAGAAAGCCGGCTTCACCATCCTCCAGCGGCGCGACAAAGGCGTTTACGAAAAACTCTGACGCCGTGAGCACCGACCTCTCCACCACTCTCCTCGCACTGACGGGAGACCCGTCTTTTCCGTCTCTCGGAGAATCGATTCTCTACATTGCGGGCATCGTTTTCTTCCTGCTTCTCAACGCCTTCTTCGTCGCCTCCGAATTCGCCATCGTCAAAGTCCGCCCCAGCCAAATCGAGGCCCAGGCTAAGGAAACCGGCGCGGACCCCAGGCTCGCGCTGCATGTCGTCGGTAACCTCGACCGCTACCTCTCCGCCAACCAACTCGGCATCACCATTTCCTCGCTGGCTCTCGGATTCCTTGGCGAGCCCTTCGTCAAAGCCCTCGTCTCCCCGCTGCTGGCCTTCACCGGCATGCCGGAAAAAGGCATCTACTGGACCTCGCTCATCCTCGCCTACGCTTCGTTCACCTTCCTGCACGTCGTCATCGGCGAGCTGGTGCCCAAGTCCATCGCCATCCGCCGCTCGCTCGCCGTCACCATGTTGCTCGTGGCTCCCCTCCATGTCTTCTTCAAAGGCTTCCAGTGGGTCATCGCTTTCTTCAACGGCACCGCCAACTGGCTGCTCAAGGTTTTCTTCCGCATCGAGCCAGTCAGCGAGAGCGAGCACATCCACTCCGCCGAGGAACTCGCACTGCTCGTCACACAGAGCGGCCAATCCCAGGAAGTCACCGAGACCGAACGCGAGATCCTCATCAACGCCCTCGGCCTCAACGAACTTTGGGTGCGCGACGTGATGACCCCGCGCAACAAAGTCGTCATCCTCGATGCCGACGAACCCTTCGAGAAAACCCTCGAACTCGCCCTGCGCTCCAAGCACACCCGTTTCCCGCTCGTCAAAGGCCACCTCGACAACGCCATCGGCCTCATCCACATCAAGGATCTCTTCAAGCTCATCAACGACCGCGATCCCGACCTCATGCGCATCAAGCGCGAACTCAAGATCGTGCCCGACACGATGCCGCTTGATACGCTGCTGAAATTCTTCCTCCGCGAGCACGCGCACCTCGCCATGGCCGTCGATGAATTCGGCACCCCGGTCGGCATCGTTTTCCTCGATAACATCATGGAGGAACTCGTCGGCGACATCCAAGACGAGTTCGACAACGAACGCTCCGCCTTCACCCGCATCAATGAAAACGAATTCGTTGTTGAGGGTGCGATGACGCTCAACGACCTCGGCGGCTTCGTCGAAGACCTCGTGCTCGACAGCGGCGAAGTCACCACCGTTGGCGGCTACATCACCCAGCAGCTCGGACGTTTCCCGGCAGTCGGGGAAACGCTCGAAGTGTTAGGCTACGAAGCCCGCGTCACCAGCACCGACGGTCGCCGTGTCGGCCAGATCCACTTTCGCAAGCTCGCGCCCGAGGAAGCTGAGGAAGACTCCGGCGAATAAGGAGTTATGGGAAACCTTTGGACTGCGGCGAGCATCGCCGCTTTGGCGGTGAAGTCCGTTTTCTCTTCGATGCTAGTTCCCAATCACCCATACAGCCCGCATCCATGCCTGCTTGGAATATTCACGCCTTCATGATAACGGTCTCTTCGTCCCAAAGGGACGACTCATACCAGCCCGGCACGAAGTGCTGGGTTTCGTGAGCGGAGATTACCGCGTCCTGCAGGGACGCTTCATGCAGGCTACGGTTCGCCGAAATGCAAACCGCATGAAGTGTCCCATCAGGACACGGGATTTCGAGCGATGACAGTCCCGGCACTTCATGCCGGGCTGGTATGAGCCGTCCCGTTAGGACGAAAATGACACTCGTCTTTGGACTGCGGCGAGCATCGCCGCTTTGGCGGTGAAGTACGTTTTCTCTTCGATGCTAGTTACCAATAACCCATACAGCCCGCATCCAATCCTGCTTGGAATTTTGACGCTTTAATGTAAACGCCCACGGCATCCCGCAAAGCG
>JANMLQ010000259.1:0-32149 GCA_031372635.1 Akkermansiaceae bacterium | reverse complement strand
CAACGAAAAAGGGAGCCTTTTAGGCTCCCTGAGTCATCAACCATCAGTGCTCGAAAGAGGACTCGAACCTCCACAGGTTACCCTACTAGATCCTTAGTCTAGCGCGTCTACCAATTCCGCCATCCGAGCATCCGGTTGGGTGGGCGGCTTTGTTACGGTCCCCGTCCGGACTACGCAAGCGAATCTTTGGAAAAATTTACCGCTTTGGCCGTGGTCCTTATGGCTTGCTTCCTGCGGTGCGTGACTGAGCATGAAGACCGCTCCTTTTCCCATGGAATCCATTCGCGCCGATTCGGTTGTCAAAACTTTCGGAAACGTCCATGCCCTCGATGGGATCGACCTCCTGATCCAGCCGGGAGAGCTTTTTTTCCTACTGGGTGCCTCGGGTTGCGGGAAAACGACGCTGCTACGCTGCATCGCAGGACTTGAGACACCCACCAGCGGTCGCATCCACTTTGGCACGCGCGACGTGACGGACATGCCACCGCACAAACGCGAGGCGGCGATGGTTTTCCAGAGTTACGCGCTTTGGCCGCATCTCACCGTAGGCCAGAACATCGCCTTCGGGCTTGAGGAAAGGCGGGTGCCAAAAGCGGAGATCAAGCGCCGCGTGGAGGAGGCGCTCGATATGGTTCGGCTGCCCGGATTCGGCGATCGCTCGATCGACCAGATGTCCGGCGGCCAACAGCAGCGCGTATCACTCGCACGCGCGCTGGTAGTGAAACCCAAGTGCCTCCTGCTCGATGAGCCGCTCTCGAATCTCGACGCGCAGCTACGCGTGGATATGCGCCGTGAGATCCGCCGCATCGTGAAGGAAAACGGACTCACCGGCATCTACGTCACCCACGATCAGGAAGAGGCGCTTGCCATGGCGGACCGGATGGCGGTGCTCAGTCGCGGAAAAATCGGCCAGATCGGCACGCCGGAGGAAATCTATCGCCATCCGCGCAGCGCCTACGTTGCGAATTTCATCGGCGAGAACAATGTGGTCAGCGGCAGTATCGTGAAAGTCCGCGAACGCGTCGCTCAGGTGGACACAGCGGCAGGTCGCATCACCGGCCGCATCACCGATCCCGAATGGACGCCGTCACCGGGTGAATCCGTGCAGCTTTCCATCCGACCTGAAGCGTGGCGCTTGCATGAGCACGCGGGCGACAATCGCATCACTGGAACCATCGTCGAGCGCGCCTACCTTGGACAGCGCATCCAGTATTGGGTGGAGACTCCGGCGGGCCGCCAACAAATCGTTGAAATGAACCCGCACCTCATTCATGAGCCGGGCGATGAAACGATTTCCCTCCATGCACGCCATGATGACGTGGTGATTCTGAAGCCATGACTCCATGAAAACGCGGGCCAAGATCATCTTCGGACTGTTAGCGTTCATCGTCGCGCTTCCGCTCGCGATGCGCCGCGAATCCGCCACCTCGGACTCTCGCGCGGCAGACGATCATCTGGTGATCATTTCACCGCACAACGAATCCATCCGTCAGGAATTCGGCGAGGCTTTCGCAGCGCATTGGAAACGCAGCACTGGCCGCTCGCTGCATGTCGATTGGCGCACGCCGGGTGGCACTTCGGAAATCCGCATGGTGCTGGATGCCGGCTTCAAGGCAGCGGAGGAAACCAAGCGCGATGGCATCGGTATCGACGTTTTTTTCGGAGGTGGTGAACCGGATTTCTCGTCACAAGCGAAAAGGGGCCGCCTCGTTCCGCTGCGGGTTTTTGAAACGCAGTCCGTGCTTTTCACCAAGGACGGCCCGGTGCCCGAAACCTTCACCGGTGAACGCTACTATCCTCCCGATCATGTCTGGGTGGGCACCTGCATGTCGCAGTTTGGAATCTGCTACAATCCGCGCTTCCTCGCACGCCTCAAACTCCCCTCACCCACTGCGTGGAGCGATTTGGGAGACCCAGGCTACGCGGGAACCATCGCACTGGCGGACCCGACGAAAAGCGGCTCCGTAGCCCGCGCCTTCGAGTTGTTAGTGCAAGGCGAGATCCTCCGCGCACTCGCAGCCAATCCTGAAAACCGCGAGGCCGCATTGGAAAGCGGCTGGTCCGCAGGACTCCAACTCATCCAGCGCATGTCGGCGAACGCACGCTACTTCACCGACAGCGCATCGAAGATTCCGCAGGAAGTCGGCCAGGGAAATGCGGCGGCTGGCATGTGCATCGACTTCTACGGGCGTTCCTACGCCGATGAACTCAGCAGCGCCGATGGCACACCGCGCGTCGTCTGGACTGCTCCGCGCGGTGGCACCACCCTGAGCAGTGATCCAGTCGCCGTGTTGAAAGGCGCGCCGCATGCAGAAGTCGCGCAGGGTTTTGTGGAATTCTGCCTCAGCCTCGAAGCGCAGATGCTATGGTTCGGCAAGCCCGGTGTCTCTAACGGACCAAAACAACGCGCACTCCACCGCACGCCCATCCGCAGGGACATCTACACGCCGGACATCTTAGCGCTCACCACCATGCCCGGCGCGCGCCCTTACCAAGATCCCGGTAATTTCACCTATCAGAAAGAACTCACCGGTGGTGCCTTCAACACCCTGCGGCAACTAGTGAAGGTGATGTGCATCGACTCCCACGAAGAGATGAAATCCGCATGGCTAGCGATGAGCAAAGCCGGCATGCCTGCGGACGCACTCGCCGTCTTCTCGGATGTCTCCATCATGCCCTACTCGCAAGGCGGCAAGGGTGATCCGGGTTTCGATGGCACGGACCCACTGAAGACCGCCGCGCACGCCGCACGCATCGGCGAGTGGTTCCGCGCGAACTACCGCAAGGCGGAACAACTCGCAAAACAGCAGACTCCATGAAACGAGGCCCCGCCACATTGATCACGATCATCGTCTGCGCGTTGTTCGCGGTGTTCTTCATCTATCCGGCCGGGATGGTGGTGAAGCAGGCCTTCGAGGGCGCGGACGGCTTCACGCTTGAGTTCTTCGCCGCTATTTTTAGAAACCCGATCTATCGAGAAGGACTTTGGAATTCGTTCGCCATCGGCATCGCCTCCACCGCAGCGGCGCTGGCCATCGCGTTTCCGCTGGCACTCGTCGGCCACCGCTACGACTTCATCGGTAAGCCCGCGCTCGGCGTGCTCGTGCTCGCGCCGATGATTCTACCGCCCTTCGTCGGCGCAGTGGGAGTGAAGCAGATGCTCGGTGTGAACGGCGCGTTGAATGCGGCTCTCGTCAAGGCCGGGCTGATGGATGCGGCGCTTCCGTTTGACTGGTTGGCTGAAGGACGCTTCGCGGGCATTGTGCTGATGATCGCGCTCAATCTTTATCCGATCCTCTACATGAACATCGCCGCCGCGCTCTCGAATCTCGATCCGGCGATGGAGCAGGCTGCGGAAAATCTCGGCTGCCCGCCATGGAAGCGCTTCTTCCGTATCACACTGCCGCTCGCCATGCCGGGCGTGTTCGCAGGCTCATCCATCGTTTTCATCTGGGCCTTCACCGAGCTTGGCGTGCCGCTGGTTTTCGACTTCGGACGCACCGCATCCGTGCAGATTTTCGATGGACTGAAGGGTCTCGATAAAAACCCGATTCCCTATGCGCTGACTGCCGTGTTGTTGATCGTTGCGGCATCTGTGTTCGCGCTCTCAAAGCTGGTGATGGGACGCTCGCCGCTGGGCACCGCACCGCGTCCGAAGGGACGCAACTCTGCGAAACGCGTGCATGGTTTCCGCTCCATCGCTTGTGCCTCCTTGTTCCTCGTCGTATTTCTGTTAGCCACTATTCCCCACCTCGGCGTGCTGCTGCTTTCGCTGGCGGGCCGCTGGTATGGCACGATGATTCCGGATAGTTTCACACTCACTCATTACGTCGAGGCACTCGGCAATGGCCTGGTTGTTCCCTCCATTCAGAACAGCCTGCTCTATGCCGGCTGCGCGACCTTGGTGGCGCTGCTCATCGGACTCGGCGTGGCGTGGGTAGTCGTGCGTTCGGATCTGAAACTGCGCGGTCTGCTAGATGCGGTGGTCATGCTGCCGCTCGCCGTGCCGGGGCTGGTGATGGCCTTCGGTTATCTCGCGCTTTCACAGGAAGGAAAACCGTTTCATTTCCTCGTCGGCGCAGGTGGCAGTCCGTTCATGCTGCTCGTCATCGCCTATGCGATTCGCCGCTTACCATACGTGGTGCGCTCCGCCGTAGCGGGATTGCAGCAGAGCAATCCGGCGCTGGAGGAAGCCGCGCGTTCGCTCGGTGCTACGCCCTTTCGCGCACTGCGGCGCGTGTCCATCCCGCTCATCGGCGCGAACCTTGCAGCGGGTTCCATCCTTGCCTTCGCATTCGCAATGTTGGAAGTAAGCGACAGCCTGATTCTCGCCCAACAGACCGATCACTATCCGATCACCAAGGCGATCTACACACTGCTCAGCACCTTGGGCAACGGCACCGAACTCGCCGCCGCGCTCGGTGTGTGGGCGATGGTTTTCCTCTCCGTAGCCATCATGGGAGCCGCCGTGCTCGGAGGAAAACGCGGCGGTTTGTTCAAAGTGTGAAACCTTGGACTGCGGCGGGCATCGCCGCTTTGAGGGAGGACGTATGCGTTTGCCAGAAGTATGGAATTTCCACGCAAGCATCAATGCGGGCCTTCTCGGTGATCGGGAACGAGCCGCTAGGAAAATTCGGACTCCACCGCCAAAGCGGCGATGCTTGCCGCAGTCCAAAATGACCGCCTTTCATAGCGACTATGACCGGTATCGTTGGCTGCACCGGGCGCTTTTCCTCGCCTGCGCACGCAAGCTGCAGAAGTCTCTACGCAAAGCCCACCTTTCATGCTCAAGCGATTCCTAAAACAACACAACGGTCCCCTCACCCGCGATCTAGTGCTGGAACCCGGCCACTTCGGACTCGGCAAGGTGCCTTCGCGTCTCAAACCCGCATCCACCGTCACCTCGATTTGCGGCTACTGTGCCACCGGCTGCCAGTTGAAGATCCATCTCGATGACAACGGCGAGGCCATCAACCTCAGCCCGCAAGCCGGATACCCCGTCAATCTCGGCATGGCCTGCCCGAAGGGTTGGCAGGCGCTCGATCCGTTAGATGCACCGGACCGCGCCACCGTTCCACTCCTCCGTGATGACACCGGCGCAATGAAACCCGTGGACTGGGAAACTGCGATTCACACCTTCGTCTCGCGTTTCCAGTCACTCAAGGAAACGCATGGCCGCGAATCCGTCGCCTTCCTCTCCACAGGGCAGATCCCCTTCGAGGAAATGGCGCTGCTGGGCTGCATGTTCAAGTTCGGCATGGGCTTCCTGCATTGCGATGCAAACACGCGCCAGTGCATGGCCACCGCCGTGACTGCCTACAAACAATCCTTCGGTTTCGATGCGCCGCCCGCCACCTACGCGGACTTCGAGCAGAGCGATGTGATCGTTTTGTTAGGTGCCAATCTCTGCATCGCCCACCCCATCCTCTGGCAACGAGTGATGAGAAACCCGCGCAGCCCCCGCATCATTGTGATCGACCCGCGCGCCACGGAAACTGCGCAGGCCGCCACCCAGCACATCGCCCTCAAGCCGAAGGGTGATCTCGCGCTGCTCTACTCGCTCGCGCACTGCATCATCCGCGATGGCCGCATCGACTCCAAGTCCATTGAAAACACCGAGGGCTACGATGAATTTGCAGCCTTCGTCCGCGACTATCCACCCGAAGCTGTGGCGGCACGCACGGGTCTGGACGCAGCAATCATCGAAGATCTCGCACGCAGCGTTTCCGAATTAGGCAAGCGCGTCTCATGGTGGTGGACGATGGGCGTGAACCAATCTCACGAGGGTGTTAGAACAGCGCAGGCCGTCATCAATCTCTGCCTCATCACCGGCAACATAGGCAAGCCCGGCACCGGCGCGAACTCGATCACCGGCCAGTGCAACGCGATGGGCTCCCGCCTGTTTTCAAACACGACATCACTCGTCGGCGGCCATGATTTCGCAAACGCGGAGCATCGCGCAAAAGTCGCGGAAACTCTCAGCATCCCGCTAGAAAACATCCCGTCGGAAACCTCACTCGCCTACGATCAAATCTTCGATGCGGTGGAGGCCGGAACGATCAAGGGGCTGTGGATCGTGGCGACCAACCCGTTTCACTCGTGGATCGATAGCAGCCGCCTCGCCACGCTGCGTGCGAAACTCGACTTCCTCGTCGTGCAGGACATGTATCACTCCACCGAGAGCGCGCGCGAGGCGGACCTCGTGCTGCCCGCTGCTGGCTGGGGCGAGAAAGACGGTTGTTTCATCAACTCCGAGCGGCGCATCGGCACCATCAAGGCGGTGCGCAAGGCACCCGGCCAAGCGCTATCGGATTTCCGCATCTTCCGCCTCATCGCCAGCGCTTGGGGCTGCGGCGAGATGTTCGCGAAGTGGAGCAATCCCGAGTCCGTTTTTAAAATCCTGCGCGATCTAACAACAGACCGGCCCTGCGACATCACCGGCATCCGGGACTACGCGCATCTCGACGAACAGGGCGGCATCCAGTGGCCTTTCCCTGCATCACAGGAAACGAGGACGAGCGAGCGACGCTTGTTCGAGGATGGAGTTTTCTACACCGCCAGCGGAAAAGCCAAGCTGCTGTTTTCGCCGCCCGCCGCAGTCCCCGAGACGGCGGATGCGGAGTATCCGTTCACACTTCTAACCGGTCGCGGCACCAGCAGCCAGTGGCACACACTCAGCCGCACTGGTAAGTCGGACATCCTGAATAAACTTTGTCCCTCACAGGCTTACGTGGAAATCCATTCTGAGGATGCGAAGCTGTTAGGATTGAAAGATGGCGATCCCGTCCGCGTGCGTTCCCGCCGTGGCGAAGTGCTGGCCTCCGTTTATCCCGCCCCCACCATGGCCCGTGGGCAGGTCTTCATGCCGATGCACTATCCCGAAGTGAATCGGCTCACGCATCCATCCTTCGATCCCCACTCACGCCAGCCAAACTACAAGACCTGCGCGGTGAGTTTACATCCGCTGTGATCCTGTCCCAGGGATCATCAGAGGAACTTCGATGTTGGAACTTCGATGTTCCGCGTTCATTCTACCGCCATGATTCGCCCGCGCCGCAACCGCCGCACTCCCGCCATCCGCTCGATGGTGCGCGAAACCACTCTCTCACCTGCGGATTTTATCTTGCCGATGTTCCTGCATGGCGATGCCACGGACACGCCAATCCAGTCGATGCCAGGTGTCACCCGCTGGTCGCTGGAAAGTCTCGTCCGCGAGGCCGGGGAGGCGCACGCGCTCGGCATCCCGGCGGTCGTCCTTTTCCCGAAGATCGACGACTCGCTGAAGTCCCCGCATGCGAACGAGTGCTTCCATGAAAACGGTCTCATCCCCCGTGCCATCCGCGCGCTCAAGGCCGCCCACCCGTCGCTCTGTGTCATCACCGATGTCGCACTCGATCCCTACAGCTCGGACGGCCACGACGGACTCGTCCGCCGCAACACCGCTGGTGAACTCGTCATCCTCAATGATGAAACCATCGACGTGCTCTGCCAACAAGCCGTCTGCCACGCCCGCGCCGGAGCAGACATTGTCGCCCCATCGGACATGATGGATGGCCGAGTCGCCGCCATCCGTGCCGCGCTGGACGATGAGGATTTCACCGACGTTTCCATCCTCAGCTACACCGCGAAATACGCATCCGCACTCTACGGACCATTCCGGGGTGCGCTCGACTCCGCACCAAAGGAAGGCGACAAAAAAACCTATCAGATGGACCCCGCCAACTTACTGGAGGCTGTGCGCGAGACCCGCCTCGACGAGGCCGAGGGAGCGGACATGCTGATGGTGAAACCCGCCGGTTTCTACCTCGATGTGATCGCCAGAGTCCGCAGCGAGACCACGCTGCCGGTGGCCGCCTATCAGGTCAGCGGCGAGTATCTCATGCTCAAGAGCGCCGCCGCCAGTGGCTGGCTGGACGAGCGCGCCGTGGTGCTCGAGTCCCTCTCCGCCATCAAGCGCGCGGGAGCCTCCATCATTCTCACCTACTTCGCAAAACAGGCCGCCGTTTGGCTTTCAGACGCCTGAGCACATCCAAATGAAATGGTTTGCCGGATCAATCATCCATGAAACATTCCCTCCGCCACGCATTGCTCATGAAAACACTCGCCTTCCTCCTTTGCCTCATCGGCACCGGCTCCGCACTTGCCAAAGCCCCGAACGCACCTTCGGACCTCAAAGTGAAAGCCCTCGGCGTGAACACCTTCAAGCTCACTTGGAAGGACCGCTCGAAAACCGAAGTCGGCTGGGAAATCCGAGCCGCTATCGGGCAGTCCGTTAAACCACAGCGCTTCCAGCTCGTCCCCACCAAGGATTTGACCTCCTACGTGGTCCTCACCAACGAACTGCCGGGCAAGACCCTCACCTTCCAAGTGGCCGCTTACAATGGCGCAGCGGGCTCCGAGAAACTCTCCAAACCCACCAAGACCGTCACCGTCAACACCAAAGCCGAGACGACATTCAAAGCGCCCACCGAAGTGGTTGCTCGCACGCTGGATGACGGACGCGTCAAGATCACCTGGAAGGACAACTGCACTTCCGAATACGGCCACCTCGTGGAAGTGAAAACCAGCCTCGGAAACTGGACACTCATGGGCAGCGTCGGGCCGGACATCTCCGACAATTTCACCGTGGCAGGACTGGAACCTGCCGCCGCCTACTTCTTCCGGGTTCGTGCCTACAAGAACGCGCCCAACCTGCTGCTCACTGGCTACAGCAAGACCGCCACCGCCACCACCCTACCCTTGCTGGCTCCCTCGGTCCTTCAAGTGACTGCGCTGCCTGACGGAAAACTCACCTTCAAATGGAATGACAAATCCTTCAGCGAATCCGGATTTGAATTCGAGAGCAGGTCCGGTACCGCCCCCTTCACGAAGCTCCAAGATTTCCCCCCAGACACGACTGAGATCACTCCTTCCGACTTTGCATTTGAAACGGACTATCAGTTCAGGCTTCGTGCCTTCCGCGTCGTTGGCAGTGTGAGAGTGTACACCGCCTACACGAATGTGGCTTCCACCAAAACCACCGCGATGGCAGCCCCCAGCGGACTTGTCGCAGTCGCGACCGGGGAAAACTCCATCGCGCTCACTTGGACCGACTTATCGACAAGGGAGTTCGGCTATCAAATCCGATTCCGCGAGGAGGGAACCACTGTGGATCAGGACATCAATCTCGCTGCAAACGCGAAGTCTCACACCGTCACCGGGCTGATTCCGGGTAAGCAGTATTCGTTCAAGGTGCGCACCACCGGATTCTTCGGCCTGACCACCTCAGCCTTCTCAGTCACTGTGAATGCGACGACCAGGAACGGCATTTACGGAAACTTTAATCCTCCGATCATCGCCAACAAATTCTTCCTCTATCAGATCCAGCTTGGAAACGCCGCCGACCTCACCTCGCTGACAGTCGTGGGGCTTCCTCCGGGGTTAGTATTCGACTCTGCCAAACGCACAATCAAAGGCACCGTCACCACCTCCACGCAGTTCACAGCCACCATCACTGCGGTGTTCAACAACGGCGTCACCTCGACAAAGAGCCTTATCCTCAAACCCATCACCGGAAACCCCGAGGTGGTGCAGGCCTTTGCAAGCGTGTCCGTCGTCGCCGCCGCCAATAAAAGCGTGCCGCTAGCCGGAAAATTCGCTGATCCTGACACACAGAGCGCCGCCCGCGTATTCACCACCATGGGCAACTTCGTCATCATCCTCTTCCCGGATTCCACGCCGATCACCACCAATAACTTCCTCGATTACGTGGATGCCGGGCGCTACAACAACACCTTCTTTCATCGCGCTCCACAGAACTTCGTCGTGCAGGGTGGGAATTTCGGCCATGCCAATCCGGGTGGGTTCTTCACCGTTCAGAGCTACGGGCAGATCAAGAACGAACCCGGTCTCTCAAACATTCGCGGAACGGTGGCAATGGCTAGAATCGACGGCCAAATCAACAGCGCGACCTCGTCGTTTTTCGTGAATCTCGTAGATAATGTCGGACCCGGGAATTTAGATGAAATTGACGAAGGCTTCACCGTCTTTGGCAGGCTGACAACTGCCGGAATGGTGTTGATGGATTCCATCAACGCACTGCCGCGTCAAAACTACACCGTCAATGCTGGTAACGGAAACGTGCCACTAGAAGCCACGCCCGTCAACGACACCACCGCACCCGCTGTCATCAATCCCGCCAAGCTCGTGAAGATCACTTCCATCGGCGCAGCACCGATCCTCAGCTATCAAGTCACCAGCCTGAACCCCGCCATCGCCACCGCCTCCTTAAACGGTGCCAAAACGGAAGTCATCATCACCGGCGTCACGCCTGGTAGCACCAGCATTACTGTCACCGTCACCGATCTCGACGGCCAGACCGTTTCCCAAAACATCCCGGTCACCGTGCCCTGAGCTTCTGGCGGAAATCAACCCGCACTCTTCGCTGCATCGGACTCGGCCTTTGAAACCTTGCGGCACTCGGCAACGAAGTGGTTGCAGGCCTCGCGGCAAAGCAGCGGGATGGCTTCGTTTTCCAATACGTTTCCGGGAATGCCATTGAAGCGACTTGCCTCGCTGTCATCCAGCGGCGTGGCGGCATTAAGCTGCCAGAGGATGCGTTTCGCGCATTGGTGCGCGGGGCCACAGACTTCGCGCACGAGTTGCTGCGCACCTGCATCGCTAATGTTTCGCGCGAAACGATACATGCCGGTCTGGCGCGTAAGTTTATCGCGCAGTTGCTCCACTTCTAGAGTTCCGTTCCGCATAGCCACTGCAAGGCCGATGGCTGCCGGATAGAATTGATCGAGCGCCTGCAAGAGTTCTTCCTCGTTTCGCAAGACCATCACCCAGCCGCGCTTTAGGTTCGTCTGCGCCTTCGCGAAACGATAGCCGCCTTCTTCATCATGCGTGGAGATCGCGCGTGCGTTGGATGGCCCTTCATGAAGTGTTAGCCCGCCGAATTCAGAGCTACCCAGTTTGTCAGCATCCTGCGCGTGGCAGATAACGAAAGGATACCCCGCAACATCGGAGCGCATCTCGATTTCCCCCAGCCGATGCACACCAGACTTGAGCCATTGTTGGAGTTCACTGGAGAGCTTCATTTGTGCAGTAGGTCAAAGTCTGCGATCTGATCGAGAATCACATCGGCGATCAGTCGCTCGGTGCCGATGGCGGAGGAGTAGTAAAGAGTCTTACCGCGCAGAGTATGCGGGTTCTGGCGGAATGCATCGCATTGACTCGCGGCGGGGCCCACTTCGTTTTCGATTCCTAACAACACAGGGATGTCCTGAAAGGAATGCAGCCCATCGGCGATGAAGAAAGGCACGACGATCACGTTCGGCGTATGGGCGAGCTTGTCCCACTCCGCGATGAAGGGCTGCTCCTCCATGTAGGCATCCAGCACTGCGGCATAGCCCGCGCCCGACGCCGCGATGAGCAGCGCCTGATCGCGGATGGCCTTGTTCGAGTTCTGATTCAGGCCGGTGCCGTGACCAGTGATGATGAGCGTCGTCTCCGCAGGGTCCACGCCGGGAGCTACTTCCTTTGCGCGGCGCAGGATCAGCCCGGTCATCGAGGGATGCACGCCCACCGGCAGGCAATAGTGCAGGGTTTTCCCACGCACCACAGTGCTCGGCCCCACAAGCTGCAACTCGCGGGGAATCACATCCTGCGTGAAGTATCCTTCGCTGATGAAATCCGGCACCACATACACCTCGTCCGAGTCGATCATGTAGAGCGCCTCCCGCATTGAGGGCTCTTCTTTCCAGAAACAACAATGCACTTCCGCAAACAAGCCGCGCCCACGGATCTCGTCCGCATGATCGAAATACGGCGTCGAGGAATCCGGATTCTCGGTGGACCCGTGACCGACGATGAGAAGGGCGCTGTGCGGCTTCGGCGCAATGGACATGGCGGAAAACTGGCGAGCCTGCCGTGGAATGCAAGGCCGGGTGAATCTGAAATATTTTTAAAACCGCAAAGACCGCAAAGGGACGCAAAGGATTTCAAAAATGGACGATGCATAGTCTTCTCTGCGTCCCTTTGCGACCTTAGCGGCTTTGCGGTAAATCCAGTTTATCTGATCGCGGATTTCCCCTAGGCATGGTCGTCTGCTCCGCTAGTCTTTCGCCATGCGGAAATTGTTCCATAAAACCCAACCCACTCAGATGAAACGCATCGTTTCCCTCATACTGCTCGTTCTCCCGGCCGCACTCATCGCTGCGGAAAAACCCAACATCGTCATGATCATCTCGGACGATCAGGCATGGACCGACTACGGCTTCATGGGCCACGCGGAAATCAAGACTCCAGAGATCGATAAGCTGGCGAAGCGGGGACTCGCCTTCAGCCGCGGCTATGTGCCCAGCAGCTTGTGTAGTCCCAGTCTCGCGAGTGTGATCACCGGCCGCTATCCGCATCAGAACGGGATCACCAGTAACGATCCGCCACTGCCTGCGGGTATGAACATGGCCAAGTTTAGGAGCGGCCCGGAGTTCCAGAAAGGCCGTGAACGCATGAATCTCTTCATGGACGCGCAGGCCACTCTGCCGCGTCTGTTAGTGAAGGACGGCTACCTCGCGCTGCAAACCGGCAAGTGGTGGCAGGGCGACTTTACACGCGGCGGTTTCACCCACGGCATGACCAAGGGCGGACGCCACGGCGATGCGGGTCTCGACATCGGCCGCAAGACGCTGGAGCCGATCCGCGACTTCATCGTCACCGCAAAGAAGCAGGAGAAACCTTTCTTCGTTTGGTATGCGCCGCTGCTGCCGCATGATCCGCACACGCCGCCCAAGGACTTGCTGGAGCAGTATCGCAAAATCCAACCGAACGAGCACATCGCGAAATACCAGGCCATGGTCGAGTGGTTCGATCAAACCTGCGGCGCAGTCATGAAGATGCTCGATGACCAAGGCGTGGCGGACAACACCATCGTCGTCTATCTGGCGGACAACGGCTGGATCCAAGACCCCGACAGCCCGCACTACGCGCCGAAGTCCAAACAAAGCCCCTACGACGGCGGCCTACGCACGCCGATCCTCTTGAGCTATCCGGGCAAAATCACGCCTGCTGTTAGCGATACGCCGGTCAGCTCGATCGACATCATGCCTACGGTTTTGAAACTCGCAGGCATCAAGGCTCCCGATGGCCTGCCCGGCATCGACCTCACGGACAAGGAAGCCGTTTCAAAACGCCGCTCGGTGCAAGGAGGCATCTTCACCCACAACGCCGTGGACTTAGAAAAACCCGCCGCGAGCCTGCGTTGGCGGTGGATGTTGCGCGACGGGATGAAACTCCTGTTGCCCACCGCATTGGAGTCCGGTGCCGAGGTGGAGCTTTACGACGTGATCCGCGATCCGATGGAAACAAAGAACCTCGCAGCGGAAAAACCTGCGGTAGCTGGGGAGATCACCGCCGCGCTCGACGCGTGGTGGAAGCCCTGATTTCCGATCAGAGATTACGGAGTTTTCTCGCGGTCTTCTCGGCTTTCCGGCTGTTGGGGGATTTTGCGTCTTTTTCCAGCGCCGTGTATTTTTCGCTGCTCATGGCCGTGGCAATTTCCTTGCCGCCGCTGATGCAGACGATCTGCCATTCTTCAAGCGATTCCTCGAACTTGCGCTTGGCTAACTCCAGCTCCTTCACTTCGATTTTTCCGAGGTCCAGCGTGAACCTCGCATTGGGCTTCATCGCCGGAACCTTGAGCGTGCCGAGAGATTCCTTGAGCAGCACCTGCTTGAAATCACCAGCGCGCATGACGAGCGCGTTGCCTGAGATTTCCGCATCGTCGATGGCTTTGGAACTGGTGTTAGAAATCTCCACGCGCAGTGTCAGCGTTTTCTGTTTGCTGCTTCCACGCAGGCCGCGCTTGTCATGTTCGGAATCGAGCACTTGCTTCTTCACCGTGAGTGTGACGGGAGATTTCACGGGATCTGCCGCGAGGGCCGGACTGATGCAGGCGAGGCCCGCAGCGAGGATGGGTAGGATGGTTTTCATAATGCGAGGAAACACTCTCTGCCATGAATCGTTGCGGGATGGCAAGGCACTTCGGCAGACAGGCACTTAGGAAGACGCTTTAACCCGAAATCCGAAATTGAACCACAGATTACACAGAGAGCACAGATTTTGAAGAGGTTCTAAAAAACAAGCCTTGCTCGGAAAGGTGTCGTTCACGGAACGGCAAAATCTGCGTAATCTGTGTAATCTGTGGTTAATCGCCTTCGGCCCTACACTTGCAACTTCGGAGTTCGGGTTTAAAAAGCATTTACCGCAAAACCGAATTTTACCGCGAATAAACGCGAATTTTGAGAACTGGATTCTCAGAAGGAGGGCATTCAAAGACCCTCTTTATTCGCGTTCATTCGCGTCAATTCGCGGTTGAAAAATCTCTAGCTTGATAGCCCTGTTTTCAGTTTCCCGTTTCCGCCAATCCGGGGAACACTCGCCGCGCATGAAGGCACTTGATTCGCTGTGGCTCTGGCTCGATCCGGTGGAACGCCCCGGACCCGAGGCGATGGCTGTGGACGAGTGGCTTCTGGAATCCGCCAGCGCACCGGTGCTGCGTGTCTATCACTGGCGCGGTGAGTGGGGCAGTGTCGGATACTTCGGATGTCTGGCGGATGCGGTGGCTTCGTTTCCCGGTGTGGAGTGGGTTCGTCGCTGGACTGGTGGCGGCACTGTCGATCACCGCGCGGATTGGACCTACAGCGTAATCGTTCCCGCAGGATCTGAACTCGCAAAGGCGCGTGGAGCCGAGAGCTATCGCCGCATTCATTCAGCCGTGGCGGAAACGCTGCTACAGGAAGACATGCAGGTAAAAATGTGCGGCGGCGAGGGAAGCACGGGGGCGGCCTCGTGTTTTGAAAATCCAGTGAGCCACGATCTGATAGACGCGGATGGCCGCAAGCTCGCCGGAGCCGGCCAACGCAGAACTTCACGCGGTTTGCTGCATCAGGGATCAGTGGCGGGTTTCTGCGACTCCGATCTTCGTGCGCATCGCCTCGCCTCCTGCCTCGCGGAATCATGGGAAACGAAAGACTTCACTCCGCCTGCGGAAATCATCGCCGCCAAGGTGGCTGCCCGTTACGGACTCGATGATTGGATGAAAAGACGTTGATGCCGGATCACTCCGCGATGGCGATGGCATTCGCAGCGGCGTAATCGCGGGCGTGGGTGAGGCTGATCTGGATATCGGTGATGCCGTGTTGTTTTGCGAAAATCTCCGCCGCGCCGCTGAGGCGGAGTTTTGGAGCGCCGGAAGGATCGTGGATGACTTCCATGTCGTGCAATCCGGCGTTGCCACCGATGCCGGTGCCGAGGGCTTTGGAAACCGCCTCCTTTGCTGCGAAGCGAGCGGCATAGTGCAACGCGGGGTTTTTCCTGGATTCACAATACTCGCGCTCTCCAGCGGTGAAGATTTTTGCAATGAAGGATTCGCCGTGGCGCTCAATGGCGGAAGCGATGCGATCCACTTCTACCACGTCGATGCCGATGCCGAAGATGCGCATGCTCAGGCGGGGTAGTGAGCTATCAGGGCTTTCATTTCGCTAACAGCGGTAGTCATGCCCACACGCATGGCACGCGAAACGATGCTGTGGCCGATGTTTAACTCCGCGAGATGCGGCACGGCCAGCAGCGGCGTGATGTTAGAGTAGTTGATGCCGTGGCCGGCATTGACTTGAAGCGCATCCGCGTGGCCTTTCTTGGCGGCGACGATCAGGCGCTGAAGTTCGGTTTCCACTGCGTCTCCGGTGGCGTTGGCGTAACATCCGGTGTGCAGCTCGACCATCTCCGCGCAGGTCTCGCCAGCGGCTGCCACTTGCTCGGGATCGGGGTCGATGAAGAGGCTCACCTTGATGCCAGCGTCCTGGAGATTTGCCACGATCATGCGGATCTTGTCGAACCCGGCCACGATATTGAGTCCGCCCTCGGTGGTGATTTCCTGGCGTGATTCCGGGACGAGACAGGCGAAGGCGGGCTTGAGTTTCAGGGCCATGCCGACCATTTCCTCAGTCGCTCCCATTTCAAAATTGAGAGGCAGCGGGACTTCCGAGTGGATGCGGATGGCGTCATCCACCTGCATGTGACGGCGGTCGCCGCGCACATGGATTGTTAAAGAATCTGCACCACCAGCGAGAGCATCGTGGCCGGCATCGACCGGGCAAGGCTCCGCATTGTGGGAGGCCGGGGTCCGCGAGTAGCGGGCCTGGCGCAGGGTGGCGACGTGGTCGAGGTTGACTCCAAGCAGCAAGGGCATGTGTGCAAATAACCGTAGATACGTTGTCCGGCAAGGCCCACTTCATGCCGTCATGGCGTACCTAGCAGGGTGAACGGCCAGTGCGGCACATTGCGCAGAATCCCGTAGCAGACGACCAACGCCAGCATGCCAAATGCCACGCGCCAGCCGATGCGGAGATATTCCGGCGGCGGATCACCGCGCAGCCAGGCGGGGATGCGCAGCAGCAGCCAGCCCGCAGTCACTGGCAGCGCGAGCATGCCCAGCGGATTGTAGCGAAACGCCTCTGTGATTTTCCCGTGCAGTGTCGAGTGAACCGCGCGCGTCATCCCGCAGCCCGGACAGTCCAAGCCCGTCAGCCGATGCAGCAGACAGACGGGAAACCCGGATGGCCCTCGCAGATACAGGCCGATGAGGACCGCAGTCGCGATCACCACACCAGACATCAACCACACGAGACGATCCCGGCGCATGGCTCAGGCCGTTCCTAGTAAAATCAAGGCACCCAACGCCAACAACAGCACGATGGACAGGTATCCCAGCACCAGCCCCGCAACCGCCATTCCGCGTCCCGTCACCCGCGCATTTGGCACCGCCATTTGCTTCAGCGCCATGTTCCCGCAGATCACCGCCGCGATGCCCGGCAGGAAACACGTAACGATGCCGACCACTCCGCAGATCAGGCTTGCGATGGCGAGACCGGATGTTGGCAGAGGCGCATCAATGGCTCCTGGCACAGCGGGCGGCTGATAGGGATTCCCGGCAACCTGCGGCATCACGCATAGCCCGGGCACGGACGAAGCTGGCAGCCAATCCTTCATACCCTCCTGCCACACCATGTCCGTGGCATTCACCTTGCCCGATGCCAACAACGCACGCAGCTCCGCATCCGTCGCCGGCCCCATCTGAGTCGCGTTATTTGAGTAGTACCATTGCATCTTCTTCACGCTTCATGCCAGCCGCGCTCCCGCCCGTAAATCCCAAAGTCCCCGCGCGTTCCCAAAACAGGATTGCCACACCGCCCGCCGCCGATAACCTCCGCCACACCATGATCGTCGCTCCCAAAATCCGCGGATTCATCTGCACCACCGCCCATCCCGATGGCTGCGCCAAACACGTCGCCGAACAAATCGCCGTCGTGAAAAACCGCGGCCCGATTTCCGGCGGTCCCAAGAAGGTGCTCGTGATCGGCTCTTCCACCGGCTACGGCCTATCCTCGCGCATCGCCGCCGCATTCGGCTCCGGCGCTGCCACCCTCGGCGTTTTCTTCGAGAAACCCGGCGAGAGCGACAAGTGCGGCACCGCAGGTTGGTACAATTCCGCCGCTTTTGAAAACGAAGCCAAAGCCGCCGATCTCTACGCCCGATCCTTCAATGGCGACGCCTTTTCCGATGCCATCAAAGCGGAAGTCATCGCCGCCATCAAAGCCGACCTCGGTCAAGTGGACTGCATCGTCTATTCACTCGCCTCACCCCGCCGCACCGATCCGAAGTCCGGTGAAGTTTACAAATCCGTGCTCAAGCCCATCGGCGAGAGCTATACTAACAAAAACCTCAACACCACCAGCGGCGTCGTTGATGAAATCACCATCCAACCCACCGAGGGCGATGATGTCGCGCAAACCATCGCCGTCATGGGCGGCGAAGACTGGCAACTGTGGATCGACGCCCTGCTCGCAGAAAACCTCATCGCCCCCGGCGCACAGACCGTCGCTTACTCCTACATCGGCCCCGAACTCACATGGCCGATCTACAAAAACGGCACCATCGGCAAAGCCAAAGAAGACCTCGAACGTGTGCAACGCGCCCTCGATCAAAAACTCTCCCCACTCGGCGGCAAAGCCTGGGTTTCCGTGAACAAGGCACTCGTCACCCAAGCCAGCTCCGCCATCCCCGTCGTGCCGCTCTACATTTCCCTGCTCTATAAAATTATGAAAGAGCAAGGCCGCCACGAAGACACCATCGAGCAAATGGACCGCCTCTTCCGCGATCGCCTCAGCAATCCACAGCCCGACGAAAGCGGTCGCATCCGTCTCGACGATTGGGAAATGGAACCCGCCGTCCAGCAGCCCGTAATCGCTAACTGGCAAAAAGTGAACACGGAAAATCTCAACGATCTCGCGGATTTCAGCGGCTACCAATCCAGTTTCCTACGCCTCTTCGGCTTCGGACTCGATGGCGTGGACTACGATGCGGACACCGACACCGCGACCAAGGTGCCGTCGATTGGGTGAGTGCTTCGCACAGATGAAAGCCAGTTACCGATCTCTGTGATCACATTGGATTAGCGGGTTGCAGTCCAACCCCATCGCCATCTAAAAACTTCCTCATGAAACTCGAAGAAATCGCCACCGAAGCCTCCCGACTCACCGAAGAGGAACGAGCTTCGCTTGCCTCCCGCCTGCTGCACGGCTTGGACAGCCCCGTTTATGAAGTGAGCGATGCGGAAATAACCGAACGCATGAAAGAGGCAGAAAACGATCCATCCGTATGGCTCACCTTTGATCAATTGGTCACCGGACTGAAACGCCGTGATCGCTAGCTACCACCGGCGGGTTCGGGCTGATCTGAACGAGATTCTCGCCAAGTATGATGCCATCTCCGATGATCTGGGAGACGACTTCTTTGCCGAGTTCCAGATTGGGATTCAGAAAGCCTGCTCGAATCCGCGCTTCTATCACTTCGATGCCAGCGGCTTGCGACGATGCAATCTGGAGCGGTTTCCCTACCACTTCCTGTATGACATTCAGAGCGACTCGCTCCGGGTCTGGGTGCTGCGTCATGATCACCGAAGCCCCGGTTTCGGTCTGCGTCGTTTCACTCGATAATTGGCCCACGCCAGCCATCCCCCATCTTCATTCGCGTCCACTCGCGGTTAAAAACAATTCCAGCTTCACGACTGTTCCTGGCTAATTTCCCCGCCGCAATCGCCCCTTGACCCCGGCGGCGCGAGTCCCTACCTAGGCGCCCGCATGGGATTTGACACACTTGGGCTCTCCGCAGCCGTCCTGGAAGCCATTGAGGAATCCGGTTACACCACCCCGACGCCCATCCAGGCGCAGGCCATTCCTATCATCCTCGAAGGCAAGGACGTCATCGGCGCATCCCAGACCGGCACCGGAAAAACCGCTGCATTTGCCCTGCCTTCCCTCTCCAAGATCACGAAAATGGGCAAGCCCCAGATCCTCGTGCTCGAACCCACCCGCGAGCTTGCCCATCAAGTCGCCGAGCAGTTTGAAAAATACGGCAAGCACACCGGCATGAAAGTCGCACTGCTCTACGGCGGCGTCGGCCTCGGAACCCAGTCCGAGCAACTCGCCGCCGGTGCCGACATCGTCGTCGCCACCCCAGGCCGCCTCGTTGATCACTTCTACCGCACCTCCATGCGCTTCGGAGAAATCAAAGTCCTCATCCTCGATGAAGTGGACCGCATGCTCGACATGGGTTTCCTCCCGCAAGTCCGGAAAATCGTCAACCTCTGCCCATGGGAAGGCCGCCAAACGCTGTTCTTCTCCGCCACCATGCCGCCGGCCATCCAGACCTTCGCGCAATGGTGCCTCACCGATCCCACCAGCATAGAAATCGCCCGCACCTCCATTCCCACCACCGTCACCCACGCCTTCTATCCGGTGGCCATGGACCAGCGCGACGAACTCATGTTAGAGCTGCTCAAGCAGACCGACTACCACTCGGTCATGATCTTCACCCGCACCCGCAAGGAGGCGGACCAGCTCACCTCGCTCATCAAGTCCACCGGCCAGCCGAAGGTCGCAGCCATGCACTCGGACATCAACCAAGTGGACCGCATGAAAGCCCTCGCTGGATTCAAAGCTGGCGACTATGAAATCCTCGTCGCCACCGACGTCGCCGCGCGTGGCATCGACATCTCCGGCGTCTCCCACGTCATCAACTACCGCGTCCCCGAAAACGCCGAAGACTACGTCCACCGCATCGGCCGCACCGGCCGCGCCGAGGCCGAGGGCGACGCCTTCACCATCCTCACCGCTGACGAACTCGACTACGCGAAGTCTGTGGAAATTTTCATCGATCAGAAAATCCCGCGCCGCAAGCTTGAGGACTTCGACTACATCTACACCGCCCTGCTAGACGCCTCCCCCGGCAAACCGATCCGCAAGAAGAAGACCGGCGGCAAAAAGCGGCGTTGATTCCTCTGTGGAATCGGATAAGCGTCACTCATGGCAGCAACTTTGGATCTCGGCAGTATGAGCACTGCGGACAAGCTCCGGCTCATGGAGGATCTATGGCAGAATCTCTCCAATGATGATTCAGAAATCGCATCGCCTTCCTGGCATGGAGATGTTCTAGCCGAGCGAGACCGTTTGATTTCCTCCGGCGAGGAACAATTCATTGACTGGGATTTCGCCAAAAAACAGTTGCGGCGCGAAATCCGAACTTCAAAGCGCATCACTGAACCGTGACGACAAGAGTGTCGTCACTCCTTAACCATGCGCGTCCTCTCCATCGACCCCGCTGTTAGAAACACAGGCTACGCCGTGCTCGAAGGCGATGCGCGAAAACCCGTCGTGCTAGCCTTCGATGTGATCTCCATCCCCAAGAGCATCCCGCAATCCGCTGCGCTCTCGGCGGTCCGCACGCATCTGGTGAACATCATCACGAAGTTCCAGCCGGATGAAGTCGCGGTGGAAGGCATCATCTACGTCCAGTCTCACCAGACCGCCATCTCGATGGGTGCCGCGCGCGCCGCCGCGCTCATCGCCGCCGCCGATCATGGACTGCGCGTTTACGAATACTCGCCGAAGAAGGTCAAGATGGCAGTCGTCGGCAAAGGCACTGCGGATAAAACCCAGGTCGCTTTCATGGTTCGCGCCTTGTTAGGACTCGCCGAAACCCCGCCTCCGGATGCCGCAGACGCACTCGCCATCGGCCTCGCTCACCTTCAAGCCTCTGATCCACTCAAGGCAAAACTCCTCGATCGCCGCCTCGTGTAATGTAGCGGCGATCACCGGTCGCCGCATCTCATCATGCTCCAAATCCACCATCTCCCGGATCTCGTTTCCTACGAAGCCGGCCTCCGTCTTCAGGAACAACACATGTCCGCCATCCTCGATGGCAGCGGCGGCGATACCATCCTTCTGTTAGAACACGAGCCCGTCTTCACCATCGGCCGCCAACGCGATCAATCCTCACTGCAAAACCCCGCCGCGCTCCCTTACCCCGTTTTTGAGACCAACCGTGGCGGCCAAGCCACCTATCACGGTCCCGGCCAACTCGTCGGCTACCCGATCCTCGACCTCACACCACGCGGCAGAGATCTGCACGCGCATCTGCGAAAACTGGAGGACGCCCTCATTCTCGCATGCACCGATTTCGGAGTGCGCGCAGGCCGCCGCAATGGCCTCACCGGCGTCTGGGTGGAGGACCGCAAGCTCGCCTCCATCGGCGTGGGCGTGCGCAAATGGATCACCATGCACGGTTTCGCAATCAACATCACGCGGGCCTGCCTGCCGCCGTTCCTCGCCATCACACCCTGCGGCCTCGCGGGCGTGAGCATGACCAGCTTAGAGAGCGAAGTAGGAAGGGAAATCCCAATGCTGGAAGCCATCGCTGCCATCAAGGCGTGTTTGCACAAACTCTTCCGACAAACCCACACCGGCAGCGTTTGATGCAATGGCGGCACGAACGATCGCCAAGCCGCAAAATAAAAGCCAATGCACTGGGGCAAAGTAGTCTGGTACAGCTTGCATGACTCAGACCGGGAAGATTACTGGAAATTTGAATGGACCCGGCGACTGGTGGCGTTTGAATACGGACTTTGAAGTTCAACCGCCCATTTTAGATCAAGCCACCCAAGCACATGCGATTCACGATTCCCCTGTTCTGTTCGTTACTTCTCACCGCCCATGGCGCACCCGAAGCAGAAAAACCCGCCGAAAACCCGCCGAAGGAAACACCACCTGCGAAAGTGGCGGAACCCATCATCAAAGAGTCATCGGTGGAGATCGCTGGCAAGAAAGTGCCTTACAAGGTGACGACCGGCAAAATCCAACTCAAGAAGGATGATGGCAAGGCGAGGGCTTCCATTTTCCATGTGAGCTACGAACGGACGGACGTGAAGGATAACTCCTCGCGTCCGGTGTTGTTCGCATTCAATGGCGGTCCGGGATCTTCGGCGGTCTGGCTGCATATCGGCATCCTCGGGCCGAAAATCATCAAATTGCCTGGCGACGGCACCACGGCCCCAGAACCTCCGGCCCGCCTTGTGGACAATCCGATGAGCCTGCTCGACGTCGCCGATCTCGTGTTCGTGGACCCGGTTTCCACCGGATACAGCCGTGCGGAAAACGATACGAAGCCCGGTGAATTCCATGGTCTCAACGAGGACATCGAGTCCGTGGGCGATTTCATCCGGCGCTGGATCAGCGAGCACGATCGTTGGGCGTCCCCTAAGTTTCTGTTAGGCGAATCCTACGGCGGCATCCGCGTGGCGGGACTTTCCCAACACCTCCAGTCCCGCTATGGCATGAGCTTGAATGGAGTGGTCCTGCTTTCATCGCTGCTGGATTTCGCGACGCTCCAGCCGTCATCGGGAAACGATCTCACGCATCTGGTTTTCCTGCCGTCTTATGTGGGAACGGCGCATTTCCATGGCAAGATCAAGGGCGACAGGGATGCGCTGGTTCACAAGAGCACGGAGTTCGCGTTCGGTGAATATGCAGCCGCGTTGTTGAAAGGCAGCTCGCTCGGCATCGAGGCGCGCAAGAGCCTGGCGGGCAAACTCGCGGGCTTCACCGGCATTTCCGAAGATCTCTGGCTGAGGCATAACCTGCGGATCGACCCGAGTGTTTTCCGCAACGAACTGCTGCGCGCGGAAGGCAAGGTCATCGGTCGCTTCGATGCGCGCGTGGCTTGGGATTCCACGGACAAGACATCGGCCTCCGCAGAATACGATCCTTCATACTCGCTGGCCTACGGCGCATTTGCCTCGGCGATGATGAGCTACCTCGTCCGCGATCTGGGCTACAAGGAAGACCAGCCCTACGAGATTCTAACAGGCAAGGTGCAACCCTGGAATTGGAATGCGGAAAACCAAGTGATCAATCTCAGCAGCAGACTCGCCACCGCGATGCGTGACAATCCCCATCTGCGGGTGTTAGTGATGGGCGGTCGCACCGATCTCGCCACACCACCGGAAGGCGTGCAGCACTCGCTCCGCCATCTGCTCGATCTGCCGGCCAAGGCCCGCAACAACATCAGCACAACCTACTACGACGGCGGCCACATGTTTTACCTGAATCCACCGGACCTTGCAAAGTCCCGCCAGGATCTGGTGAAATTCCTGCAAGGCGACAATCCCTGACCGCCATGCACGATCCAACACCTGACAAGTCCCCTGCCCCGCCGCAGGATAGCAACCCATTCTCGCCGCCCGCCGCGCAGCCGCCGTCTCTAACGGCTCAATCCGGCCTGACCGAGGACGAGAGGACGCTGGCGATGCTTTGCCACTTGTTAGGAATCTTCAGCGGTTTTCTGGGTCCATTGATTCTGTGGCTGGTAAAACGGGATAGCAGCCCCTTCATCGGTCATCACGGGCGCGAGTCGCTCAACTTCCAACTCACTCTAATGCTGGCAATGTTTTGCCTGGGGGCAGTTACCTTCGTGCTGATGTTCGTGTTGGTGGGTATCTTGCTGATACCCGTGCTGTTCATCGTGCCGATTCTGGCACTCATCGCGGAAATACTGGCCGCCATCGCCGCGCAGAAGGGCGAGTGGCACCGTTACCCGTGCTGCATCCGTTTCGTGTGATGGTTTTCTAACGGAGCGTTCAGTTGTTGTGAGCTTCATCCGTGGCGGGCATGGCGGCGAAAGCCATCTCGCACAGACCGATGAATGCCTCCTCGACCAGACTGGGTTCTCGTTTCGGTGAATGGAAAACTCCCCACTCACGCTCGATGCCCGGCCCTGCGATGCGCACGACTTTCAAGCTGCCTTCCGCAATCTCGCGCGCGGCGACCCATGGTGCCACCACTCCGACACCGATGCCGAGCTTTGCCATCTCCTTGATCGCCTGCATATCGCCTAGCACCAGTGGTTTCCTGCCACGTCCGGCTTCCTGTTCCAGCCACTCCTCTATCAGACGATGGGTTTCCGTGGCCTTCGCGTAGATGATGAACTGGTGATCGTGAAGGGTGGCCTGCACGGATGACTCATCCAGTGCCCACGGGTGGAATGGCGAGACCACAAAGGCGAGTTGATCGCGAAACATCGCGCGATAGCCATCTTCCGCGCGACTGCGAGGCTTGAGGCCGACGACTAAGTCGAGGTCCGATTCCGCCAAGCGATCCAGCAGCAGTGTGGTATCGCCCGCCTCGATCAATGGTTCGCAACGCGGAAAACAATCACGAAACTCGCGGAGCACGGAGGGAATCAGGAAATGACAAAGCGAGTGCGGCGCGCCGATGCGGATGCGCGTCTGGCCCCAACGGCGCAGGCCATCGAGATCCCGGCCCACCTGATCGAGCTCATGCAGCAGCCTCCTGCATCGTTTCAACAACAGCTCGCCCTCAGCTGTGACCATCACGCGTTTGCCGCTACGGTCCAGCAGCTTGCATGAAAGCTGTTCCTCAAGCGCGCGCAATGAATGACTCACCGCAGACTGCGTAACGAAAATCCGCCGGGCCGCCAGCGTGAAGCTGCCTTCCTCCGCCACGGCGACGAACGCCCTCAATTGCCTCAAGTCGGGAACCCACTCCATAATGAACCGGGTTCATCGTGAACCCGGTGACGAAATAGCATGGTTTATGCCAAAGTCGCGAATTTGGCATTCCACGCGCTATCACCGCCACATGGACAGACCCCGAACCGCGCACAAATCTCCGAGTCCGATCCGCCTCGGTTTGGTGGCACTCAGTGATTGCGCGCCCATCGCCGTGGCGCGTGAGACGGGCATTTTCGAGCGGCACGGACTCAATGTAAAACTCTCCAAGGAACTCGGATGGTCCACCGTGCGCGACAAAATTTATTATGGCGAGCTGGACGCCGCCCAATCCATCGCAGGCATGGCGATGACCCTCGGTCTCGGCTGCGGGGACTTGAAGTGCGATGTCGTCGTCCCCCTCGTTCTCAATCTCCACGGCAACGCCATCACGCTTTCCACGGAGATGAGTCCCTCCGCCATCCAGAATGGCGAGGGCTTGAAAGCCTATCTCGCACACTATTGGAAAAAAAACCGTCCCTTCACGCTGGCCGCGCCGCACCGCCATGCCTCGCACCACATTCTTCTTCATGGCTGGCTGCGCCGTCACGGACTGGACCCCCATGAAGATGCGGAAATCATTTTCCTGCCACCACAACTGATGCCGCGCCATCTGAAAGCCGGCCACATCGACGGCTACTGCGTCGGCGAGCCGTGGAACTCCACTTCCATTCTCGGCGGCACCGGCTGGTGCCCGGCGACTTCCGCAGATCTATCATACGGCCATCCGGAAAAAGTGCTGCTCGTGGCCGGACGCTTCCTGCGGGAAGAGCCGGATCTAACAATCTCTCTCGTCTCCGCCCTGCTCGAAGCCTGCCGACTCTGCCAGGATTCGGCATTCCAAGAAGACCTGATCGCAATTCTCAGCCGTGCGGAATACACTGGCGCGAGTCCCGAGCTGCTCCGCAACAGCCTCTGCGGCCGTTTCGAGACAGGCCGCGATGTGGTGGATGAAAGTCCGTTTCATCTCTTCCACGGCGAAACCGTGAATCGGCCCACCGTCGAGAAAGCATCATGGCTGCTCGCTGGACTCCGTTCCATCGGCGCGCTGCCGGAAATCACCGCAGGCTCCATCTCCCGCATCCACCGCGAAGACCTGTTCCATGCAGCCGCCGCGCGGGCATGATCCGCTTTCATTTTCCGAATGAGCCTCCATCCCGCGTGAAAATCCCGATTTCCACCCGTTGGCACTGATCCCGCTAAGCATGATGTGAACCCCAACATCCACCACATGACTTCTCCACAATCATTTACCCGCAGGAAATTCCTTTCCACCACCACCAAGACCTCCGCACTCGGACTACTCGCATCAGGTCTTCCCACCGGATGGCTCGGCGCGCAAACCGCATCCGACGCGCCCGAAACCGTGAACATCAACTTCGGCATCATCGCCCTAACTGACTGCTCGCCCATCGTCATTGCCCATGAAAAAGGCTTCTTCAAGAAGTATGGCATCAACTCCACCGTCACCAAGGGCGCGAGCTGGGCAGCCATCCGCGACTCGCTCGCCAACGGCGACATCCAGGCCACCCACATGTTGTTAGGAATGCCCATCGCCTCCACCATGGGCCTCGGCGGCACGCCGAAAGTCCCGATGATCGCGCCGTGGATTCTCAACCGCAACGGCCAGGCCATCACACTCGCAAAAAGCCTCAAAGGAAAAGTCGCCGCAGATCCGAAGGCGCTAAAGCCACTAGTCGATGCCGCGAAAACATCCGGCACGCCGATGTCTTTCGCGATGACCTTCCCGCCCGGCACCCACGCCATGTGGCTCCGCTATTGGCTCGCCGCCGGCGGCATCAATCCCGGCGACGCCTCCGGTGGCGGCGCTGACATTTCACTCATTACCATTCCGCCACCGCAAATGGTTGCCAACATGCAGGCCGGAAAAATGGATGGCTTCTGCGTGGGTGAGCCATGGAACGGCAAGTCAATCAAGGACGACATCGGCTTCACCGCTCTCAACACCCAGGACATCTGGAAAGATCACCCGGAGAAAGTCTGCGCCTTCAAAGAAGACTTCGCGGAAAAAAATCCCAAAACTGTCAAAGCTATCCTCAAGGCGCTGCACGAAGCCTCCGTCTGGCTCGATAAAATGGACAACCGCCCCGAGCAGGCGAAAATCGTTAGCGCACCGACATACATCAACTGCCCGCCGGAAGCCATTCTCCCCCGCCTCCAGGGCAAGTATGACATGGGCGACGGCCGCAAGCTCCGCGACCCGAACTACATGATCTTCAGCGAGCGCAACTGCAACTACCCGCAGTTGAAATACGGCAAGTGGTGGCTCACCCAGCTCCGCCGCTGGGGCTTCACCCAGGGCGCGCCGGATTACGAAGGCGTCGCCAAACAAGTCATGCGCGCCGACATCTACGAGGAAGCCATGAAAGAAATAGGCTACACCCACGGCGGTGCCAACAACGACAAGGAAACCTTCTTCGACGGAGGTATTTTCGATCCCACCGCAGACATGGAAGCCTACGCCGCCTCGTTCTCCGTGAAGACCCTCAAGGGCTGAAACCTCAATCTAAGTCCCATGAAACTTTTCCATCAACTCAAGCTCGACGCCCTGCTGCTACCCCTCATCGCCATACTCATCTGCGTCGGCGGTTGGGCGCTCATCGCCGGTCATTCCAAGACCACCCAGGTCGATGACGGCTTCGGCGACATGGTCACCAAGGTGGAGCGTTTCGGCTTGTCCAAAAACCTCCCCTCGCCCTCCGAGACATGGTCCGCAAGCAAGCCCTACATCGTCGAACCCTTCGCCAAGCGCGGTGAACTCGACCAGGGCATCCTGCGCTTCGCATGGCTCTCGCTCAAGCTCGTCGCCCAAGGTTATGCCATCGCGCTCATCATCGGCACGCCCATCGGTTTCCTGTTAGGGCTATCGAAAAACTTCACCCGCGCCTTTGATCCGATCATCCAGATCCTGCGCCCGGTTTCCCCGCTCGCATGGCTGCCGCTCGGCATGGTGCTCTTCAGCGGGCTGAAAATCGCCGGCGCGGATGGCCGCTCAGTCTTCGGCACCTCGGATGCCGCCGCGCTCTTCACCATCGCCATCTGCGCGATGTGGCCCACCGTTCTCAACACCGCCGTCGGTGTTAGAGCTGTGCCACAGGATTACTTGAATGTCGCCAAGGTGCTCAAGCTCTCGAAAATGAAGACGCTCTTCAAAGTGCTCATCCCCTCCGCCCTGCCCTACATGTTCACCGGCTTCCGCCTCTCGCTCGGCATCGCCTGGCTCGTCATCGTTGCCGTGGAAATGCTTATCGGAAAACCCGGCGTCGGCGGCTTCCTCTGGCAGCAATACAACGCCAACAGCTACGCTCACATCATCCTCTCCATCCTCACCATCGGCGTCATCGGCTTCATCCTCGACCGCGCGATGAGCATGGTGGAAGGACGTTTCCGCACCGCATGATCTCAAATCTGAAATTTCAAATTTGAAATTCCACAACCCATGCCACCCATCCTCCAGCTCACCGGCGTTTCCAAATCCTTCTCCGGAGCCAGCGTCCTCCGCGACGTGAACCTCACCGTCAACGAAGGCGACTTCGTATCCATCATCGGCTATTCCGGCACCGGCAAGAGCACGCTCATCAACCTCATTGCCGGACTGCTCAAGCCGGACACCGGCGGTGCGATGATGGACGGCACCGCCATCACCGGACCCGGCCCGGAGCGCGGCATCGTCTTTCAAAACTACTCGCTGCTCCCGTGGCTCACCGTCACGGAAAACATCATGCTCGCCGTGGACCAGTTGTTTCCCGCCATGTCCGCGCAGGAACGCCGCGATCACACCGCGAGATACGTGGACATGGTGAAACTCACGCCCGCTGCGGACAAATACCCGAAAGAACTCTCCGGCGGCATGCGCCAGCGTGTCTCCGTCGCCCGCACCCTCGCCGCCAACCCGCGCATCCTCTTGTTAGACGAACCGCTCTCCGCGCTCGACGCCCTCACCCGCGCCACCCTTCAGGACGAGATCGTCGATATCTGGCAGAAAAACAAAACTACCGTCATCTGGATCACCAACGATCCGGACGAGGCAATCCTCGTCGCCGACCGCGTCATCCCGCTGCTGCCGACCCGCGATGGAGCCACGCTCGGCGATGAAATCCCGATTCAGTTAGACCGCCCGCGCGACCGCCGCGAAATCATTCGCACAGCCGACTTCAAAGACCTCAAAATCCGTCTCGTCAACACCCTGTTAGGCGCGAAGAAGGACAGCTCCGCCACCGTCACCAAAAAACTCGCCGCCCCGGACATCCTGCCCGAAGACCTCGGCGTGAAGCGGAACCATTCCCTCTTCGACCGCCCCGCCCCCCGCCGCCGCTCCCAGCTCGCACGCGAGGAAATGAAAGTGGAAGTCTAAGGGGTTAAAGTATCCTCTCAAGATTGTCGTTTCGATCAGCGGTTACACATTGATCTCGCATCGGTATGAAGGTGCGCATGCTTTTAAACTCATAGCAGGCCATGCTCATTGTCGCTTTGGTTCTCGGCCTTGCTCCGTCTATCTTGCTTTGACAATCCGTGTCCCTCGCAACCGATCGCGGCCGCATTCAAGTCGCAAGCATCCCCGATCCTCTCGGCGGCCCAAATCTCAAAGTACTGCGCACCGATACCAACTCCCCCCTGCGAGCCGACACCGCATGGATTTGGGAAAAGGACCGTCAGGAAGAATCCAAGACCTACTATGCATTCCTGCGTGCCAAAGGACTCAACGGCGTACGGATGATCCTCTTTGATGTCTGGGAAGTGGTGCCTACGCGCCGTCCCCCACTTTCACTCCCACGGATTGGAATGATCCCGTCTATCGGGCACGCCAACTCGCCCGGATGGAGCGCAGCGTCAACTACGCCTCAGCGCATGGCCACTACGTCATCATCAACGCCCACAACAAAATCTCCAACTACAACGCAACCTATTGCGACGCACTCTGGACCTGCGTGGCCCCCTATTTCGCCAACCGCACCCACGTTCTCTACGAGGCCACGAATGAGCCCATGGATGGCATCGGCAACAACGGCATCGCCCCGCTGCACATCTACAGCATCCCCGCCTCCAGTGCTGCCCCAAGTTTTATCCGCCTGCGGGTGATCGCCCCTTGAACGCAGCAAATTATTCTCCATACTAGCAAAAGGCAGGGTTTTCCTAACTTGAACAACTCGCTCACTCTCACCACCATGTTTCACAAAATTGACTACCCTTTTCTGATCGGGGCCTTCATCAGTTTCGTCGCCAGTGTCTCGCTTTGGTTTCTGGTCAGCCATGATTACGGACTATTTGTGGGAATCTGGGTGCCTAGCATTCTAAGCCTGTGGGTGGGAGTCAGGGTCGTCATTCTTGCCGCAGGCATCAAAACTCGTGGAGGCAAATAACCAATGACAACCGTATTCGCAGTATTTATGTTGGGACTCTTCGTGAGCCTTGTCGTCGCGAAAGGGATGATGCAGGCGAGTGAATTTGCCAAACAGGAGCTTAAAAAGCAGGACGACGACGGTGAGAACGGGTAGTCCCGAAAACTTGGAATCCTTCTCCATCGTCCGTCGTAAAATGACGGCGGGCACTCCGACCGCAAAGCTGGACCAATGCATACACTGACGGACAGCGAGCGGGATCGAATCATCCGAATGGCGTGGGAAGATCGCACGACCTTCGATGAAATTGAGAAAAAGACCGGGTTCAACGAAGCCACAGTCATCAAGCTGATGCGCAATGAGATGAAGCCCTCCAGCTTCCGCATGTGGCGCAAACGAGTGAGCGGCAGGGTGACGAAACATCGGAAACCGTTCATGGAAAATGTCATCGATGCAACGAAGCGGTCCACGGCATTTGATGATGACGATCTGAATGCCGACTGACACATAGATCCCTTCCAAAATGCCATCCACTCCGCTAAAAAATGCAAAGTCTTCCCACGTTGGGGGCGTGCCAAGAAATAATTTCCTTCAAGAAATCCTCTCCCGCCGCTTCCGCGCCTTGCTCACAGGCTCTGCCGATGGAGTGCCACCTTGGTTAGACGCGATCAAGGCAGGCGTCGGCCCCGGACTCTATCTCCCGACGGACGCGCCTTGGGTGGCCCACGGAGACTTGGCCACACTGGTTGGTGGGATCCGGGCCTTGCTGATGCAGGCGCTCCACCCCGGGAGTCTTGCCGGAGTTCGCAGCCATTCCCGCTACAAGGATGATCCCCTGGGCCGTCTGTCTGGGACCATCCGCTGGCTCACCATCACCACCTACGGCTCTCATGAGGCGATCGCCAATGAAGCAAACCGCGTCAACCGGATGCACGACCACGTGAAGGGGACTTATGAAACTGCCACCGGCCAATCCACCTCCTACAAAGCCGCCGATCCTGATCTCCTGCTGTGGGTCCACATCGCCTTCATGGAGTCATTTCTCCGCAGCCATCAGACGTATTCCAAGCGTCCCCTGCCCGGCGGGGCAGATGCCTACATCCGGCTGTGGTCGAAGTCCGTAAAGCCGCTCGGCCTCACCGAGGTGCCGATGGATGAGTCGGAACTCCTCGCAACCATGGCCCTCTTCCGCAAGGATCTGGCCGTCTCGGATGCCACCCGGGAGACGATCCAATGGATCAAGAATCCACCGCTACCTGCCACCTCCCGGCCCATGTATTCGCTGCTCTTCCAATCCGCAGTGGCATCCCTAGAGCCAGAGTATCAGGAAATGATGGGTCTGAAATGCTTGCCCATCGTTGTCCTCCGACCGCTCACCACGGGCGTCCTGCAAGCCATGCTGTTAGCCATTGGACCGGAAAGTCCGATCATCGACGCCGCCATCGACCGCATCAACCGTGCATGAGGAAATGAAGGTGGAAGTCTGAATCGTAGCTGGGACTTGCAGACCTAGTCCGTGGTGGGGACATCCTGTCCTCACATTTTTTTTCGTGAGGATGGTAGCTTATCGGATCGACCCATTCACTGCCTTCGGTTCAAATACTCCCATGCCCGCGAGAAAGCCCCCTGCCCCGGTTCCGGTCTCGGCCGGAAAGATCGAGTTTGTCCGGACGAACTCCGTGAAGCCGGGACTGCGTGACCATTACCGGTCCATCCTCGCGCTCACTTGGCCGCAGTTCGCGCTGGTGGTGGTCTCGGTCTATCTGCTGCTGAACGTCCTCTTCGCTTTGGCCTATCTCGCGGGCGATGGCTGCATCGCGGAAATGGTGCCCGGCTCGTTCAC
>JANMLQ010000229.1:0-4733 GCA_031372635.1 Akkermansiaceae bacterium | reverse complement strand
CAGCGCCACCGCGCGAGTGCCGCCATGACCGATTTCAATCCCGATGAAGTGCATGAGTCGTTTCAGAAAACCAAGCGCCGCAGAAAGTGGCAGAGGATCGTAGTTTCACCAAGCCCTCCATTTTGACAAGCCCGGCGGTGGGGAAAGTCCTTGAAATCAGCCTTGGCGCGAGGGGTGGGAGGTGTTCGACTGTGGGCATCATGAAAGCGACCGGTTCTTTACTCATCTTTTTGTGCCTGATGGCGTCCGCTGTGTTTGGAGAAGAAGCGGCTGCGGTTCTCGCGAAGGCGAAGGACGGCGATGTGGTGGCGCAGATCCAGGCGGGGGAAATGTATGTGAAGGGCGAGGGCGTGACGAAAAGCTCGAAGGACGCCATCGAGTGGTATCAGAAGGCGGCGGAGCAGGGGAATGCTGACGCGCAGATGGCGCTTGGGAAAATCCAGCTCGGTGGCAAGGGCGCGCCGAAGAACAGTGTGGAGGCTGCGAAGTGGTTCGGCCTAGCTGCGGCGCAGGGCCGGGCGGTGGCGCAACTCCAGATGTCGCGCATGCATCTGGCCGGGGCGGGCGTGCAGAAGGATTATGTGGAGGCTTACAAGTGGGCGGGTCTTGCGGACGCGCAGGGTGAGAAGCAGGCGAAGCCGGTGCTCGCATTCGTGACTCCGAAACTCACAGCCGTGCAGTTGGCGAAGGCGAAGGCAATGCTCGACGAGGCGCTAGGAAAGAAAGCCAGCGACGATGCGAGCAAGGGGATTCCTCTTGTCGCACCGCCGCTGGAATAAGTGGGGGAGTTTTTGGGGAAAATCAGGGATTGAGTTTCACATTGCGGAAGGTGGCGGTGCTGGTGGCGTTTTTGCCACTGCTGACGGCGGGGCCGATGTAACAGTTTTTGCCGAGCTCTCTGGTGATGCTGCCGATCTTGACCCAGTCCTTGCCGTCATCGCTGCGGTAGGCGGTGATGGTGTCGCCTCTGCGAGATAGGCCGAGCCAGGTGTTAGAGTTTGTGCCTTTGCCGGTGGATTTCATCAAGGATTCGGCACCGGTGCGGGTTCTGCGGATCCAGCGGAAATCGCCGTTGCCATTGACGCCGATGAAGACTTGTTTGGAATTCGCGGCCAGTGAATCGCGGATCATCAGGCCGGCGCGTGCGGATTTTCCTGCACCATCGAGATCGCTAACGCGAGCGGTGATCTGGCCATCGCCGCTGAGTGTCTGCCAGACGTAGCTGGCGGCATCGGCATCGCCACTGAGATCGCCTGCGGCGGTGAGGGTGAAGGCTCCGTCATTGAAGAAGGCGTTGGCATTTTCGCCGGAATTTCCGAGTGCTTTGAAGTCCCACGGCAAGGGCAGCTCTGCGGTTTTGATTTCGATGAACAGAATGGTTTCGTCGGAGGCTCCGGCCTTGTCGGTGGCGCGGATGGTGAAGCGGTGGCTGCCCAGCGATCCTGCGGGCGGGGTGCCATGCAACTTGCCGCTAGGCGTGATGTCTATCCAATCGGGGCCGGAAACCTTGGAGTAGGTGATGGTGTCGCTCTTGTCTGGATCATCGGCGCTGTCTGTTAGGGAGCTTGCTTTGTAGGGCTCGCCCACGAAGCCGGCGGCGCGGGTGATGGGGTTGGACTTGAATGCGGGCGGACGGTTTTCTCTGCCGCCTTTGCTCTTCACGTTGATGGTGATGGTGGCGATGGCGGAGGTGAGCGTGCCGTCGCTGACTTGATAGGTGAAGGTGTCGGTGCCGGTGCCGGTGAATGGAGCGTCGGGCGTGTAGGTGAGTTCCGGTGCGGTGCCGGTGAGTGTTCCGTTAGATGGAGATGAGAGGATGGTGAAAACGAGCGGGTCTTCCTCGCCGTCGCTTGCTTCCAAGGTGATGGGTAGCGCGGTTTTCTGGACGGTGGTGACGGATGCGGACTTGGCGAGTGGGGCGCTGTTCACTGCCTTGGTGCCGAGAATGTTGAACTCGGCGATGCAGGCGTGGATGGAGCCGCTGGCGTCGCTGAGTGCGATGAGGCTCACGAAGCGGGCGTTTCTCGTGGTGAAGAGGGCTTCTTTCTCGTCGTTATCGTTGGTGAAGGTGCCGTTGGCGGCGGAGCTCCAGTGGATGCCGTCCAGGCTGGTGCGGAATTGATACTGGCCGATGTTTCCAACGAAGAAACCGTCCTGACGCGGCAGGTAGCGGAAGCCTTCGAGCGAGCGCACGGCGCCGATGTCGATGCGGATTTCATGGGGTGGGGGAGTGGCTCCGGACTTCCAAAGTGTGTGCCAGAAGGTGGCGGGATCGCCGTCGATTGCAAAGGAGGCGGGGTTGTCGATGGCGTCTTCGCTGTCCACGTGGATGAGCTTCCAGCCGGTGCGGGCGAGCAGCTTGGGGTTTTCCGGAAGTGAGGATTTTTTCACCGTGAGGGCGACGGTGGCGGTTTTGGAATCGAGGCTGGCGTCGTGCGCCTTGAAGGTGAAGGAATCCGCGCCCGAGAAGCCCGCATTCGGTGTGTAGGTGAAGTTTGGCGCGGTGCCGGTGAGTGTGCCGCCGGTGGGCTGGGTGACTACGGAATAGGTCAGCACGCCGCCGTCCACGTCAGTCGCGGTGAGGGTGATGGAAACGGGAACTTGCTCGTCGGTGCTGAAGGATTTGGCGATGGCGACCGGCGCGTCGTTGACCGGGGTGATGGTGATGGAGACGGCGGCGGTGCTGGAGGTGGCTTTTCCGTCGCTGACGGTGAACTTGAAGGAATCCGCGCCATTGGCGTTCGCGGCGGGGGTGTAGGTGAGGTTTGGAGCCGTGCCGGTGAGTGTTCCCTTGGTGGGGCTAACGGTGACTGTGTAGTTGAGGGAAACGCCATCGGCATCGTTTCCCGAGAGAGCGATGGCGGTGGGGCTGTCCTCGAGGGTGGTGGCGGATGAGGCGTTTGCGACCGGCGCGTCGTTGACTGGGGTGATGGTGATGGAGACGGTGGCGGTATTGGAGGTGGCGTTTCCGTCACTGACGGTGAACGTGAACGAATCCGCGCCATTGGCGTTCGCGTTGGGAGTGTAGGTCAGGTTTGGAGCCGTGCCGGAAAGGGTTCCCTTGGTGGGGCTTCCGGTCACGGTGTATGCGAGTGGCTCGTTATCGGCGTCGCTCGCGGAGAGCGCGATGGCGGTGGGGCTGTCTTCGAGAGTGGTGGCGGTTGAGGCGATGGCGACCGGCGGCTGGTTCACGGTCGTGTTCGTTGGCATGGTGTAGGAGATTTCCGCGGACGGTGCGCTGGAAAGGCCGTCCGCGTTCACGGCGATCACCACGAAGTAGTAGGTCTGGCCTTCTGTAAGGCCGGGCACGGGGGCGATGGAGTTGTTTCCCGCATCGATCAGGTCCGGATAGGTGCCGGAGGTGGTGCCGTAGTGCAATTGGTAGCTGGCGATGTCGGCCTCTGGATTCGTATTCCAGCCAATGCTAATGGCCGAAGCCGCAGGACAGAAGGCGAGTGTGGCGCAGAATATGGCGCGGAAGATCGACGGAGCGCGGGCACGAAGGTACGTAGCTCCGCCGGGGAAGCGGTTGGTGAACATGGCTGGTTGTAAGGGTGAACAGTGAAACGCTCCTCTCGCCAGGGTCTCCGGAAGGGACATTCCGAAGGGACGAACAGCCAAGATCAGGAAAAAGGCATGGGGCCGGTGGGTGATTTCCGGTGAACCATGCCGGTTCGGGACAGATCCCGATCCGGGCTGCCCGAAACGTGAAGGGACTCACGCTTCGGGTGGAACTATGTAGGATTCAAAAAACGGTCGGTCGTTTGGATCAGGTTGGTGTGGAACAGCAGAGTCTGGGTGAATCAAAGCCTTCGCTGGCTTGATGTTTTTAGAATTATGAAATTACGGATGCCCTTACAAGAATAATTTGAAATATTTTTGAACGTATTTCGTAGGGCCTTGTCATGAGCCCACAAGATGGCCGATGACCGAGCGTTCCCCCCGCGCGATTCTAAAAATTCGCAGCCGATTCAGGAAAAATTCAGCGCGTCCATGTCGAAGACGACTGTGACATCCTCCGGCAGTGAGGTCCGCGCCAGCACTGCCTGAACGTGGCGGGTGAGCGGCCTGGCCCATTGCGAACGCAGGGTGATCTGGAAACGGAATTGTCCGTGCGCACGGATCAACGGCGAGGGTAGGACTTCGCCCAGCGTGATGCCGGGCGGCAGGTTTTCGGCCAGCCGCAAGTGCAGGGTCTGGAGCGTGAACTCGGCACGCCTTTCGTGATTCGAGCGCGAGGTCAGCACGGCACAATGGCCGTATGGCGGAAACGAAAACTGCCTGCGGAACTCCATTTCCTGCTCGGAAAAACCGTCGAAATCATGCTTCCGCGCATACTGGATCGATGGCGAGTGCGGCGTGAATGTCTGCACGATCACCTCGCCTTCCAGCTCCCCGCGCCCGGCCCGGCCCGCCACTTGGGTGATGAGTTGGAAAGTTCGCTCTCCGGCGCGGAAATCCGGCACATGCAGGCTGAGGTCCGCGTTTAAAATGCCGACCAGTGTGACGTTCGGAAAGTGCAGGCCTTTGGCGATCATCTGGGTGCCGATGAGGATGTCGATTTTGTGGGTCTTGAAGGCGTGGAGCGTGTCTCGCAGCGCGTGTTTCCGCCGCATCGCATCCGCGTCGATGCGCGCGATTTTTGCCTTGGGCAGGACTTTCGCCAGCACTTCCTCGACCTTCTGCGTGCCGTAGCCCTGGAGGGTGATCGAGGGGTCTTTGCACTCCGGGCA
>JANMLQ010000212.1:0-3330 GCA_031372635.1 Akkermansiaceae bacterium | reverse complement strand
TCCATGGCTGCATCGCGCGAGGAGCCGGGGAATTGCGGGAGGTCTTCGACGTGTTCGATGCCGGTGAGGAGTTTGCGGAGTTTGGTTAGATCCAGCTCGGCGACGAAGACGGGCGTGGTGAAGTCGAGTTCGCGTTCGCGGGATGGGAGGAGGCGGGCGAAGACGCCGATGTTTTGGTCGCACGCCTTGATGTCGCAGCCGAGAGCGAAGCCGTCGCGCTCGCGTGGGCTGAAGCGGATGGTTTTGTTAGGGACGAGGGCATTGATGAGAGCCTTGATGTCGTGGAGGTCGGCTTGGCGGTCTTGTTGGTTCCAACCGGCGGGGGCGACGGGGCCGGAGAGAAGAATGGCGAGGGTTTCGCTTTCCTGGTCCTTGGCCTTGCCGCCGCCGGCGTTGCGGAAGACGCGGCCCATCTCGAAGAAACGCAGGGATTTCTGCTGTTGGCGGACGTTTCGCGCAGCGGAGGCGACGAGGCCGGGAACGATGCTCGGGCGCATGACGGCGTGGTCCTCGCTGAGCGGGAGTTTCACGCGGATGATGTCGCCGTCCTGCATCGGGCGCAGCGGCAGGGCGTCTGTTAGTTGGTTGTCAGAGATGAGTTTGATGGTCTGGCATTCAAACAAGCCGAGCGCGGCGAGGCGGCGGCGCAGGATCATGTCGGCATCGTAAGCGTGGTCGATGGCGCTGGAAGGGACGAAGGAGCCGAGCAGGCGCGAGGGCACGTTGGCGAGGCCGTGAACGCGGGCGATTTCTTCGACGAGGTCGATGTGGCGTTGGAGGTCGGCCCGGAAACTGGGGACGTTCCATGTGCCGTCGGCGAGTTTTTCCAAGCCGAGGCGGGTGAGGATTTGTTCGGCGTCTGTTAGGGAAATGGAGCCGCCCATGAGTTGATCGAGCTTCTTCGCGTCGAGCGCGACGGGCTTGGTGAGGACGGGTGCTTCACCGGCGACTTGGGTGGTGGCCTCGGCGGTGCCTCCTGCGGTTTCGAGGATGAGTTTTACCGCGAGGGCGGAGGCTGTTAGAACTCCCTGCGGATCGACGCCGCGTTCGAAGCGATAGGAGGAATCTGATGAAAGCGCGGTGCGGCGCGAGGTGCGGCGGATGCCTTGTGGGGTAAAGTAGGCGGACTCCAGTAGGATGTCGGTAGTGGTTTCGGTGACGCCGCTATCGAGTCCGCCCATGACTCCGGCGAGCGCGAGGGCGGCGTTGGATTCGTCGGAGATGAGGAGGTCGTCGGGTGTGAGCGCGTGCTCGGATTCGTCGAGGGCGAGGAAGGTTTCGGCATCGGTGGCTTGGCGGACAATGATGTTGCCGTTGAGTTTCGCGGCGTCGAAGGCGTGGAGCGGTTGGCCGAGTTCGTGGAGCACGAAGTTGGTGACATCAACGATGTTGTTGATGGGGCGTAGGCCGATGGATTCGAGGCGTTGCTTGAGCCAGGAGGGGGATTCTTTGATGGTGACGCCGGTGATGCGGATCGCGGTGTAGAGGGGGCAGGCGGCCGGGGATTGGAGTTTAATATTGGCGGCGGGCGAGACGCCAGCGCCACAGGTGTCGAGCGGCTTGAGTGGGGTTTTGAGAAGCGTGGCGAGTTCGCGGGCCATGCCGTAGTGGCTGAGGAGATCGGGGCGATTGGGGGTGACTTCGAGTTCAAGCGAGGTGTCGGAGTCGAAGAGTTGTTTGACGGGTTTGCCGATTTCGGAGTCTGCGGGAAGGATGAGCAGGCCGTCCTCGCCGGGTGGCAGGCCGATCTCGCTGGCGGCGCAGAGCATGCCTTTCGATTCCACCTTGCGCATGACGGTCTCGCCGATGGTGAAGCCGCCGGGCAGCGCGGCTCCGGGCAGCGCGCAGGGCACTTTGTCGCCGACTTTGTAGTTCTGTGCGCCGCAGACGATCTGGCGGAGAGTGGCCTCGCCGCAATCGACTTGGGTGACTTTCAAACGGTCGGCGTTCGGGTGTTGGACGGCTTCCTTGATTTGGGCGACGACGATTTTTTCCGAAGTGATGCCTTTGGAAACGATGCCTTCCACCTCGACGCCGGCGAAGGTGAAGAGGTCGTCGATTTCCTGGATGGACTTGCCGCCGAGGTCGAGATGGGTGGAGAGCCAGTTGAGTGAAATGTTCATGGGAAGAGGAAAATTTTTTTAACCGCAGATGGACGCGGATGAACGCAGATTGAAGAAGGGATGAAGAGTTTGAGGCACCGCGAATCTAGCGAATTCAGCGAATAAGAATTTCTGAATCTTATCTGTGTCCATACGAGTTCATCCGTGGTTCGAATTCTTTTTTTCACGCGAATTGCTTGAGGAAGCGCACGTCATTTTCGATGAGGAGGCGGATGTCTTTGATGCCCCAGCGGATCATGGCGAGGCGGTCTAGGCCCATGCCGAAGGCGAAGCCGGTGACTTTTTCGGGATCGAAGGCGTTGTCTTTGCGGGTCTTGTTGATGGACTCGAAGACGGCGGGATCGACCATGCCGCAGCCAGCGACTTCGATCCAGCGTGGTGCCTGGCCTTTGACTGTGAGTTTCACGTCGATCTCGAAGGATGGCTCGGTGAAGGGGAAGAAATGCGGGCGGAAACGGACTTCGGTTTGCGAGCCGAAGAGTTCTTGGAGGAAGTATTCGAGTGTGCCTTTGAGATCGGGGAGCGAGACATCGCCTGCGACGTAGAGGCCTTCGAGTTGATTAAAGACGGAGAGGTGGGTGGCGTCGATTTCGTCGCGGCGGTAGGCGGAGCCGGGGGCGATGATTCTAACAGGCGGCACCTGGGATTCCATGGTGCGAATCTGCACGCTGGAGGTGTGGGTGCGGAGGAGTTTCCCGGAGTCGAAATAGAAGGTGTCCTTTTCATTCCGCGCCGGGTGGTCGGCGGGGGTGTTGAGGGCGTCGAAACAATGGAACTCGTCCTCGATTTCCGGACCATCGGCGAGTGCGAAACTCATGCGGCGGAGGATACCGATGGCCTCATCGCGAATGAGCGTGAGCGGATGTAGCGCTCCGGTGGAAACGAGGCGTGCTGGCAGCGTGACGTCGATGCCCGCAAGCGCGGTGCGATCGGCGATTTCCTGAAGGGCGGTTTGTTTTTCCTCAAGCGCGGTGGTGATGGCGGTGCGGGCGGCGTTGAGGAGTTGGCCGACCTCGGCTTTGTCTTCTTTCGGCACGTCCTTCATGCCTGCGGCGGCAAGGGTGAGCGTGCCTTTTTTGCCGAGCACGGCGACGCGGACGTCTTCGAGGGTGCGCTCGTCATTGGCGGCGGCGAGCTGTGCAAGTGCTTCGGATTGAATGGCTGGGATTTGCTCCTTCATGGGAAAGCCGTGGGGCATAGACCGAAA
>JANMLQ010000208.1:0-5121 GCA_031372635.1 Akkermansiaceae bacterium | reverse complement strand
GCCTGCTAGACGCCCGAGAAATAGAATTCGCGAGCCTCCGTAACGGAGCAAACCACTGACTGGAGAGCCGTGTGCGGGAGATCCGCACGCACGGTTCGGAGGGGGGAGCGGGGCGAAAGCCCCGTTCCTACCTCTATCTTGATTTTGCAGCCCTCGACTTGTGGGTAACGGGCAGAGCAGGCTGCACGCAGTCCACGTCCCCCATCACTCGTTCCCCAGTCGTTTCACGAATTCATCTAACAGCGAATTCAGGCGCTTCTCTGGGGCGATGGCGGTGGGTTTATCGAAGCCGATCCAGATGGCGGTGGCACCGTTGGGGCCCAGGCGCAGAGTCCATGCGTCGCGCTCGGAGCCGGTGGCTCCGGTGAAGGTGCGGGTGTTGTTGCGGCGGGCGAGCACGCTGGCAGCATCGAGTGCGGCGGGCGGGCTGATCGCTTGGGTGAGGTCGGGTTTTGCGCTGTAAATGATCTCGCCTGATGCATCACGGATCTCGCGGATCAGATAGGGTTTCGGGCGTTTGCCTTTGTTGCCGAGGGTGGCGAGGCCGACAGACATTTCCAGCGGAGTGGCGGAAACGGAACCGCGGAAGAGGTCTTCGGTTTCGAGGAAGGGACCTTCAAGGGTGAGTCCGCAGCGTTTAGCGATGCGCTGGACTTCTCTGGGGCCAATTTGGCGACCGGTCTGCACGGGCTTGCCGGGTAGCACGAGCTTACCGCGCTCTGCGGCTGCGGCTGCGACAAATGGCTCGAACGCAGATCCGAGATCACGGCGCGAGTGTGTGCAATCGACGCGCGAGTGGCTGAAGTTCCGCCCGCCGATCAGCGCGAGGATGCCGCCGGTTTTAATTTCGGTGGTGATGGCGGAAAACAGCACGTAGGCGGGTTTTTGACCAGTTATGTGATCGCCGATTTTTGGATGCTTCCAGGATTTTTCTTTCTCCAAATCCTCGACGGCTTGGTTGAGTTCTTTCTCCAAACGGTTCTGCCATGCGGCATCGAGAGTGGTATAGACTTTGATGCCTGCGCTTTGAAGCGTGCTGTCATCAAGGATGTTGTCGAGTTCACCGCGCACGGCTTGGAGCGCGTATGAGGTTTGCGTTTCGCGGTCATCTTCATCCACGAGCTTGAGCGGCTCGGCGGCGATGATCTCGCGGCGTGCTTTGTCGATGAAGCCCATAGCGATCATGCGATTGAGCGTTTGGCCGCGTTGGTTGAGGGCTTTTTCAGGATTGCGGATGGGAGAGAAGGCATTGGGGCCACGGATGATGCCGACGATGATCGCGCACTCGCCGTCAGTTAGCTCGCGCGTGGTTTTCCCGAAGTAGGTGCATGCCGCCTGCTCGATGCCGTAGGCACCCGCGCCGAAGTAGATGCGGTTCAGGTAATGGGTGAGGATTTCGTCCTTCCGGTAGCGTGACTCGATGCGCAGGGCGAGTGCCACTTCGAGCAGCTTGCGGTGGAGGGACTTGTCCTTGTTGTCGTAGGTGTTCTTCGCAAGTTGCATCGTGAGGGTGGAAGCGCCCTGGGTGAAATCGCGGTCTTTGATGTTTCTAACAGTGGCACGCAGCAGCCCGCGCACGTCCACACCGCTGTGTTGGAAGAAACGCGCGTCCTCGCGGGCCCGCAGCGCCTTCACCAGGAAGTCCGGTATGTCCGCGCGGGTGACGAGCTTGCGGCCGGAGCCGCCGGGCGCATCGATCTCCACGCCCTTGCGATCATGGAAACTCGTGCCGACGGGCAGTCTCGCGACCTCGTTCAGATCGTAGCGCATCGCCAGCATGAAGTAGAAGAAGGCGATGGCGGCAAAGACGATCACGCCGAAGATGGTGAGTTGGAAAAGCAGTCGCAACGGCCCATGCATCCACTCGGGAAGCCAGCGCTTCCAGAACGGGGGTGGGCTAAGTGGACGCCAAGTGGACATGGTGTGTTGTTAATGGATGTTTCCTGACTCCTGACTCCTTATCTCACTCGTCCAGTTCATCCTCCACTGGGATGGCGCGCAGTGGCGTGTCCTCTACCGGCAGCGCCTTGGGCGGCGTGTCGGATGCTGTTAGATCCACGACCATGGCACGCGCGGGATGGATGGGGCAGAAGTCGTTTTCCGGGAGTGCGATGTCCGCTGGGACGCTGTCGCCGCTGTTAGTTCCGGCACTGCGGCAGCCTGAGGTGGCGCGTTTTCCGGAGAGGCGGCAGATTTCCATGTCCACGAGGTTCACCTTGCTGTGGAGCTGGCCAGCTTTGTAGCCGAGGCGGTCGGCGGTTTTCATGATCTCCACCCAGACGGGCAGGGAAAGCACGGAGCCGTAGCCGCCATGGATGGTTTTCTTCGGTGTATCGAAGCCCACCCACACGGCGCAACTGAGCTGCGAGGTGTAACCTGCGAACCACGCGTCTTTGAAATCGTTGGTGGTGCCGGTCTTGCCCGCGCAGGGCTTGTCGAAGCCGAGGCGTTTCACGGAAGCGGCGGTGCCGCGTGTGGCCACTTCTGTTAGGATGCGGGAAACGGACCATGCGGAACCGCTCTTCGCAGCCTGATAGGAAAGCGGCAGTGTGGAGAAGAGCACGTTGCCTTCGCGGTCCTTGATCTGGGAAATCAGATAGGGCCGATAGCGCGCGCCGTCGTTGGGAAAGATCGTGTACGCGGAAGCCACTTCCCACGGTAGCGCTCCCCATGAGCCAAGGTAAGACGTCGGGTTTTCCGGGATGTCTGCGGTGAAGCCGGCCTGGTTGGCGACGTGTTTTACTTTTTCGATGCCTGCCTTGTTGCCAACCCGCACAGACATCGTGTTGCGCGAGCGGATGAGGCCATAGGATGCGGGTTCCATTCCGCCATACTTGCCATCGGAGTTATGTGGACGCCAGCGTCCTCCACCCTTGATCTCTCCCGGCTCGATGGGGCCATCGCTGATGCTGCTATCAGGACGCAGTCCACTATCGAAGGCGGCGAGATAAACGAAGGGTTTGAAGATAGAGCCGAGTTGGCGATAGGCTTTCGTCTCGTTGTTCCGCGCGCGGTTGAAACGCGATTCATTGGCATCGCGACCGCCGACGATGGCGAGCACACCGCCGGTGCGGTTCTCGACGACGACCGCCCCGCCTTGGATGTAGGCGGGATCACCACGATCCTTTTCCGGCAGCTTGTTCCATGCATCGCGCGTCGGATGCGCATAGCCATGCAGGCGCTCCACATCGCGCAGTTTCTTATCCAGTGCCTCCTCGGCTTTCTGTTGGACGCGCAAGTCGATGGTGGTGGTGATTTCCAGACCGCCGAGTTCGATGTCCTGTTTTTCCAGAATGATTTCCAGATCGCTGCGAATCGCATCCATCGCGTAGGACTCGCGGGACTCGCGGCGCGCCTTCGGGCGGACTTCGATGGGTTCCAGCTTCGCGGCATCCGCTTCCTCGCGCGTGATGGCCATGGCGGTGACCATGCGCGCGAGCGTCGTGTTTCGCTCACGGGTGGCGGCTTCCATTGAGCTAAACGGATTGTAGGAATCCGGTCCGCGCACAATGCCGGCGAGCAGCGCGGACTGTGAGAGTGTGAGTTCCGCCGGGTGTTTCTCGAAGTAGATGCGCGAGGCCTCGCCCACGCCTTTGATCTGGCGGCCCCAGTTGATCTGGTTGATGTAGGCTTGGAGGATCTCGTCCTTTTCATACGACATTTCCAAGCGCACGCCGATGGCGATCTCTAACAGCTTGCGGTCGATCTGGCGCGGCACATCGCCGCGTTTCTCACCGCGCTTGAGCTGGAAGATGTCGGATACGAGCTGCTGGGTGATGGTGGATGCGCCTTCGCGCTTGCCTTCGAGGTTCTTAAGAAACGCGCGCACGATCCCTATCACATCGAAGGCACCGTGGGTGTAGAAACGCTCGTCCTCACGCGCGAGGATGGCTTTGCGGAAATTTTCTGACACCTGGCTCAAGGGCACAAGCGAGCGTTTCTCTCCATGGATGCGGCCGATTTCCTCGCCCAGCCTGTCGCGGATGATCGTGCGCTGCGGCATCGCATGGATGCGCGAGAGGTCGTAGTTTTTCGCGCGGAAACCGTAGATCACACTGAGAAACGCCAGCCCGTAAAGCCCGGCGACCACCGGATAGCCAGCCACACGTGAGAGGAAACGCAGCGGCTGACCGAGCGGACGCGTGACGAGATTGAACAAGTGAAACGGCCAGAACAACAGCAGCGATCCCGCGCCCGGCCCGCGTGACGGAGCGGCTTCGGCGGCGTCCTTATGGCGGCGCTTGTTTTCCGGCGGAGTGCGTTTTGACATCGTCGCGCGGAGGATAAACGAAGCCGCTGCGGCAATCCATCCTTGATTCGGGGCAATCCGTAGTCATGGACTTCAGTCCGTGATGTGCAGAGGAAGAACGGCCTGAAGTCCGTAACTACGTTGGCTCACGCGACCAGCGCTTTCAGGCGACGGCACACTTCCTCAACGTTCGCGCGTGAGTTGAAGGCGGAGATGCGGAAGTAGCCTTCGCCGGCGGAGCCGAAGCCGGAGCCGGGGGTGATGACGACTTGGGCTTCGCCTAACATTTTGTCGAACATGTCCCATGAGCTGAGTCCTGCGGGGCAGCCGACCCAGACGTAGGGCGCGTTCACTCCGCCGAAGACGGGGAGACCGGCGGCTGCGGCTGCTTCGCGGAGGAGCTTGGCGTTGCCCATGTAGTGCTCGATGAGCGCGGAGACTTGTTGTTTTCCTTCTACCGAGAAAACGGCGGCGGCGGCTTTCTGCACTGGATAGGAAGCACCATTGAACTTGGTGCTGTGGCGGCGGCTCCAGAGTTGGTGGAGCGGGATGCGGCTGCCGTCGTCGGCTTTTCCACTAACAGTTTTCGGGATGACGATGTAGGCGCAGCGCACGCCGGTGAAGCCGCCGTTTTTGGAAAACGAGCGGAACTCGATGGCGCAGTCGCGCGCGCCTTCGATCTCGAAGATGGAGCGTGGAATGGCGGGATCTTGGATGAAGGCTTCGTAGGCGGCGTCGAAGAGGATGATGGCATCGTTTGCCTTCGCATACTTCACCCATGCTTCCAACTGCGCGCGGGTGGCCACGGCGCCGGTCGGGTTGTTGGGGAAGCAGAGGTAGATGATGTCGGCTTTCCCGGAGGGAACGTCGGC
>JANMLQ010000127.1:0-16242 GCA_031372635.1 Akkermansiaceae bacterium | reverse complement strand
GAGATGGATGACGGCACCAAGATGCCGATCACCGACGAGCAGGTGGAACAGGCGATCCTCGTCATCGAGAAGCGCCTCAACGCCATGGGCACCAAGGAGCCGCTCATCGCCCGCCAAGGTAAGGACGGCATCCTCGTCCAGATGCCCGGCGTGGAACCCGAGGAATCCGCCAAAATTCGCGCCACTCTGGAAAAAGTCGCCAAGCTCGAACTTCGCGAAGTCAGCAAACGCAGCGAGGAACCCGGCGCGGACGGCAAGACCCTCGCCCAACGCGTGCAGGATGGCAGTGAGATTGTCCCAGGCTACCGCGCCTACATACTCAAGGGCAAGGATGAGGATGGCAATGAATACAAGCGCGCCATCCTACTCAATCGCCGCATGGCCCTCGGTGGTTCGGACATCGCCAATGCCGTTGCTTCGCCCACGACTCCAGATGCGGTATCGGTCACACTCAATAGCGATGGCGCAAACAAAATGGCAGCGCTGACCAACAACATGGAACTCAGAGTGGACCGCATTGCCGTCGTTCTCGATGGCGAGGTCATCAACGCGCCCACTGTGAACGACCGCCTCTACAAAAACTTCGAGGTCAGCGGCCTGCGCGAACCCGGTGAAGTCAAGAGTCTCGCCAACTCCCTGATGAACCCGTTGGAAAACCCACTCATCGTCGCGGAAATGCGCAATATTTCCCCCACACTCGGTGCAGCCGTGGTGGATCAAGGTATCAAGGCTGGCATCCTCTCATTGCTGGTCACCTTCTTCATCGTCTTCATCTACTACCGCACCTCCGGCTTCATCGCCAACATCGGCCTCGTGGTGAACACGCTCATCCTTTTCGGCGTCATGGCCATTCTAGGAGCCACCTTCACACTGCCCGGTATCGCCGGTATGGTGCTCACCGTCGGCATGGCCGTGGATGCGAACGTGCTCATCTACGAACGCCTTCGCGAGGAAATCGCCGCCGGTAAGTCGTTGAAAAACGCCATCGACGCCGCCTACGATCGCGCCTTCTCCGCGATCTTCGACTCCCACGTCACTTCGCTCATCACCGCCGTCGCGCTGTTCATGTTGGGTAGCGGTGCGATCAAGGGCTTCGCCGTCACACTGACCATCGGCGTCACCGCCTCCTTGTTCTCCGCCATTCTCGTCACCCGCGTGATCTTCCGCTGGGGCATCGACCTCGGCTGGTTCAAGAAACTCACCTTCCTCAATCTCATCAAGGCCACCAAGTATGACTTCATGGGCAAACGCAAAGTCTGCATTTGGTTCGCCATCGCCACTATCGTTGCCTCCATCGCCGCCTTCGCTATCCGTGGCGAGCGCTCGCTCGGCGTCGATTTCACCGGCGGTACCCGTGTCCTTTTCCAATTCGACAAAGGCGTATCAGTGACCCAAGACGAAGCCCAGAAGGCGATCGACGCGATTCGTCCGCAGCTTTCCAAGGAAGCTTACCCGCAGATCGAAACCATCCCGACCGCCGGTCCGCTTCTCACCGTGCGCTGCGCCACCAAAGACAGCTCCCTCATCATCGGCAAACTCCGTGAATCCATCCCCGTGCTCGGCGAGAAAAAGTCCGGCTCGGAGAAATTCGCAGTCGATGCCAGCCTTGAGGAAGTTTCCCCGCTCATCGGCGGCTCGTTCCTCACCCAGTCCATCATCGCCATCATCATCGGCTTCGTCCTGATCGTGCTCTACATGACGATGCGCTTCGAGTTCTCCTTCGCGCTCGGCGGCTTCATCGCCATTTTCCACGACGTCATCATCTGCGTCGGCATCGTCGTCATGATGGGCGGAGAACTCTCGCTCATCCACGTCGGCGCAGTGCTTACCATCGCCGGTTATTCCATCAGCGATACCATCGTCGTCTTCGACCGCATCCGCGAGATGCTGCTCATCCGCACGGACTCCGTGGAGAAGATCATGAACGAGGCGATCAACGCCACCTTGTCACGGACTCTCCTCACCTCCACCGCCACGCTCTTGAGCGTGCTGATCCTGTCCATCGTCGGCGGCTCCGCGTTGAGCGATTTCGGATTCATCATCTTCATCGGCATCATCATCGGCACCTTCTCATCCATCTTCATCGCCTCGCCCGTCGTGCTGTGGTGGAGCAACCGCGGCGGCAGAAGCATCCGTGAGGACGTGCTCGCCACCGCCGCCAAAGAAGAAGCGCTTTCCGCCGCTCCTTGAGCGGACTTGACTCGCCACAACCGATCGACATGCTCCCTGTCATGAAACGCAAACTGCAATGGCTCGCACTGGCGCTACTGGTTTTCACCATGAGCTCCTGCGGCCTTCCCGGTGCGCTGGTCCGGTCTGCGGGAAACCTCGTCAACACCGTCGGCGGACTCGCTGGTGCCGGAGCACTCTGATTTCATATCCCGCGAAGATATTGATGGAGTCCACGCTGTGTTCTTCACGACCTACAAGCTGAAGCTTGGACTCCTAACAAGTCTTTGCTCGCGCGAACGCCAGCGAAATTCACTCCACCACCGGTGCGAAGATCTCTTCCATCTTCCTGCCAGCTGTTAGAACCGCGAAGTCATCGTAGGTGACCTTCTCCGCAGGCGGCCAAAAGACGCCTTCCTCGATCCGGCCCGCGATCCATGCGGCGCAGGTTTTTGCAGCCACCATATCGTCTTGAGAAAAATCCTCCCACGGTCGCAGATCGACGTCCGCCTCGGTATTGCCGAGCGTTAGGTAGCATGGCTGCGGTAACACACCATCGCGCAGTTCCACCGCAGCGGCGTAGAGTGGGAGTTGCAGATTCTGCCAGAGGAAATCCGCAGGTTTTCCCTTGTCGTTTCCGTGATAGACGGCAGGGCTGTCCGTTGGCAAGTGAGCGGGAAGCACAGTGTCCGCGCGCAGTTTCCGCCGGTGCGAGCGGTCCACCGCATCCACCTTGCCAGTCTTGTAGTCGATCACCCGCAGTGCGCCACTTTCTCGATGGCGGTCGATGCGGTCGATCTTCGCAACGACTGTGGCCCCGCCCATCGGTAGCTCAAATTTGTGCTCCACCTCGATCACCTGCCAGCCGTCCGCGCGGATGCGGGCCTGCACACGTGAGAGCCAGATGAAACGCTGGCGCAGCACCTCCGTCTGGACTCTAACAGCCAGCGGCGCGCGCCTGCCGAACCACTCGCCGGCTACCGCATCAAGCTCGCCGGACCACCAAGCGTGGAGCGCTTCTGCTTCCGCCAAATCACGTGCGGCCTCATCGCGGCCCCAGCGTTCGAGCACTTCGTGTGCGACGTTGCCGAAGTCTCTTGCGTTCCACTCCACGCGGTCCGGCTCCGGGCTTTGCATGGCGGCGGAATGTTTCAGATAGAAACGGAACGGGCAGGCGAGATAACTCGCGAGCGATGTCACATTCAGCCGCATGGAAACCTCCACCTTACGCGGCTGCCACTGCCAATCCGCCTCCCAACGCAGTCCCGCTTCGGGCGGCTCAATGCCACGGAAGAGAAGCTTCACCCGCGCCGGTAGTGCATGGCGTTCCGCCGCCAGCAGCAGCCTGGATGGCAGCAGTGCCTCGCCGCCATCGCCGGACTTGGCGCAGATCAAATCCACCCGGCCATGCGTTTGGCGGGCCATGAGCATCGCCTGATAGAGAAACGCGTCCCTCGCCGCGCGGTCGGAGTTACCGATCAGCCCGAGTTGTTTCGCAGCCGCCTCGCCGAGCCATGGATCGCCCGTATTGCGCGCGGGCACCTTGCCTTCGTTCATGCCACAGAGCACGAGGTGCGCACCCGGCTCGAATAATAACTCCAGCCAGCCCTGCACGTCGATCACCCGGCCCTCCGGCGGCAGCGCGGTGGGCGCGGGGAGTGCGGCCAGCATCACGTCGATCCAGAAGCCGGGGCCGCGTTTCAGCATCCGCATCATGGGTTCCGCTTGGGCCAGCCAGTCGTGGATCGCCACAGCCTGTTCCGCCGCCTCGGGCAAGGAGGCAGTCACTTTTTGCAAGAGTCGGCTCATCGTTTCTATGAAATCCCCGCGCAGGAAATCCTCGCGCCATTGTTCCAGAGTTTCAGCGGTCCGCAGCACTTCGGCGGCCGATGCACGATGCGCTTCCGAGCGGAACTCGATTGTAGTCATCCGGTGGCGCAGGTCATCCGTTAGAATCGCCATCCACTCGTTGCGGAGGCGTGAAAGCTGCGCCGCCTTTTCCGCCCGCCGTCCGTTGATGAGCGCACCCGTTTCCGGCATCGTCAGCAAATCTGATAGAACCGACAGCTTCGGCTCCGCAAGCCAGTGGGAAAACACCACCAGCCAACGCGGCAGACCGGCCGTCACCATTCGCGCCGCCGGATGAAACGCCGTCCAGCCACCACGCGTGAACACCCGCGCCAACTCATCGCCCGTTTCCACATCTGCCGAGCCGAGCGCCACTTCGTTCGATGCTGTCTGCCGCTCGATCACCGACTGCCATGCTTCCGCTGCTTGGGAACGTGAGTCCGCCACCAACCGCACCGCGCCCTGCTCGCCATCCGGCCATGGCATCGTCCGCTCGGTCCAGATTTCCAGTGGTTTGCCGATGTTAGAAAATGCAGCCGCCTCCGTCTCCGGTGCAGCGATCAGCACCCGCACCGCTCCTTCCCATGCTTGCAACGCCCTCTCTAACAACGGCGGCATTTCGGTGATTCCGGCCAGCACGATGCCCGCGATCCCATCCGGCATTGCCACGCCGCCCGCCAGCACGCGACTGCGGCTCTTCAGTCCCCACGCGTTGAGATTCCGCTCCATCAGTTTTTCCAATCCGCCGAGTGCCTCCCATCGCCCCGCCTCCACCGATCCTGTTAGAAGTCGCGCCGCTGCCGTGAGTGTGAGACCGTTTTCCTGCATGGCGTGGCGCAGCCGCACCATCTCCAAGGCCAGCCCGCCCGCCCAATCGCCTTCCGTATCAGGCGGCTCTGGAAATAACTCGCTGTAGCTCTCCCAGTCGTTGATTTCCTCCAGTGCTTCCAGCCACGCCACCCGCTCCATCCAGTCTGCGGCTACTGAGGCATCCTCGGTTTTCAGAAACGAGCCGGGCGTCACGAACTTCGGGGAGAGCAAGGCCCCCGCGCGTTCCGCCAGCGCTTCGCGCATACGGCGGCCACTCTGCGAGGTCGGCACCACTACCACTAGGCGCGGCAGTTCCTCGCGCCGCTCCAACAGCCAATCCGCCGCAGCCGTTAGAAACGACCGGTCCCATCCCAGAAACACACGCTCCATCATGCCCGTGAGCATCACCGGGCACCCCCCGCCGTGGAAATCAAATTCTCAAGCGGCTCCGTTCCCTGTCCCATTATTTAGTGACATGACAGTATCCGGGAAACCCCGCATCTTCTCATCCGTCGAGGGGAGAGGTTCCCGGTTTCAAATGTTTCCTGACAGAAAACAAAGAAGGCCGCACGAGTGTGCGGCCTTTTTTGTTGGGCGGGATTGGAGCCTTCAGCCCAATGCCATTAAGGATTGGAATTCGGCGGAGCCAAGTGGTTGCGGCGTCTCGCCGCAATGTGACTTTGCTGCGAGACGCAGCAACCACGTTCCACGCCCTCCGGGATTCATTTTCCGAGCAATTTTTCATAAGTCCTCTCAACTTTTTCGGGAAACGAAAAAGGATCAAACCGACTGCCATGTTTCAGGTAGTTGAGTGTAATTTTTTTGGCGTCTTCGTTGTTTGAATCCGAGTGGTTTTCCAACAAGTAGATGGCGAGTATCCTAGTGCGTTCCGTATCCTTCATCTTCATGCCCTTGGCTGGAAACTCATTCATGTCATAAACACCGTGATAGGCTGTGGTGTAAGGGGTCCAGCGACTCGTATGGTCGAATGGGAAAATGAATTCATGATTCCTACCGTTACTGTCCGCCACACGAATGGAAACACTGCCTCCATCCATCCAGATGGTTCCTGTGACCTGCTTTACCGGCAACGCCATCGAACGGAACGGTTCCTCTTCTTTTGACCAGTCGATGGGAGTGAAGTGATCGACCATCAAGGCGATCACACCGACAAACGCAAGAATCCCGACAGTAAGCAGCCAACGGGATTTCGCGGGGATTTTCATGGTTTCTCAGAACGCATTCTTACGAATGCGCCTACTTCAAATCACGCCGTTGGCGCAGTTGCACTCGCCTTCGCCTTTCAGCGCGTTGATGAGGTTGGTGAGTGACTTCATCGCTTGGCGTGGCACGCTTTCGTAGGTGCGGGAGCCGATGTGCGGGGTGATGACGCAGTTGGGCGCGGTGAGCAGCGGGTGGTCGGCGGGCGGTGGTTCGATGTCGAGCACGTCCGCGCCGTAGCCGCCGAGTTTGCCGCTTTTGAGTGCCTCGACCATGTCTGCGGTCTCGACGATCTCGCCGCGGGCGCAGTTGATGATGACTGCGCCGTCTTTCATTTCCGCGATCTTCTCCTTGCGGATCATCGAGCGGGTTTCATCGGTTAGATTGCAGTGGAGGGAAACGACGTCCGCGCCGGTGAGCACCTCGTCCATGGTGGCGCAGCGTTTCACGTCATACTGCGCTGCGAATTTCTCGTCCCAATAAGGATCGAAGGCGATGACGGGCATGCCGAAGGCTTTGGCGCGGATGGCGACTTCTTTGCCGATGCGGCCAAGGCCGATGATGCCCATGGTTTTATCGAAAATCTCATGGCCGGTGAGGCGCAGCCACTCGCCATTGCGAGCGGCGGCGGCGGTGGTGACGATGGTTTTAGTGATGCCGATGAGCAGGCCGAAGGTGTGTTCCGCGACGGTGGTGTGGTTCACGCCGGGGGTGAAGAGCACGGGGATCTTGAGTTCCTTGGTGGTCGGGATGTCGATCTTGTCGAGGCCGATGCCGTATTTCGAGATGACCTTGAGACGCGGTAGGGATTTCTCTAACACAGCGCGGGTGATGGCGTCATCGCCGCAGAGGAAGGCGTCGAAATCACCAGCCAGCTCGAGCATGCGGGCCTCGGTGAGCGGGCCGCGCTCGCGGACGATTTCCCAGTCCTGAGCCTCCATCAGTGGGTGGTGCGGGCCGGGGGTGTCCTGATAACTGCAAGTGGTGAGTAGGATGCGCATGGGTGTTCGTTTGGTGGTTGCGGGGATTCCAACAAATCGTGCAGGGGATGCAAGCGCTGGCTTGGTGGTCGTAGGCAGGAAGAGCGGTTTCATTCGCGTTTCTTCGCGTCCATTCGCGGTTAAAAAACCTCTGGCTTGATTGCTATGGACAGGCATTCGGATTGTCATGCACGCGTCTGGCTGACAGCCTCGCGAATGAGCGAGCTACTGCCGAGTGAAGTGAGAAAAAAACCGAACATCCTACTGAGTTTCCTCTCATGGGTCGTCTCGCTGATCACATGGCTGGTGCTTCTGATCGGAGTGCTGTGGGTGTTCGGCGCGCTGTGGTTTGATTTTCCGCAAACGATTGCGTCGCGTCCATGGCCGGCTGCGGTGTTCGCGTTCGTTGCCTTGTTGGCTGCCGTGTGGGTGCGCCCGCGCTGGCGTGCGAAACTGGGGATCGCCGTGGCCGTCGTACTCGCGATGATCTGGTGGTTTTCGATACAGCCGAGGCAGTATCGTGATTGGAAGACGGAGGTCGCTCTTCTGCCTCGCGCCAAGGTGGATGGCGACGTGGTGACGTTTCACAACGTCCGCAACTTCGATTACCGCACGGATAAGGACTTCACGCCGCGTTACGAAATGCGCCGCCTGGATCTCAAAAACCTGCGGGGTGTGGACATCTTCATCAACTACTGGGGATCGCCCCACATGGCGCACCCGATCATGTCCTATGACTTCGGGCCGGACGGGCATATCTGCTTCAGCATCGAGACCCGGCCGGAAAAAGGGGAGGCTTACTCCGCCATCGGCGGCTTCTATCGGCAGTATGAACTATGCTACATCGTGGCGGATGAACGCGACGTGATCCGCGTGCGCACGAATTTCAGGAAGGGCGAAGATACTTATCTCTATCGGCTCAACGCGAAAAACCCGGCCATGCTGCGAAACAGTTTCATGGAATACGTGCGGACCGTCAACGAGCTGGGAGAAACTCCGCGTTGGTACAATGCCATCAGTAACAACTGCACCTCGGCCATCCGCCACCAGCGGACCTCCAGCGAACGCGCGCCCTGGGACTGGCGCATGCTCGTCAACGGCTACGGCGATGAGATGCTCTACGAACGCGGCGGTATCGACCGCTCGTTGCCGTTTGCGGAGTTAAAGAAACTTTCTCACATCAACGCCCGCGCGAATGCCACGAACGATGCGGCGGATTTCTCCAATAAGATCCGCGAGGGGCTGCCGGGAATGCGGCAGGATTGAGCTGGGGTGCCATCTCAGTTCTAACCGAGGCTGACTTGGACTGTCGCCAACCTGCTGCGAATCCTTGTTAGCAGGCTGCACGCAGGCCAAGTCACATCTTCCAGTCTCACCAGATCACCCTTCACGCTTCGCGAACTTTGCTTTTGCGATCTCGATGACCATCGGCAGGACCGAGATGAAGATGATGCCGATGACGACCAGCTCGAAGTGTTTCTTCACGATTGGGATGCCACCGAAGAACCAACCGGCGGGCACCAGCAGGATCACCCAGAGGAATGCTCCCAGCACGTTGAAGTACATGAAGCGCTTGTAATCCATCGCCCCGGAGCCGGCGACGAATGGTGCGAAGGTGCGAATGATGGGGACGAAGCGCGCGAGCACGATAGTTTTGCCGCCGTAACGCGCGAAGAACTCATTCGTTTTTTGGATGTGCGCGGGTTTCACCACACGCGGGAATTTCCGCATCATCCAGCTTCCGCACTTGCGGCCGATCCAGTAGTTCACGGTGTCGCCTAGGATCGCGGCGATGAGGATGACACCACAGGCTACCCACACGCTGAGGCCAGAGGCGGGGTCTGCCGAAACCGCGCCGATTGCGAACAGCAGCGAATCTCCAGGCAGGAATGGCGTCACCACCAGCCCTGTCTCGCAGAAGATGATGCCGAACAGCAACGCATAGACCATCGCACCGTGGTTGCGGGTGAATTCCGTGAGGTGATCCTGCAAGTGCAGGAATAGGTCGAGGATCTCTTTCATGATGAAAACAAGTGGCGGGGCGGGGGACTCGGCGTTTCTGTTAGCCGCGTTTGGATTTGGAAACAAAGCGGTTTTCGGTCCCGGCGCGCAGGCGTTGGATGTTGGCGCGGTGTTTCCACACGGCCATGATGGCGATCAGCACGGTGAGCGCGAACAGCGGCTTGTTCCAAGTGCCGTTCTGAATCCTGCCGTGCTGCCATGATCCCCACAGCGTGAGAAAAGGCAGCGCTACAGAGGCCCCGATGCTTGCCACGGAAACGTAGCGTGTCGCCAGAAACAGCAAGACCCAGATGACTAACAGCAGCAGCACAGCGAAGGGCATCAACGCCAGAAACACACCGGCGGAAGTGGCGATGCCCTTGCCGCCCTTGAAGCCGACCCACGGCGAGTAGTTGTGGCCGAGCACGGCGCACAGCGCGGTGAGGATGTGCGCGGTCTGGGCTTTGAGAGCGTCGGCGGCTTCAAGTTTCATCAGCCACGCATCGGTTAGACCGAGCGGCACTTGCACCGGGCGACCGATGATTTGTATGAGGTTCACCGCGATGGCGACGGGGATGAAGCCTTTCAATGCGTCCAGCAAGAGGCAGGCGATGCCGTATTTTTTCCCGACAACACGCAGCACGTTAGTAGCACCGATGTTGCCGGAGCCGTGCTGGCGGATGTCGATGCCTCTGGCCTTGGCGATGAGCAGCCCGAAGGGGATGGAGCCTAGCAGAAAGGCGAAGAGCGGGCAGAGCCAGAGTTGCATCAAGCGAGGGGCGGGGTTCCGTTCACTCGACGATGCTTGCGGAGAGGATCACCACGTTTTTCGTCGGTACGTTCTCGGCTGGCATTTCCATGGCGGCACCGGTCGCGGGGTGGAGCATGGTGATGTTCGAGGTGCCGGTGGGCATGGCCTTGATGATGTCCACGGCCTCCATACCGGAGATGACCTTGCCGAAGACGGTGTAGCCGCCGCCGTTGGGGTAGTTGAGCATCGGGTTGTCCACCACGTTGATGAAGAACTGTGCTGTGGCGCTGTTCGGATCATCCTTGCGTGCCATGGCAATGCTGCCGCGTGCGTTGGAGAGTCCGTTCTGGCTCTCGTTTTTGATGTCGCTGCCGGTGGGTTTCTCGATCAGCTTGCCGCCTTCGAGGGTGAAACCACCGCCCTGAATCATGAAGGTGGGCATCACGCGGTGAAACACGGTGCCGTCGTAGTGCTTCTTCTTCACGTAGCCGAGGAAGTTCTCAACGGTGATGGGAGCCTTCTCGGCATCGAGTTCGACAACGATCTCACCTTGGTCGGTTTTCAGGCGCACTCTCGGAGTCTTAGAGACTGCTGGGGCAGGGGCTTCTGCGGCGGCTGCGGGCGAGGGTTTTTCCGCCTGCTCTGTGGGCTTGCAGGAGTGGAGGACGGGAAACAGGACAAGGGCGGTGAGTGCGAGGCGGCGTTTCATCGGGCGCATCACTAGAGGAAGCGGCCCCGGAGTGCAAGGGCCGGGTGTTTTGAAAATCCGGGAAAAACTTCAGGCAGGGAAGGTGACGCGCTCATAGACCTCGGCCAGCGGCAAGGCGGCCTCGATTTCCGGGAGCGGGATAATCGCATCGAGGCCCGAGTGGCATTCGATGGCGAAACCACCCTCCGCTTTGGCCCGGTGGAGCGTCACAGATGGGGACTCGGTTTCGACGAAAATGAGCACCTTGAGCGACGGCAACGTGAGATACGCATCGCGTTTCTCGACGAGGTCGGCGCGGCGGGTGGAATCGCTAAGCACCTCGATGATGACGACGGGCTGGTCCTGGAAATGATCTTTCGCCGGGTTCGGTTCGCAGACGACCATGGCGTCCGGGTAGTAGAAGCGGGTGTGGTCCGGGTATTGGATGCGGACCTTGGTATCACTGTTGAAGGGCTCACAGGATTTGCCGCGGAGTTGCCCGTGAAGAGTTGCGAACCAGTTACCGGCAATCGTGTTGTGCTGGTTGGTGGCTCCGGCCATGGCATGCACTGCGCCGCCGAGATATTCGCGCTTCACTCCGTTGATTTCCTCACTCGCGAGGTAGTCGGCGATGGTGATGAGTTCAGTTTGTTTCAGAGCGGTCATGGCGGGAAGCTAGCAATCGCCGTGCGTTCAAGCAAACCTACGCATCACAAAAAAAGCGGCGCGACCCGAAGGCCACGCCGCTTGGAGAAATGCAGGGAATCACATGCCAGGTTCGGCCGCGTGGGCTTTTTCGCTGCCATGAATGTCCACGGGCTTGTAGCCGCCCTTGGATTTGAAATAGAGGGCCAAGGCAATGTAGCAGATCAACATGAAGGCGGGGAAATAGGCCATTTTTCCGAGAGCGGCAAACTGCCCGGACTTGGTGGCCTCGTCGATGGTAGTCTTGGAGGTCTCATCGGTCACGGTAGCCGCCTTGGTGGGATCGATGGCCTTGTAGTCGCCAAGCACGTAGTGTTTGTCAGTAGAAACCTTTTCGACGAGTGCGGGTGCCTTATTAGCGATGATGTCGGTCGTGGTTTTTTCCTGAAGGAATCCAATGTAGGGGAAACCGAGAACGCCGACAGCCAGCATGCCGATGCCGGAGATTGCGTTGAGCGTGAGGGCTCCACCCCTAGGACTCTGCTCTGCTGTGATGCCCAGCATGGTCGGCCAGAAGAAAGTCTTGCCGAATGCATAGAGCGTGGCTGCGGCGAAGATCGCGACTAGGCCGGAATTGCCGGTCATGGACAGCAGCACCAGACCCGCGATGGCGAGGATCGAGCTGAGAATGAGCAATCCGATGGGGGAGAGCTTGTGAATGATCGGGCCGGCAAAGAAACGCAGAACCATCATGATTGCCGATGTGTAGATGAGAATCCATCCTGGGTTGAAGCCTGCCTTCTTCATCGGACCTTCCATCAATCCGGTGATCCAGCCGTCTGTGCCGATCTCGGTGATTGCCAGCGGGATCATGATGATGGTGAGAAAGATCAGCAGTGGTCTGCCGAAGCTCCTGGTGATCACGCCGAAGCCGATGACTGTGGCGGCGACCAATCCCCATTTGAGTCCAGATGAGAGCCCGAAGGTGTTGCCGAGTTCGGCGAAGATCAGACCGAATCCGATCAGTGCGCCGATGGCACCGAACTCCTTGAGCATTTCAATGTAGCCCACGCCAGCGGATTCGCGCTCATTGGGCGGGAATTTCACACCGATCAGCATGATGAGGAAGATGATGGCGGGAATGAAAACCAGTCCCACTACGAGACGCCAGTCACCCGCGCTAGCTTGTCCGGCAAGGGCAAGGGTTGCCAATCCTCCGAGCACAAGACCACCGGGCCAACCGGCATGAAGAATGTTCAGCCACTTGGTCTTGTCCCTGCGGAACATGGTGGCGACCACTGGGTTGATGAATGCCTCAACCGTGCCGTTGCCCAGTCCGAGGATAATACTGCCAATGGTGAGTAGATTCAGACCCTTGACCTGGGCGGCTGCGAGCGCTGTGCCTTCTAAACCCTGGATCGAACTGTAGGCCATGAACGCCATGATGCCGTAAATCACGTAGCAGAGGAACGAGAAGATCATCGCCGCCTTGTAGCCGACCTTGTCGATGAAAAGGCTCCAGACGATGATCGAGATTGCGAAGGGCCAGACTCCTGCTCCCTTGAGTGCGCCGATGTCGACCTTGTCGATGTCGAAGTCGGCTCCGAAGCGGACGTCGCAGAGATACATTCGTGAGAAGAACGCGAACGCAGTCGTGATCAGGGCGATGAAACAGCCCCAAAACAGGGCCATGTTGGGTTTTTCGGTATCAGTTTGGCTCATAGGATTTACGAAGTGTTAGGGGGGATTACCGATTCAAAACCGGTCTGGCAAGCAAGTCATTTAAAAATCCCGGGCTGCTCCAGCCAGCTTCGAGCCTTCCCGTAGTCGAAAACCCCACTGAATTCGGGCGGTGATCCGGTGTTCAGCCCTACCCCCGCAGATTTTTCCGAAAATTTCCTAAGGATTCCCGCGCCGCTGTGTCTTCATCCATGAAAAGCATGATCCAGCGCGCGCCGATTCATGGAAACACTCACCGCCAGCGCCCATCCTAGGGCTGATACCGGACGCAATCCGGTGATCTCGTTCCGAAACCCCATGGAGGAAAAACCGACACTCCGGCAGGTCTTCGAAACGGAGGAATCCCCGTTGCTCCGCTTCGCCCACGGCCTCGTCGGCCAGAGGGAAACCGCCGAAGACCTCGTCCAGGAGGCTTTTCTCAAACTCCACGCCCACTGGGAAGACGTCACCAATCCCCGCGCTTGGCTGTTCCGCTCCATTCGCAATCTCGCCCTCAACCACATCCGCGATCACAAACGCGAAACCTCCATCGACTCCTCACACGACTGGCAAAGCGACCACCCCGATCCCGAACAAAACCTCGGCCACCTCGAAACCCTCGGCACCCTCCAGCTCCTCGTTGCCGAACTCGACCCCGCCGACCGCCAGCTCATCGCCCTCAAATACCACGACAACCTCAAATACGACCAGATCAGCGAACGCACCGGCCTCTCCATCGGAAACGTCGGCTACAAACTCCACCACGCCCTGAAAAACCTCGCCGACTCCCTCCGCCGCCTCGGCATCGAAAGCGCCGAGGGCTGATCCAATCTCCAATCTCCAATAATCAATTCCATGCCCGACTCCCCATTCACTGCCATCGGCGACGAACCGGTCGAAGCCCGGATCGTTTCCTGGGTGCTTGGCGAGGCCTCCGCCTTTGAATCCGCCGAGCTGGAGCGCCTCTGCGAAGAGCGCCCCGAACTCCTCGTCTTCCGCCGCCGCATGCGCGCCCTCCACGGACTCCTCACCGAAGCCGAAGCCGCCCAACCCGACGAAGGCTGGAAACTGCCCGAGGAAAAACGCAAGGCGCTCGATGAAATCTTCGGCGCTGAGAACATCGTCCGCTTGGAGGCGCAGAAGGAAACCCGCATCCGCCACAGCGGGAGAAAAGCCATCCTCGCCATCGCCGCCTGCCTCGTGCTCACCCTCGTCGTTCTCCGCCTGATGCCATGGAAACAAGTCGCCGAAGCCGAAGCCACCATCGAGGTGGAACCACGGTCTTTGGGCGTGCCATTGGGACAAATGATGTCGGAAAACAATGTTAGCAACCAAGCGACCCCGCAGTTTTTCGCAACCGAGGTCGATAAAATCAAAAGCCGCAACTCACTCGAAAAAGTCGTCGAGAATCTGGAACTAAGCCAGCGCTGGGGCGTGGACAAGGAAACCGCCCTGGCGCGTCTCAAGAGCAGCGTCAAAACGCAGAACATCCGCGGCACCGATCTCATCTCGATCAAAGTCCAGGATGCCAACGAAACCGACGCCAAAGACATCGCCGATCAAGTCACCAAAAACTACGTCGCCTACCGCAGCGAAATCGAAAACAAAGCTGCCGAAGCCGCGATTCACGAACTGAACAAAGCCGTCCGCGATCAAGAAGACAAAGTCGAAGAACGCCGCAAAGTCCTCTCCACCATCGTCCGCACCAAAGGCATCATCTACAAAGGCACGGATTCGTTTTATGGCCAGTCGGGAGTGAATAAGGATGAAGGAAACAACGAAGACGACACCCGCGAGGAAGCCATCAAACGCGGACTCGATGCCCAAGACTACGTCGATGCCAAGCGCGAGTTCGAGACCGATCAGGAGCTACTCCAGCAGATGAAGCTCAAGCAGATCGGCGAAAACATCACCCGCAAGATGTCTATTAACAGCGTCGAGGTGCATGACCGCCCAGTGGCCGCCAAAAAGAACGTGAGCGCGCTGGATGCCGTCGCCTCGAATGTCAAAGGCTGGTTCTCGGAAGCAAAGCCATCGGAAAAGATGCCCGAGAAGAAAGTGAACTTCATGCCCGCAGTCGCTGGTGGCAAAGGCGAAGGTTTCGGCGGTGGGGGTTCTGATGTCACGCTCCCCGAGTCTCCCCACGCCAGAGGTGAATCCTTTGCACGGACTTTGCCACAAGCCACCCCGGCAACAGCGGCAAAACCGGAAGCACAAGCACCTGCCGCTGAAACAGTGGCCCGGGCGTCTCGCCCGAAGCCGGCAGTAGCCATGCTGGAACTGGCGCCGGGCGAGACGCCCGCGCCACTGAACAATGCCGGCTCTGGAACCCTGTCCTTTGTCGGCGGAGCAATGCCGAGTGATGCGCCGCAGAAACCCGTCACCAACGGACCCCGCAGCGGCGATGCATCCGTGGCGTCCGGGGAAATCGACGTGCGGCGCAATGACATCGGCGATGATGAAGTCGCCAAAGCCATGCAGGATCGTGAGGCTGGCGAGAGTAACGAAGCGCGCAAAGGTCTCGAAACCGCGCTCAAGGCAAATCCGGAGGATGAAACCGTGGCGCGGGCAACCAGCCCGCCGCCTACAGAAGCCAAGCCAGAAAATGCAGCGGGCAGAATGCCCGTGCCACTAACTGATGAAATCTCATCCACGGAAGAACCCTACTCCACCTTCTCCCTCAACATCAGCGACGCCTCGTTCCAAGTCGCGCAGGCCGCGCTTGCGAAGGGCGAGCGACCCGCTCCAGCAGGCATCAAGGTGGAGCAGTTTTACAATGCCGTGGACTACGGCGATCCCGCGCCGGGCGCGAATGAGCCGGTGGCCGTGAACATCGAACAGACCGCCCATCCCGTCATTCCCGGTCGCAATCTGGTGCGCATCGCGCTCAAGACGGCCGCCGCCGGGCGCTCCGCTGCGCAACCGCTGCGCCTTACTCTGTTAGTCGATCAATCCGGCTCGATGGTGCGGGAAGACCGCCGCGCGGCGATGGAGAAGGCGCTCGCCAGTCTCACCGGATTGCTCACCGACAAGGACCGCGTGACGGTCATCGGTTTTTCCAGAACCCCGCGCCTGCTGGCCGATGCCATGGTGGGCGATCAGGCTGCGAAACTCGCCGAATTGGTGAACCAGTCTGCCAGCGAGGGCGGCACCAATTTGGAGGAAGCCATCAAACTCGGCGAACAATTGGCGGGCCGCCACAAGCTCGCTGGTGCACAGAACCGCATCGTGCTTTTCACCGACGGCGCGGCCAATCTCGGCAACGCCGATCCCGCCCGCCTTGCGGAAAAAGTCAAACAACTGCGACAGAAGGGAGTCTCCTTCGACATCGCAGGCATCGCTGCGGATGGCTTGAACGACGAGTTGTTAGGTGAACTCGCCCGCAATGGCAATGGCCGCTACTACGTCGT
>JANMLQ010000111.1:0-17108 GCA_031372635.1 Akkermansiaceae bacterium | reverse complement strand
CGATCACCGAGGTCGGCTTGTTGAAGATGGACTTTCTCGGCTTGAAAAACCTCACCGTCATTCAGGACGCCGTAGAGCACATTCGGAAACGAAAACCCGGCTTCGAGATTGAGAAAGTACCGCTCGATGACCACGCCACTTTCGACATCCTCAACCGCGGCGAGACGATGGGCGTGTTCCAGCTTGAGTCCGGCGGCATGGTAGAAACCTGCCGCAAATACGACATCAACAGCATCGACGACATCATCGACCTCATCGCCGTCTATCGACCGGGCGCGATGCAGTTCATCGATCAAATGCTTGATGTGAAGAAGGGCCGCAAGAAGCCGATGTATGAGCACCCGCTGCTCGAACAAGTCTGCGGCAACACCTACGGCGTCATGATTTATCAGGAGCAGGTGCAAAACGCGGCCAAGCTACTCGCGGGCTACACGCTCGGCGGAGCGGACTTGTTGCGCCGCGCGATGGGTAAGAAGGATCCGAAGAAGATGGCCGAGGAGCGAGGTAAATTCGTCGCAGGCGCGGCGAAAACAAACAACATCGGGGAAAAACTCGCCAATCAGATCTTCGAGAAGATCGAGATGTTCGCGGGTTACGGTTTCAACAAATCCCACTCCGCGTGTTACGGCCACATCTCGTATTGGACCGCGTGGTTGAAGGCGAATCATGCGGTTGAATTCATGGCCGCACTGCTTTCTAACGAAATCCACAACACCGACAAGATCGGCGTTTTCGTATCCGAGTGCCACCGCATGGGTATCGAGATTCTGCCGCCGGACCTCAATGCATCCGGGCTGCGCTTCGCACCGGAAATCATGCTCAACGGCCACAAGGGCATTCGCTACGGACTCGCCGCCATCAAGAACTGCGGCGAGGGCGCGATGGCCGCCGCCATCACCGAGCGCGATGCCAACGGCAAGTTCACCACGCTCGAAAACTTCTCCTCGCGTCTCGATTCGAAGGTCGTCAACAAGCGCATCCTCGAAAACCTCGTCAAGGCTGGCGCACTCGATTGGACCGGTGAAACGCGCGCCGGAATGTTCGGGAGGCTCGAAGGCGTCGTCGCCTCCGCCTCATCCTCGCAGCGCGATAAAGCAGCAGGCCAAGTCTCGCTATTTGATGCAATGGTCTTTGCAACACCGGCACAAACAAGCTTCACCTCCAACGAGCCGCAGGTGGAGGAATGGAGTAAGGACGACCGCCTCGTGCATGAGAAAGAGTTGTTAGGCTTCTACGTCACCGGTCATCCGCTCGACAAGTTCCGCGGCGTGATCGACTCAGCGAAGTTCATGCGCCTCGGCCTGCTGGAGGACATCGATGTCGCCAACCCGCGCGATCGTTTCCCCTTCGCAGGGATGATCCGCTCGCTCGATGCGAAGATGACAAAAACCGGCAAACCCTTCGGCGTGCTGGTGATGGAGGACTTCACCGGCAGCGCCGAGATCATGCTGTGGGGCGAGACCTTCGTGCCCGCGCGTGACGCCGGATTGTTAGAGCCGGGGAAAATCATCCGCCTCAAGTGCGCCATCCAGGTGGACGACCGCACTGGCGGCAAACGCCTGACCGGCTACGAACTCAGCGAGCTGAAACCGAAACGTCCGAACGCTGGCGGCAAGGGTCCGCTCGAACTCATGCTCTGGACCACCCGCCACAGCGAGATGGACCTCTTGGAAATCAAACGCACTCTCGCCAAACATCCGGGAGCCACGCCAGTGCTGCTGCATTTCCAAAACAGTGCGGGCCGTCGCGTCACCGTCGCTGCGAATGAATCATTCAACGTGAAACGCAGCGAGGAACTGGATTCCGCGCTGGATCGGTGGATGGGGGAGTGATGCGTGGCGGTGAACAAGGAGCGGCGATCGCCGAATCGCCGAAGCCTATGGTAAGCCGACGAAAAGCAGCTTGCCACCTCGCGTCGTCACTTCATGGACCTCGGCGGATCGGAGTCCGCCGCTCCTTGAAGCTTCTACGTTCCGGAGATGAAGAACAAACGGCCTAAAGTTTGCAGAGCGTGACTCACTTCTTCATCCGCCGTAGTTGCTCTAGGCGTGAGAGCGGCTTTTCTGCTGCGGGTTGGGTGTCGGTTTGCGTGGCAGGGGTGGAGTCTGTTTTTTTGACCGGTGGGTCGATGCGTAGGGTGCCGCCCATTGCGGTTTGATGGAGTACCATCGCGCCGTTTTCGGGAACGGAGACGACGCAGAACAAGCCGCTGTGTTTTCCTGTGCGCACCTTGTCGTCGATCTGGAGTGGAAAGGTGATCTCTGCTTGGGCAGCGGTGAATTCTTGTGGTGGACTGATTGCACCTTGGGGCAGTCCTGATAGAACGGCCTTCGCGTTTCCGGTGAAGGGACGGAGGTGTTCGATCTTGCAGCTCATCGCGCCTGCTTTGCCGGGTTCAGTGGCGGCGAGATCCAGCGTCATGGCGAGATACGGCTCGGCGACTTTGAGCGGGACGAGGGCGGAGGAGGTGAGCACCGGGCCTTGCGGAGTGTCGGCCTCGGCGAGCATGCAGACTTGCCAGTCGCCGGTGGCGGCATCGGCGGCGGCGTTGAGTTCGTAGAGGGCTTCGGTTTTGTCAGCGGGGATCTCGATGTTCACGGGGCCGCTCATGCCGGGTGGTTTCCAGAGAAACTGCACGGTGATTTTCCCTGCGTATCCGGTCTGGCGGATGGCGCGCACTTTGAGAGCAAGCGTGCCATTCTTGACGATGGGGACCGGCGGCGTGTCTAGCTCGATGCGGAACGGTGCTTCCTGCGTGACTGCGGTGGCGATGCGGTCGAACGAAGCAGAGTGATAGGCTCCCTCGTTGTTGATATCGACGTGGTGAATGGTATCGAGCAGTGGTCCTGTTAGGTCGCTGCCTTCGCCACGTATGAGAAAGGCGTGCAGGCTGGCTCCGAGTGGGGCGTCCGGCGTGGCTTCGAATACGACGGGGAAACTGGTGACGGATTTCGGAACGCGCGGCGCGTGCATCTTCACACCCGGTGGCAGCGATGCGGCCTCGAAGGTGACATCGCTGCCGGTGTTTTCACGGGTGAGATTGACCACCGCCGCGTAACGATTGCCTCGCGGTACGGAAAAGGTTTTCCATTTTTGGGTGTTCACGCGCTCGATGGTAGGAAGCGTGGCGGCGATGGCGGGGGACTTGTCGGTGATCTCGATGCGATAGGTGAAATCCTCGCCGGTGTTGCGGAGTTGGTCGCGGATCTGCAAGAGGTAGTCGCCATCGGCAGGGCAGTTCCATGGCAGGATGCTGTCGGGCGAGCCTTGGTCGTCATTGACGACGATGAGATTTCCATCGGTGCCGTGTATGGACAACACCGCATCCACTGGCGAGCGGTGGGCGCGTGCGATGACTTGCAGTGTTAGAGCGCGGCCTTTCGCGGCGGTGAACTTTAACCAATCCGAGGATTTTCCCGTTTCGAGTATGCCTTGTACCGCGCAGGGCAGGGGCGCGAGCACGACGGGAGATTTCATGTCTGACGATGTTTCGTTGTCCCTCGCGGATGGCAGTGGGGAAACCTTGATCCAGTGAGGCGATGGAGCGGTGAGGCCGTTGTGCGTTGGGTAAAGCGGGAAATCCGCGCGCGGCTCGGCAGGCAGTGTGAAGGTCTGGCGAATCGGGCCGGAGGGATCGCCGATGAAGGTGAACTCCAGTGTTTCCCCTGGCTTGCCGCCGGTGGGGAATACGGACTTTGGCCGTGGGAAGCTGCCGATGTGCAGGCGGTATTGGCACTGGTCGTTGCCTTCGTATGCGGCTTCATGCACGACGATTCGGTAGTCTCCATCCTCCGGCGCGATGATAGAAACGAAGGCATCGGTGCGCAGCAGCGGCGCGTCGTCACAGGTGGCGAGTTCGAAGCCCTTGGCATCAAGGATAGCGAGCGAGGCATCGAACATCGTCCTACCAAGTCGCATCGCTTCGACTTCTGCGGAAAGCCGTTGGCCTTTCTTCAAAGCCACGACGTAACAGTCATCGTCCTCGTTTCCTGCCACGCCGTGGATGGTGCGATCAAACTCGATGCGCTGTGGCGTGCCGCTGAGACTGTTAGGCTCGGTTTCCTGTACCACGGGAAACGAGCCGACCCAGAAGCTGCGCAGCTCGCTGACTCCGCCGGAGCCTGCGAGGCGCAGCGAGTGTTCGCCTAACGGTGCGTCTGCGGTGATGACGAGTTTTGCGGTGGCAGTCTTCGCATCCTTCACTTCCAGAGCGGCGAGGGTGATTCCGGGTTCGTAAAAAAGTGCGGTGTGGATGCCATCGAGACGTTCGCCGTGAAAGCTCACCAGCACTTCGGTGCCGAGTTGTCCACCCGGAGGATCGAGCTTGGCGAGCAAGGGTGTGAAGGCTTCGACATGAAGCGTGAGAAACGGGGCGATGTAAGGCAGGAGTTTCACGCTTTTTTCGCGAGCAGAGCATCCAGCACTTCTCCGCCCGCGACGATTTCGATCGGACGGTTGCCGGGTGACATCAGTTCCTTGTCCGCGTTGATGCCGATCTGGTGGAGGATGGTGGTCGCGAAGTCTGCCACGCCGACGCCGTTCTCATCGACCTCGCCGCCGAGCGCATCGGACGCGCCGTGAACGTAGCCGCGCTTCACTCCGCCGCCTGCGAGCACAGTGGAGAACACACGCGGCCAGTGATCGCGCCCGCCTGCGGGATTGATCTTCGGGCTGCGGCCAAACTCGGTTGTGACCATCACCAGCGTGGTGTCTAACATGCCGCGTTGATCGAGATCCCGGATGAGGGCGGCGATGGCTTTGTCGGTTTCCGGCAGGTTTTGCTCAATGCCGGCCTTGAGGTTATCGTGGTGGTCCCAGCCGCCTGCGGTGAGTGAAACGAAGCGCACGCCGCCTTCGATGAGTCTGCGTGCAAGCAGCATGCGCTGGCCTGCGGCGTTGCGACCGTATTGGTCCTTGATCGCGTCTGGCTCGGCTTTGAGGTTGAAAGCCTCGCGCGCTTTCTGCGAGGAGATGAGTTTGTAGGCGTGCTGATAGAAAGCGTCCATTGAGCCGATGGCGTCCGACTCCTCGATGCTGCGGAAATGGTGGTCCACGGTTTCGAGCAGGGATTTTCTGCGGTTGAAGCGGGCCTCGTCCACACCGCCGGGCAGACTGAGATCGCGCACCTTGAAATCGTCACGGGCGGGGTCCGCGCCGAGTGCGAAGGGACCGAAGGCGGATGAAAGGTAGCCGGAGTTTGCATACTCATTCGGTACCGAGGGCACGCAGACATAGGGCGGCAGGTCGTTGCGCATGCCGAGCTCGTGCGAGATCACCGAGCCGAGTGATGGATACTCAAGCGCGGGCGATGGGCGGTAGCCGGTGAACATGTTATGCGTGCCGCGTTCGTGCGCGGCCTCGCCGTGCGACATCGAGCGAATCACCGTGATCTTGTCCGCGATCTTTGCGGTCTCCTTCATGAACTCGCCGAACTGGATGCCGGGGATGGCGGTATTGATCGCGCCGAAGGGGCCACGGTATTCGGCGGGTGCGAAGGGTTTCGGATCGAACGATTCCTGATGCGCAAGGCCGCCGGGCAGGAAAATCTGGATGATGCCCTGAGCTACTGGTTCATGCGTGGCGTAGGTCTTCGTTTCGGCGGATGCGCGCTCGCGCAGGAACTGCGGCAGTGTGAGTCCCAGTCCGCCTAACAGGCCGACGTAGAGGAACTCGCGCCGCGAGCTGTAGCGATCCAATGGGTTTCCAGGGCAGATCGGTTTCATGGAAATGAATGGTGGGAAATTAGCCTCAACCGTTCCGATACGACAGGAGGAAATTTTTCATTTCATCAGGAAAACCGGCGAAGCAGAGCCTTGAGCGCGAATGTTCCGCCGCACGCGCCGAGCAGGTCCGCCAGCCAGTCCCATGGGTCCGCGCCGCTGCGGCCCGGCGTGTAGCATTGGTGCCACTCGTCGATGAAGGCCAACACGGCGAGCAGGATGATCGCAGTGGGGAGTATGCGTTTCCAATCTAGGTGCAGGGCGTGCAACCAACCCGCCGCTAAAATCCCGCCTGCGAAGAAGTAGGTGAAATGCATCACCTTGTCCAAGTGCGGCAGCAGTGGCGGCGCGTCGCTGCCTTCGATTGATGAAAAAAACCACATCAAGCCGAACCACAGCAGCAGTGACGTGAACCATACCGCAGGATGGCGGGGAAGCCGCAGCATGATTACTGCTTGCGCATTTCCTCCTCCATCCGCTCCGCCAGCCACTGTTTCATCATCGACTGATAGTTCAGAAATCGCGAGCGGGCGATGCGCTTGATGCGCGAGAGCATGCGCGGATCGAAGCGCAGTGTAATGGTGGTGGATTCGCGGGAATCCGCCTCGTGAACGGAAGTCGCCATCAGGCGGCCATCCAGCTCGTGGGCTTCCCAGAAGCGGGCTTCCGCCGCTTCGTCGGCGAATTCAGGGATGTCGGACCAGTGGATGATCGAGTTCATGTTTAGGAAAAAAATCAGGAGTTTCAGCGGAATTCGGCGTATTTGCGATCGTAGAACTTCCGCTCGGATTCGGACATGTCGCGCGCTGCGACTACGCGGGTTATTTTCCCGTCGGTGCCGAATGCGAAGAATAGGTAGCGGTCTGCCACCGTGCGGCCCAGCGCGTAGAAGCGGGATGCGCCATCGCCACGTTCTGAGTCCGGCAGGAAACGTACGGAAAACGGGTCTTCAAACGCCTCCTCCAGCTCCCGGGGCTTCACGCTCCGGAGGTCGAATTGCACGTCGAGCAGGTCAAGTTCCATGCGCGGAGTCTGCGGATGGTCCGCAAAAGTGCAACAAAGAGTTTGTGCGCTGTGACCATGAAGGGGTTGCGCGGGCGGGCGGCATGGTTCATGAACGCCGCCGATGACGGGCCGGGAAATCAAGGACACGCTGGATCGCGCGGGAGTGCTGCCCAGTAAACAACTGGGGCAGAATTTCCTAATCGATCCGAACATGGCGCGATGGATCGTTTCCCAACTGGAGGCGACGGAGGATGATGCCATCGTGGAGGTGGGGCCGGGCACAGGATCGTTGAGCGAGCATCTGGTGGGGAAGGTTCGCAAGCTGATTCTGATAGAGTTCGACGCGCGACTGGCAGCGGCATTGGCGGAGCGTTTCCGCGATGAGCCGACGGTGGAAGTCCATCATGCAGATGGCGCTAAGTTCGATGGCCGCACGCTTTTCAAACACCGCAGGCTGAAGTTTCTGGGAAACCTGCCCTACTCATGCGGCGGGGCGATTTTAAAAAACCTACTCAGCCGCCCGCATCCATTCGAGCGCGCGGTGGTGATGTTGCAGAAGGAAGTGATCGAGCGTTTGGCGGCGGGACCAGGCACGAAGGACTACGGCATTCTCTCGCTGCGCACGCAGGCGAACTGGCTGGTGGAGCCGCAGCGCACAGTGCCGCCGGAAGCGTTTTATCCAAGGCCGCGGATTGATTCGAGTGTGGCGATCCTGCGGCCGAGGACATCGGGCTTGCCGGCCTTCGATCATCGTTTGTTTGATGAGTTGATCCGTCGTGGTTTTGCGCAGCGCCGGAAGCAGCTCAAGAAACAACTTCCCGAAGGCACGGCGTGGGAGGAAATCGCGGCGAAGCTCGGTGTGGCGGTGACGACTCGCGCGGAGGAACTCACGCTCGAGCAATGGGTGGAACTCACACGTTTTTGCGATCCGAATCCGCTCAAAGATTTGCCACAGAAAGCCAGTGAGATCTTCGATGTGGTGAACGAAAACGATGAGGTCATCGGGCGCAGGACGCGTGGCGAGGTGCATGCAGAAAAGCTGATGCACCGCGCGGTGCATGTGTTTGTTTTCAACAAGCGTGGCGATCTGCTGCTGCAACAGCGTTCGATGTTCAAGGACATCCACCCCGGCTTGTGGGACTCCAGTGTTTCCGGGCATCTCGATGCGGGTGAAGATTACGAAGCGGCGGCTGTTAGAGAGCTGGATGAAGAGATGGGCATCCGTGTGAACGAGGCGCTTGAGGAAATCGCGCGCATCACTCCGTGTGTGGAAACTGGCTGGGAGCATGTGCGTCTTTATCAAACGCGGCACAGTGGCTCGGTGCGCTATCCGGCTGCGGAAGTGGAGGCTGCGGCATGGTTTCCAGTGAAGGAACTGGAGCAGTGGATCAAGGCCAGGCCGGAGGATTTTGCGACTGGGTTTATTGCTTGTTGGAAGGCGGCTGGCGTTGCGGGATGAAGATAAGCTGGGACAGGTTGTCCCTGCCACAACTGGGACTTCAAGTCCCAGCCACTTTTACTTTACTAGCCAGCCGTCTAACATCCGCAGCGTCACGCGGATGGAGATGTCGAGTGACTCGGGCGAGATGAGTTTCAGGTTGTCCGCAGAGGTATGCCACCAGCGGTCTCGGCTGAAATCTCCGATGATGTCCACGGTCGGGATGCCTGCGAAATTGAGCGGCACATGGTCGTCGATGATAGCCTGCGCCGCCATGCCGAAGTGTTGTTCGACCTTTTCCGCCTTGGCAGCGGCGAAGACACGCTCCTTCAAATCCGCAGCAGTGTCTGCGGAGAGGCGGATGGAGAGGTTTTCGTGGCCGATCATGTCGAGCAAGATTCCGAAACGCGGCTTATCGTTGCGTGCCCGCCACTCGTTGGCGTAGTGGCGGCTGCCATACAGTCCGTCGGTGGGCGTGATGTTAGGGCCGAAGGCTTCTTCGCCATCGAAGAACACGAGTTCGATCGCCTTGGCCTGGGCGGGTTTGTGTTTCGCAAGGTGCTTCGCGATTTCCACGATGGCGGCGCAGGCTGAGGCTGCGTCATCCGCGCCGAGGAAATGCAGATCTTTGTAGTGTTTTGAGTCGATGTGTGCGCAGAGCAATCCCTGCACCGGTTGCGCCCATGGATCGCCGGACCCTGCGCGGAAACGCGCGCGAAGATTCTCGAACTTCACGTTTCCCTCAGGCGTGTTGCGCTCGAATGGCTGCGCCTGGACGACCCAGCCAGCAGTCTCCAGTTCTGCCTTCACATGCGCTCTAACATCTGCCAGCGCTGCGGACCCCGGAGGGCGCGGTCCCTTGGCAAGAATCGCTGCGGTCTGGTCATACGCCGTCTTGCCAAAATCCGGCTTACCGCGGCCGACAATCCACCAAGCCGCGCCGCATGCCACGGCCAGTACCACCGGAATTAGAATCGGTTTCAAACGCATGACCGAGCATGGAAATTCGCACCGACGATGGGAAGGCGGATTTATTTCGCACGCAGCAGATGGCGGCTGGCCCACATGTAGTTCCAGCCGGACAGCAGTGTTAGAATGAGCGCGAGCCACATGGTAACGGGTTGCAACCAGCCGTCAGGCCGCGAGAGATTGTGAAGCAGGGCGGAGAGCGGGTTTCCACCAGCCAGTGGCTTAAAGACGAACCACACTAGACAGGTGATGCAAAACGCGAGCTGCATGGTGGTTTTCCATTTTCCCAAACGATCCGCAGCCATCACATGACCCGCCTCCATCGCGATCTGGCGCAGACCGGTAACCAGAAACTCGCGGGCGATGATCAGCACCGTGACCCACACCGGGCAGAAACCTTCCGCACTCAAGTAAATGAACGCGGCTCCCACCAGCACCTTGTCCGCGAGTGGATCAAGCAGCTTGCCCATCGGCGTGACGAGTCCGAGTTTCCGCGCCAGCCAGCCGTCCACGAAGTCCGATATCGCTGCGATCACGAAGGAAAAAAGCGCGATCCAATGTCCCACGGCGCTCTCCATAGCGGTTCCCGCCACGAAGACAGCCGTTAAAACCAGACGCGACAGAGTGATGGCATTCGGCAGGTTCACGGGCGGAATGTGTGAAATCAATGCGCCGATGGCAACAAGGGGTTGCAGCAAAGGCACGAGTCCCTTACACACTCCCCGCCTGTCATCCGGCATTTTTTTTATGAGCAAAAGCGACTTCGGACTCATCGGTCTGGCCGTCATGGGCCAGAATCTCGTTCTCAATGTGGAATCCCGCGGCTTCAAAGTCTCGGTGTATAATCGCACCACCACCGTGACTGATGAATTCGTCGCCGCCCATCCCGGTAAGAAACTCGTCGGCGCGAAGTCGCTTGAGGATTTCGTCCAATCCCTCACCGCCCCGCGCAAGGTCATGATCATGGTGAAAGCCGGCGGCCCGGTGGATGCGGTGATCGAGTCGATCATCCCGCTGTTAGACAAGGGCGACATCATCATCGACGGAGGAAACTCGCTCTACACCGACACCGAGCGCCGCGATAAATGGCTCGGCGATCTCGGGTTCCGCTTCATCGGCGCAGGTGTATCCGGCGGTGAAGAAGGCGCGCGCAAAGGCCCCGCCATCATGCCCGGCGGCCCCGCTTCCACATGGGACGTGATGAAGCCGATCTTCGAGAGCATCGCCGCGAAAGTCGATGGCGAGCCCTGCGTCACCCACATCGGTCCCGGCGGCGCAGGTCACTATGTGAAGATGATCCACAACGGCATCGAATACGGCGACATGCAGCTCATCTGCGAAGCCTACAACATCTTCAAAGCCGCCGGTTTCACCGCCAAGGAACTCGGCGAAGTCTTCAGCGATTGGTATGCGGGCGACCTCGAAAGCTACCTCATCCAGATCACCGCCGAGATCTTCAAACAAAAGGATCCAGGAAGCGGCAAGGCGCTCGTCGATGTCATCCTCGACACCGCAGGCCAGAAGGGCACTGGCAAGTGGACCATCATGAACGCCGTCGAAAACACCGTCGTCATTTCTACCATCAACGCCGCCGTGGAAGCACGCATCCTTTCCTCGATGAAGGACAAGCGCGTCGCTGCCAGCAAGATCCTCAAAGGACCGAAACCGGAGATCGACGAGAAGAAAAAGAAGCTCATCAAAAAAGTCCACGATGCGCTCTACGCATCGAAGATTATTTCCTACGCCCAAGGCCTCGACCTCATCACCACCATGAGCGCCGAGAAGAAATGGGATCTCGATCTAAGCAAGATCGCCGCCATCTGGCGCGGTGGCTGCATCATCCGCGCGCGTTTCCTCAACGACATCACGGATGCCTATCGCAAAGACCCGAAACTCAGCAACCTGATGCTTGCGCCGTTCTTCACCAAGCTGCTCAACGAGTTCCAGGAAAACTGGCGCGAAGTCGTTTCCATCGCCACGCTCGCAGGCATCCCGGTGCCCGCCTTCAGCGCCTCGCTCGGCTACTACGACAGCTATCGCAGCGCCTTCCTGCCCGCCAACTTGCTGCAAGCTCAGCGCGACTTCTTCGGCGCACACACCTACGAGCGCACCGACAAACCACGCGGCGAAATGTTCCACACCGACTGGCCGGAAGTCATCGGATAAGGAGGGCGAATTTTTTTTGTCCGCCCTGACGATGGGGTAAGCAAAAAAATGGTTCTTTGTGAAAACTCCATACTGCCGCGCGTCACTATCTGTGGAAATCCCTCTGATCGCGCCACAGTGGCCCAGGCATTCTTCCCGCAGCCTTTTTCACAAATCTTGATGCGCTTGAGTATGCATTCCCTCACATGACCACGAAATAAATTAGCGTTTCCGAGTTTAAGGCGCGCTGTACCGAGGAGATCCGGGCAGTGGAGAAGGGCGATACCGTCTTCGAACTCACCCGCCATCCTTGCGACTCTAAAATCCTGAAATGCCCGCAGTAGGCTCGTTTGTGAGAACGAGGCAGACGGACTCCGCCAGAGGGAAGTTCGCATTCTCACGAAGGTGCCTACGGTTTTTCATCGTCACCGGCGGGGTCAGCGGTTCTATTCCGCCCGCAACCATGTCCGCAGAAAAGACCGCCATCACGCCCACCCGCGCTCAGGATTTCCCTGAGTGGTATCAACAAGTCATCAAAGCCGCCGATCTCGCGGAAAACTCGGAGACGCGCGGTTGCATGGTCATCAAGCCGTGGGGTTACGGCATTTGGGAACTCATCCAGCAGCAGCTCGACCGCAGGTTCAAGGCCACCGGCCACCAGAACGCCTACTTCCCACTGCTCATCCCGCTTTCCTATCTGGAGAAGGAAGCCGAGCACGCCGAAGGCTTCGCCACTGAGTGCGCGGTGGTCACGCATCATCGGTTAGAGGCAGTCAAAGATCCCGTGACCGGGAAAACCAAGATGATACCCACCGGCGAACTCGCCGAGCCTTACGTCATCCGTCCCACTTCGGAAACGATCATCGGTGCCGCGTTCGCACGTTGGATCGAATCGTATCGCGATCTCCCGCTGCTCATCAACCAATGGGCGAACGTGATGCGTTGGGAAATGCGCCCGCGTTTGTTCCTGCGTACTGCCGAGTTCCTCTGGCAGGAAGGCCACACCGCACATGAGACGAAGGACGAAGCCATCGTGGAAACCCGCATGATCCATGGCCTTTACGAGGAGTTCCTCCGCGATCACCTCGCCATCCCTGTGATCCCCGGAGAGAAGACAGAAAACGAACGATTCCCCGGTGCCGACATGACTCTAACAGTCGAAGCGATGGTGCAGGACTGCAAGGCCATCCAGGCAGGCACCTCGCACTACCTCGGGCAGAATTTCTCTAAGGCCCAGAACATCTCGTTCACCGGTCGCGATGGGGCGATCCAGCACGCGCACACCACTTCATGGGGCGTTTCCACCCGCCTCATCGGCACGCTTATCATGGCGCACTCCGATGACGATGGACTCGTGCTTCCTCCACGCGTCGCCACCCAGCAGATCGTCATCATGCCGATCACGCCGAAGGAAGACTCGCGGGAGGCGGTCATCGCTTCCTGTCATGCTTTGGCGGAAACGCTGCGTCACCAGCTTCATCACGGCGAGCCGTTGCGCGTCCACGTCGATGTGCGCGATCTCAGTGGCGGCGTGAAAAAATGGGAGTGGATCAAGAAGGGGGTGCCCATCCGCATCGAGATCGGCCCGCGTGACATCGAGACCCGCAAAGTCTGCGTGCAGCGCCGCGATCAAGCGGTGGCAGCCAAGGATTTCCCCGTGAAGGAAGACTTCATCCGCCAAGCCACCGAGATACTTGATGAAATCCATCAGAACCTGCTCGCCCGCGCCACCGAGTTCCGCGATGCCAACATCACGCCCTGCGATTCACTCGAAGCCTTCAACTCCCATTGGGCGAATGAAACCCCCGGCTGGTTGCTCACGCCTTGGGCAGGCACGCCGGATCAGGAAGCCGAGATTTCCAAGCAGCACAAGATCACCATCCGCTGCGTCCCGCTCGATACGGTCCTCCTGCCGCATGCTGGGGAAAAATGTTTCGTCACAGGCAAGGAAACCGCCACCCGTGCATTGTGGGGTCGGAGCTATTAAGAAAAGGCGATGATTGCAGGCACTTTCGTGCCGGGCTGGTATGAGCCGTCCCGTTGGGACGGAGATTACTTTGGACTGCGGCGAGCATCGCCGCTTTGGAGGGAGAGTCCGCCTGTGCATCGCGGCTTGTTCCCAATCACCAGGACCGCCCGCATTCATGCCTGCACGTAATGCCAAGCTCCCAGCAGGACGCGCCCGTCGCCCTCAAAGCGGCGATGCTCGCCGCAGTCCAAAGCGTTATGACCAAGCTCCTATCGTGACGTCTGATGCACCATGCTTTGCGATTCAAGAATCCAACCCGTCCGGCGTTTATCCGCAAACTGCGCATCCCAACGAGGGAGCACCGAGCGGATGTCACAATCAAATCACAAACCTAGGCGACTGGCTGAGGAAGGCTTTCGGGTTCTCGAAAATGATGCGCTGGATCGCGTCCGCATGGTGCTGGCGGGCTTTCATTTGCAGCGCGCACTTCGGCACGGCGAGCGGATCTGAAACGCCCCAGTCGCAGGCGGAGTTCATCCACAGGCGCTCGGGGCCGTGGATTTCAAGGATGTCGATGGCGCGGTCCAGCGAGCACTTGCTGTGCGGATAGAGCGTCATGCCGGCCCAATAGCCGGACTCCAGCACGGGGGCGACGGTGTGTTCCTCGACGTGGTCGATGATGACTTTCGCACGGTCGAGCTTGGAGAAGTTTCCTAACGAATCGAGGATGAGCCGTGTGCCCTTGAGTTTGTCTTCGAGGTGCGGTGTGTGGATGAGGATGGGCAGATCGTGATCGAGTGCGAGTTGGACGTGTTCCTCGAAGATGGTGAGTTCGTTGCGAGTGTTCTTGTTCAGCCCGATCTCGCCGATGCCTAACACATTTGGGCATTTGAGGAACTCCGGGATCAGACTCATCACCTCGCGTGCGAAACCCGGATCATCGGCCTCCTTCGGATTGATGCAGAGCCACGAAAAATGTTTGATGCCATACTTGGCGGCGCGCTTCGGTTCGTATTCGGTGAGCTGGCGGAAGTAGTCGTGGAAACCATCCGCCGAGGCGCGGTCGAAGCCTGCCCAGAACGCGGGTTCGCAAAGCGCCTCGCAGCCAGCAAGCGCGAGTTTCTCGTAGTCATCCGTCGTCCGGCTGACCATGTGGGCGTGGGGCTCGATGTATCTCATGGTAGCGGTGCTCCGAAGGCTCCTTGGAAAGCGGCTTGCGGGATGGGTTCGGTGGTTTGATCGGAGAGAGCTTCGAGGATGACGCGGGCGCGATCGGGGCGGGTTTCTAGCAGGATGGGTAGTGCGGATTTCAATGCGGTGAAGCGGTAGTCCTGCTCGCCGGGATGACGGTCGATGCGATCGAGAAACGCGGCGAGATCGAGCAGCTTGTGGCGCGTTTCGATGAATTGGAGGTCAAAGAGTTCCTTCTTGCTCGGCATGGGTGGAGGTTCGGCAAAGCGAAGGCTGCGGTCAATGGGGAAGAGCGAGGATGGCGGCTTGCGTGGGGCAGGGGGATGGTGTGAGGTGCGGGCGTGTTCGCGACTTACGTGCATGACTTGAATCCGGTGCTGCTGCGCATCACGGATGCGATCCAGCTCCGCTGGTATGGGCTGGCCTACCTGCTGGGTTTCCTGGCGGGCTTTCTCTTGTTGCGCAATCTGGCTCGGCGCGGCCTCTGGGTGCTGAAGCCGGAGCAGACGGGGGATTTTATCGCGGCTGCGGCATTGTTCGGAGTATTTCTCGGCGGTCGGCTGGGCTACATCCTTTTCTATCAGATACCCAAGGCTGGCTGGGAAGGCGTGGCGCAAGATCCGCTGATGATCCTGCGCGTGTGGGAAGGCGGTATGGCGAGCCACGGCGGCATTCTCGGGCTGGTGATCTTCACTTGGTTCTATGCGAGGAAACACAAGGTCACATGGACCGGTCTCGGCGATGGCCTCTGCGTAGTGGCTCCGCTGGGTTTGTTCTTTGGGCGTATGGCGAACTTCATCAATGGCGAACTCTATGGCCGCGTGGCGCATGGCGTGGCGTGGGCGGTAAAGTTTCCGCTCTCACTGAGCGAGGAAACGAATGAGGTGCAGGGCGCGGCGTGGCAGTCTTGCACGGAAATCGAGCCGAAGCTGGCGAACGCCGGCCTTGATGTGCTGATTGCCACCGCACGCGATAACCCTCAGGTTTCGGAAACACTGGGCAGCCACCTACAGCCGCGGCATCCCTCGCAGATCTACGAGGGTTTGTTAGAAGGCGCATTGCTGTTCGCGATCCTATGGTTCGTCCGCACGCGTTTCCCGAAAGCACCGGACGGCTTGTTGACCGGATTGTTCTTCGCGCTCTATGCGGCTTTTCGCATTATCGGCGAGCAGTTCCGTGAGCCGGATGCGGCGATGGTCGGCGCGCTTACCAAAGGCCAGTTTCTCTCGGTGTTCATGTTTGCGTTTGCCGCAGCCTTCTTGTTTCACGCATGGCGTGGATGGAAACGACGTGGACGACAAGAATGTAACTGAAGTGGGCAAACGTGTGTCGTCGTGTGTTGGGGAGCGCACGCGCCATCGCGTGCCGTCTCCGGCGCCATCGCCGGAGACATGCGTGTGCGATGCCGGAACATGGATTCAATATAGAACGTCGAATAGCCGATCCGCCTCCGTAGTGCGAGGGCGCACTACGGAACACGCGGTGGCGCGTGTGCTCCCCGTCAAGAAACCCATCCGCCGCCACAAGCCCTTTGCGTGGGTGTCTGATCCTGCGAGGTGTTTTCGATTCCCAAAGTCACTGCTTGTTGCATGCTTCCGCAGTGAATCGCCGCCATTTCCTCGCTTCCGTTTCCGCCGCTGGATTGATGCCCACTAGCGCGGAAACCAAAGCCGCAGCGGCGAAGACCCGCCCCAATCGTATCGGCATCTCTTCATACTCGTTCTGGGGCTTCAACCGCGAGGACTTGCGGCCCATCGACATCTGCCTAGAACACGCCGCACGCATGGGCTTCGATGGTTTCGAGATCCTTCAGAAACAACTCCCGTCATGGGACGCACCGGCGCTGATGAAGATCAAGCGCCGCGCTTTTCTGTTAGGCATCGACCTCATGGGCTACTCCACCCATCAGGGTTTCCTCTCGCCCGATGCTGCGAAGCGCCAGCAGAATATCGATCACACCATCGCATGCCTGGAACAAGCCTATCAACTCGGCATCCCCACCATGCGGGTGAACTCCGGCACTTGGGGGACATCGAAGGATTTCAACGATCTCATGGCCCACCGCGGTGAGGAAAAGTCCCTTGATGGCTACAACGAGGAGGACGCTTATGGCTGGGTGATCGAGTCCTATCAGATTCTTGCGAAGGAGGCGGAGAAACGCGGCGTCATCATGGGACTGGAAAATCATTGGGGTCTTGGCCGCACACCGGAAGGCGTGAAGCGCGTGATCGAAGCCGTCAACTCGCCATGGCTCAAAGCCACGCTCGATACCGGAAATTTTCTCGAAGATCCCTACGACCGCCTCAGGCAACTCGCGCCGGATGCTGTGCTCGTGCAGGCAAAAACTTACCACGGCGGCGGCGTCTGGTACACGCTGGATCTCGACTACCCGCGCATCGCGAAGATCATCCGCGAGGCAAACTACACCGGCTACATCTCGCTGGAGTTCGAGGGGAAAGAAGATCCGCTCACGGCGATTCCGAAGAGTCTGGTGATGTTGAGAGCGGCGTTTGGCGGGTGAGACGAGGCGGCGGTTTGCAACCGCCATGCCCAAGTTCTGGCTATGGATGGGCATGGCGGGTGAACCACCGCCACTTTCACGCGAGAATCTCCTTCACCACGTTGCCATGCACATCGGTTAGACGGAAGTGGCGGCCTTGGTGGAAGTAAG
>JANMLQ010000102.1:0-8838 GCA_031372635.1 Akkermansiaceae bacterium | reverse complement strand
GATTCTCCCTGTCGATGTTTTTGAGCCAATCCCAAACAATTTCATTCCAACCAAAAAACTATGAAACTCCAGCTAATATTCACCGCTTCACTTTTACTAATCGCGCCTGTGCTCACCGCACAGGCAAGACCGCTAAAAGTCTTCATCCTCGCAGGCCAGTCGAACATGCAAGGACAGGCAGTCGTCGATCTCACTGGCAAGGATTACAACGATGGCAAAGGCACGCTGATCGCGCTCTACAATGATCCGGTCAAGGCACCGATCTACAAACACCTCAAGACCGCCGATGGCAAATGGGCGACGCGGGATGATGTGTGGGTCCAGTATCAACGCGGCGATGCGGACTTAAAAGTCGGGCCGCTCGGTCTCGGCTACTCGGCTTACAATGACAACCATCATTTCGGTGTTGAACTCCAGTTCGGCCATGTGGTGGGCGACGGAATTAAGAATCAGGTGCTGCTTATCAAAACCGCATGGGGCGGCAAGAGCCTTGACGTGGATTTCCGCCCGCCAAGCTCGGGCGGACAGGTTGGTCCCTTCTACTCGCAGATGATCTCAGAGATCAACGATGCGCTCAAAAATCTAAAAACCAATTTTCCCAAGTATGATGGCCGCGGCTATGAAATCGCGGGATTCGTCTGGTGGCACGGTTGGAATGATTTCTGCGATGCCAAGATGGTGCCAGTGTATGAACAGAATCTGGTGAACCTGATCCACGATGTGCGCAAGGACTTGAAGTCTCCGAAATTGCCAGTAGTCATCGGTGACCTCACCGGAGCCTGGATGAAAGGCGACAAGGATATCCCGGAAGCAGCTATGGCGATTAAGAAAGCCCAGAAAGACGCAGCGAAGAAGCCAGAGTTCAAAGGCACCGTCAAGCTGGTCGAAACGATCGACTTCGTACGCCCACGAGAAGATTCCCCGCACCCTGGTCATGAGCATCACGAATGCGGTAATGCCGAAACCTACTTCCTCATCGGCGACGCCCTGGGTAAAGCCATGCTGACCCTGCAGCCTAGGTAAGAATTCCGGATTTGAACTGCGCTATTCATTGAAGGACTGAGCCGGGGCCACCCCATATCTCAACGACAATGCGGAAACGTCCTCTTGCTCAATGCTTGTCCGCATGTGGCGGTCTTTTGGTGGCGCTTGTCTTATTGGGAACCTCGCCGCGAGCGATGGCGCAACAAGGCGGGCTGGACACTCCCCAGCCGGTCAATCCGTTCTTTAATGGGGTCTTCCCATCCGTCGCGCCGGGACAGGCGACCGGCTGGTCCACCGAGAACGCGTTTCCCAATCTTACGTTCATCGACCCACTATGGCTCACACCGATCCCGGGCAGCACCAACCTGCTTCTCGTCGGTAAAAACGGCCAGATCTGGCGCTTTCCTAACAATCCAGCGACGACCCAAGCGCAAGTGGTGAAAGTTCTCGACCGGGTATCCACCACCCAGATCTCAGAAGATCAGGGCTTTTACAGCCTCGTCTTCCATCCCGAATTCGGCCAGAGTGGTTCGCCAAATGCGAACTACACTTATGTTTGCTACAACCACAAACCCGCACTCGTCGGCGCGGATGACAACCACACGTATTGGCGAGTCTCGCGCTTCACATGGCTGCCAGCCAGCGGGACGCTTGATCCGAATAGTGAGTTCGTGCTCATCAGCCAGTATGACCGCTGCCGTTGGCATAATGGCGGGGCGATGTATTTTGATAACAGCGGCTTCTTAAACATCACTTGTGGCGACGGCGGTGATAGCAATGAAGGCGGCGGCCTAACTGGAGCCGATGGTGCGCTGAGCCGCACTCAGAAGCTGAACTTCGGGCTTTTCAGCGGCGTTTTCCGAATCGATGTGAACAATGATCCGACGAAATCCCACCCGATCCGACGCCAGCCACTGAGCCCGGCGAATAAACCCGCAGGCTGGCCAGCGAGCTACACCCAAGGCTATGGCATTCCCAATGACAATCCGTGGCTCGATCCTGCTGGCTCGATTTTGGAAGAATACGCATCTCTCGGCCTTCGCAGTCCTCACACCGCGCACTATGACGCGCTCACAGACGAGGTCTGGATCGGTGACGTGGGCGAGGGTGCGCGCGAGGAAATGACCCGGCTGCCAAGAGGCGGCAACGCCCAGTGGGGCTACCGCGAAGGATTCATCGCCGGCCCAGGGACGGCTGCCGTGCCGCCCATCGGCACGGATACCCCGCCAGCGCTGGACTACGACCACAGCGTCGGATTTTGCATCATCGGCGGCATGCGCTACCGCGGTGCAAAGTGGGATGCCGCACTCGGTGGCAAGCTGCTCTACGCGGATCACGTCGTAGGGAAGATCTGGACTGCCACGCTTCCCACCAGCGGAGCGCCCGTGAGTCAATTGGTCATCGATGGATTCCCAACCGGCAACAAAGTCGGACTCTCGAACTTTTGCACGGATACGGCTGGCGAAATTTATTTACTCACGGTTAACGGCACCAACAATGCGAACGGTACCATTAGCAAGCTGATAGTGGCAGGTGTCTCCGCCGAGCCGCCGCTGCTCCTTTCTCAGACTGGTGTTTTCAGCAATCTTGCCACGCTCACAGCCGTGCCCGCAGCGGTTCCCTACACGGTGGTGTCGCCGCTGTGGTCAGATGCGGCCGCCAAACAGCGCTGGATTATATTGCCAAACAACGGCTCACACAACACCGCTTCGGAAGACATCGTCTTCGATGACGAAGGAAGCTGGACCTTTCCCGCCGGGACGGTGTTAGTGAAACATTTTGAAATCGCAACGAATGCAAATGACCCGTCGCAGATTAAACGCTTGGAAACTCGCTTCCTCGTTTGCACCGCTGGCGGCGGGAAATACGGCGTCACTTACCGTTGGAACAGCGCGGGCACCGACGCGAATTTGCTAACTACCAGCCAGATCGAGAATTTTCCGGTGACTCTGCCAAACGGCAGCACCGAAAGCCGCCGCTGGGATTACCCCTCGCGCGCCGATTGCATGCAGTGCCACACCGCTGCTGCGGGCCAAGCGCTGGGCGTGCGGACCAGCCCGCTCAACGGGAATTTCCACTACGAAGCCACTGGCCGCACCGCCAACCAACTCGTCACCTTCAACTCGCTCGGGATGTTTGATCGCACGCTCACCACCACTGAGTTAGCAAACTTCATCGAATCTCGCGCGATTAACGATGCGACCGCGCCCGTCGAGCACCGAGTGCGCTCATACCTCGATATGAACTGCGCCCATTGCCACCGCCCCGGGAGCACGGTGAGCTTTTTCGATGCGCGGCTTGGGACTCCGCTCGCGCTCCAAGGAATCGTCAACGGAACCATTCAAGGCCATTTCCAATTCGATCCCGAAGGTCGTTACATCAAACCCGGTGATAGCAGCTTGTCCGCGCTGCATTTCCGGATGGGTGCCGTGGGAAATGGCACGGCCATGCCTCCGCTTGCGAAAAATCTCGTCGATCAAGACGCGGTCGTGTTGCTCCAACAATACATCCAAGGCCTGACTCCGACAGAATTCGATACTTCCTCAAAGCCGAAAGCCCGCTACGTCCGCCTCACCGCACTCAGCGAGGTGAATGCAGGGGCTTGGACCAGTGTCGCCGAATTCTCGGTACTCGATGGCAATGGCACGCCGATGCCCACTTCCGGCTTGTCGGTCTATAGTTTCGATAGTCAGGAAATTGGCGATGAGTTTGCTCCTGCCACAAATGCGACTGATGGAAATATAGAAACTTTCTGGCACACCGAGTATTCGCAAGGGTCGATCCCGCCAGACCCGACACCACCGCACCACCTCACACTCGATCTCGGCTCGTCACGCTCCGTCGGCGGATTCGTTTACACCCCGCGCCAAGACTACTTCAACGGACGGATCGCCAACTATCAGGTCCATCACAGCCTAGATGGAGTGAACTGGACGCTCATGAACTCCGGCACTTGGCCGAATGCGACCACCGTGCAGCGCTATGACATTCCCGGTGGTGGCCGCAAGACGCGCTGCGAAATTGCCGGGCCTGCCGGCGCTGTCAGCGGAGCCTTCGATGTCACCGTCGCCTTCGACATGGATGTCACGGATTTCACCGCCTCCGACCTACAAGTCAGTGGCGGCAGTGTCAGCAAATTGCGCGGCAAGGGGTATTACTATGTGGCGACAATTTCGCCAACGGCACCAAACGTCACGGTTTCCGTGCCGACGAATTCCGCGAATCTAACAGCGCTCGGCAGTCGTGCATCCGCAGTGCTTTCCCTGAGCTATCTGGACACGCTGCCGCCAGCGCCGCTCTTCACCGGAGTGCCCGCGCAAGTCAGCGGTCCGTTCCAGATCGGCCTCACCTTCGGCGAGTCTGTCAACGGCCTGACCGCTGCGGATTTCTCGCTGGTGAATGCGACCCTGAATTCCATCCTGCCATCCGGAGAAACCTATCTGCTCAACCTGACTCCCCAAGTCCTGGGGCAAGCAGTCGGCATCGAACTACGCACCGCCGCAGTCACCGATAATGACGGAAATCCGATGGGCGCGGGCACCTCGTTATCGCTCCTCTATTCCTCACAGATCCTGGCGCGCAATGCGGCCGAGGCCTCCTTCATTGGCGGCGGAATGGTCCTCGTGACCGATCCCGCTGCGCCGAGCGGGAAATATCTCTGGCTGACTGAGGGGAACTTTCCCAATAACAATGGACCGCCGATCGCCACCCAGCACAGGGCTGAGTTCACCTTCGTCGTACCGCAGACTGGCCAATGGATGCTCCGCGGCCAGGTCCAGGCGGCCACCACCGAGAGTGATTCGTTTTATGTCGAAGTTGATGGAAACCAAACGCTCGGCAGCGTGAGTCTTTGGGATCTTGCCCCTCCCGGCACGGCGTACATCTGGGACTACGTGAATCACCGTGGTGGTGCCGATCCGGTCATCTTGAATCTTACCGCCGGCACTCACACCGTCACCGTGTATGCGCGGGAAGACGGTGCGCGGCTGGACCGGCTCGAACTCGAAAGCGTGCGCCCACTCGCTACGCTCGCCACAGCCAAATCCGTCGTGAATGGCTGGTTCACCGCCAATCTCAAATTTTCCGAAAACGTCACCGGCCTAACGGAAAGTGACATTTCTATCAGCGGTGGCTCAGTCATCTCTCTAACCGGCATAGGCACGGCTTACGTGGCGACCATCGCGCCAACATCCGGCACTGTGGTCCTCTCACTACCGCAAAACACAGTGACCGACATCGACGCTGCTGGCAACTTCGCCTCCAACTCGCTGGCCGTCACTTATCGGGATTCTTACCAACAATGGGCTTTCGGACACGACGTCAGCGGCTCCAATGAATCGCAACTTGCGGATGAAGACGGCGACGGAGTTACCCAACTTCTGGAATACGCCTTCAACCTCGATCCTACCAAGGCGGACTCCGCCCTGTATCATCCCACGTCGCATCCCTCCTCGGGACTGCCGCGGATGATGCTAGTGCCGACCGATCCGGCAGGCCAGCAGCTCGTAATCCAGTATCTGCGGCGCAAGTCCGTGGCAGGCTTGAGCTACACGCCACAGTTCAGCTCCACCTTGGATCACTTCATCAATGCCACAGAGTTGCCAATCGTTGAGTCCATCAACACCGACTGGGAGCGCGTGACGATCGGCGACAGTGGCAGTGGCAGTCCACGCTTCGGACGGGTGCGCATCACCTTGCTGCCACCGTGATTCCAGTCCACTCCGGCAATGCATTCCGACGGCCCGCGCCGCTGGGATGGTTCATTCAATCACCCTCGCGGGCGGAGATTTCGTCCTTACGCAGATCTGCGCTCAATCAATGAATTTGATCTCTAAGTCCGACAAAGTGGCTTAATGTCCCAATTCGCTTTTGTTCACAGGAATCCGATTCTTTTTGAGCACGCCCACCTGCGCCTTCTGGCCGCCAAACCCGGACTCAAAGCGAATCAGTTGCCGGACAATTTTCGATTGCATCGTCTTTCTGAGTCGCGCCATCTGCTTAGAGGCATATTTCCCATAGCCTAACGCTCGGACACATCCGAGGCTTGGATCGCATGCCATTTCCACCAACTGCTCAAAATGACAACCCGCATTCTACTCATCATTCCAGCCTGCGTTGCCATTTCGCTGGCTCAGGAAATTGCGCCCGTGAAGCCGGAGCAGCCTCCTACCAAAGACTCTGCATCAGTCCCCGTAAAGCCTACTGTGACCAAGCTGGATGACACTCGCTATCAGATCGGCAGCGTCGTTCTCGACCAAAAAAACCGGGAAATCCGTTTCCCCGCCAAGGTGAACATGACCGAAGGACTGATCGAATACATGATCATTCTCCAGAAGGGAAAGTTCCACGAAGCACTTCTCATCACGCAGGCCGTCCCCACCGATCTCAATCTCGCCTTCGTCCTGCTCAGGTATCCACCATCGCCCGAGCTATTCTCCCAGATCAACGAAACCGGTCACCCGACTGGCATCTACCCGGAAGTTCCAGCCCCCGTGAGAGCTACTGCTAGAATCACCATGGAAGTGGAATGGAGTGAAAACGGCACCATCCGCCGTGTTCCCATCAATGAATGGCTCCGGGACAAGGCGAAGGACGCGGCCCTAGCGCCGGGTCCTTGGCTCTACACCGGATCAAGTTTCTCCGAAGGGAAGTTCATCCCTGATCTCTCTGGAGACATCGCCTCCATCAAGCTCGATTCATACGCGATGATCAACTATCCCGGCATCGACAACGAACAAGGCGTGGTCTGGTTCGCATCTCCCAAACGAGTCCCGCCCGTGGGAACCGACGTCACCGTGATCATCACTCCTTACTTCAAAAGCAAACCTCTTCCGACTCCCTGAATCTCCCATCAAATCGGCACTAACCCATTAGAACAGTTCACTCAATCATCTCGTCCTTTGCACTCTGGTTGCTGGAAGATCAGAACAGTCATCTGAGTGATCGATGCCAGCGCGGACGAGGAAACCCCGGCTCATCGCTTGCCATTCCCCGCCGGTAGCGACTGCCGCCAACGGATGGCGGAATCCGCAAGACGCTTGGCGAGGTCCGGTTTGCTCGCGGCGAGGTCATGTTCTTCGCTGCGGTCCTTGATGACATCGTAGAGTTCCATACCGCTGCCATCGGCGTTGAGCAGCAGTTTCCACGGTCCTTCACGCACCGCGAGGTTTGGGCTGCGATCACGGCCTGTCGGATATTTAAAAGTCGTGTTGCGTCCGTATTCCCAGAACAACGGATGTTTTCTAACAACTACCCGACCTAACCACGCCGCGCTGAGATCCTCGCCATCGATCACCGCGTTTTCCGGCAGAGTGCCACCGACGATCGCACACAGACTTGGCAGTAGATCGAAGGCGGCTAACACCGTGGTTTCATCCACCTTCCCCGCAGGGATGCGGCCCGGCCAGCGGACGATAAATGGTAGCCGGATGCCAGCTTCATAGAGACTCCATTTTGCACCGCGCAATCCAGTAGTGCGCGCACCCCCGAAGGTCGGCATCGGGCCGTTATCACTGGCGAAGATGACGAGGGTGTTTTGCTCTATGCCGAGATCACGCAGACCATCAAGGAGTCGCCCGATTTGCCGGTCAGCCTCTTCTAACACCGGATGAAAATTTTCGGGAGTGTCGCCGCGCCGCGCCTGCCCATCTGGCACCCACGGCGTGTGGACGTCATCCGGCCAGAGCTGAACGAAGCAGGGCTGTTCCCTATGGCGCTTAAGGAAATCAAGCGTCTTATCCACGAAGGAGGCCGTGCGTTCCCAGCGTTTGACCTTGGCGGGAGCCTCTGCGCCCTCGATGTCTGAATGCGGCTCGGGACTTTCCCAAGTGCTGGCGTTTTCATCGAATCCGTATGCGGAAATCTTCGGTGCATCCTCCACATCCCGCCCGCCGCCGAGATGCCACTTGCCAAAGTGCCCGGTCGCATAGCCCGCCGCTTTCATTTGTCGCGCGATGGATGGTGCCATCGGATCGAGGAAATCTGCCTGCTCGCTGCTGCGGTTGCCCTCGCGTGTTTGGAGATAGTTCGTGATGCGCCAGCGTGCCGGAAACATGCCGGTCATCCATCCGGCACGCGAGGGAGAGCAAACCGGCGAAGCACTGTAAAATTGCGTAAATCGTAGCCCTTCACTGGCGAGACGGTCGAGTCGTGGCGTAGGTGCCTGCTTCCCACCATAACAGCCCAGGTCGCCCAAACCCATGTCATCGGCAAGGATGAAAATAACATGCGGCCTGTCAGTAGGCGCTGCGTCCGCACCAGCCAAAACCGAGAGGACCACCGCAAGAGTAAGATGGAGCAAACGGGTAGTGATTTTCATGTGGAATTCACAGGATCCAGAGCCACAGGGACTCTCCAAGAATTGAGTAGAGGAACGGATTGCCTGCGAGTCGTGTGGGAATTGGCGGATCTACGATCCTTAATGATTAGGGCGAGGGACTCGCCAAGCGGAAAAATTTCATGGGGAAATCGAGAGGGAGAACCAAATCCTTCATGCCGCCGCTGGTGGTGGGAGACGCCATGACTGGCGACCAAGTCCCCTGTTGGAGACTGATACTCGAGCTGAGGATCCAGCCGGTGGCCCAGTCCGGCCAGCGGAGGGTCACTGTTCCTGAGCCTGTGCTGATGCCGACGACAGGCATGGGAACTATCACTCCGAAAACCGTAGAGCTTAGGCCGGCCCCGGATTCGTTGTAGGAAGTGACTTTGTAGTAGTTCGTCTTGCCGGGAGTCGCATTGAAATCCACGAAAGTGGCCGAAGTCAGATTCTGAACGATTGGGGTGAACGGGCCGTCAGGAGTGGCTGACCAACTTATCGTGTAACTGTTTGCCTCCATGACCGGTGTCCAAGTCAAG
>JANMLQ010000076.1:0-10315 GCA_031372635.1 Akkermansiaceae bacterium | reverse complement strand
GCCTTCATCGAGAAAACGAGGGCGTGGTAATCGTGATCGCGGGCGATGCGGACGAACTCGAGCGCGCTTTCCACCATGCCGAGCGGCGTGTCGCCGTAGCGGTTCATGATGCGATCGGAGAGCGAGCCGTGATTGGTACCGATGCGCATCGCGCGACCGAGATTCTTGCAGAGCATCACCAACGGCGTGAACTCCTCGCGGATGCGTTCCAACTCCTCCTCATATTGCGCGTCGCTGTATTCGCGGATCTCGAATTTTTTCTTGTCCGCATAGTTTCCCGGATTCACGCGGACCTTCTCCACCCACTTCGCGGCTTCGAGTGCGGCGTCCGGTTTGAAATGAATGTCCGCCACCAACGGCACTTCGCAACCTGCCGCGCGCACCTCACGAGCGATGTTTTCGAGATTCGCGGCATAAACCTTCGTCTGCGCGGTGATGCGGACGATTTCACAACCCACATCCGCCAGGCCCAGCACCTCGGATACGCAGGCCGCAGTGTCGCGCGTGTCGGAAGTGATCATCGACTGCACGCGGATCGGATTGTTTCCGCCGACGCCGACATTTCCCACCATCACCTCGCGGGTTTCACGGCGGGCGTAGTGGAGCAAATCAGGGCAGTAGCTCAGTGGCGCGGTCATCTTCAGCGCTTATGTAGCGGAGAAAACTGCGGGCGGCAACGCCGGGATGCGGCACTCAGGAATCCAGAGCCGCGATCCGCTCGCGGAAGCGGTGATACAGGAAGCCGATGGCAAGCATCACCAGCCCGATCACGAAGAACGCGATGATCCGATAGAAGGTATCCTGAATGTCCCAGATGAAAATATGTCCGGTGCAAAACACTAGGCCGATGAGTCCCGTCAGGCGGTAAGCGCGCAGGCCCGCGAAGAGTCCGCTGACAAACAACAGAATGGCGGAAAGCCCCCAGAAAACAGCGGTGAGGTTGTCACTGACGAGCCGGTCGAGCGTGCAAGCAGCGAAGGCAACGAGCAATGCACCTGCTGCGTGAAACCATGGCATCACCGAGGAAGCGGTGATTTTCCGGCCCATGATGCATCGCACCCCGCTTGCCATGAGCATGCCATTTGCAGCGAGGCCGGCGGATGTCAGCAAGATGCTCGTCAGGATCCATGTGGCGGGTTTGGAAACATCGTCCACTGCCAGCATCATGGAAACCGCCGCGCAGAATGCCAATGTCAGCGGTGCTAGACCCAAGTGGCCGATCCATGCGATGCTCCTCCAACGCCACAATGCGGAGCAGAGCAGCGCGATGCCTGTTAGAGCCGCAGCCTGCCACGGGGTTTCCACGGCGGCGAGTGTGATGAGAGTCCATGCCAGCACGGCGATGCATGAGATGACTTCTGGCAGGCCAAATCCGGATTTACCGACATGAGATGCCTTCCGGTTCAAATGGCTGGCGAGCACGAGATGCATGAGGACCAGCAGTCCCGCCGCCACGAACCAAATCTCTCCACTTCTCTCGCCGCGCCAGTTTGCCGCGAAAATATTATAAACACATGCCAGCACGACAGGCAGCCACGATACCATTCCGAGAACGCGGAAAGGAAAACGCTGACTCACGATGAACAGCGATAATCCAAGCAGTCCTGCCGCAAGAAACTCAGGCCCTTCGCCAAGGTGTTTTTGAAAGAACAGATGCAGCGAAAAAACACTTAGCGCGTGAAGTAGTGCATCACCACAAATTGCAGGTTTCCGCAGGCGGGATGTGCGGACCTTTTTCCAAAGGATGATCGCAAGGCTTGCGGAAATCAGAAGCAACACCGCGAGATTGATGGAGTCACCAGCGATGTCGCCTTCCCGGACTTCGAGAAACCTCTGCCACAGCATGAAAAAACCGCCGAGGATCGGCAGTGCACCGACGATTATGACGTTTCGGATGCGCACCCGTTTCGCAAGGGCCAGCATGGGCAGTCCGGCTATTGCAAGCACACAGGGAAAATACTCCGAACTCCTGCAAGTGATCTCTCCACCTAACAGAATAATAACACCGGCTGCGATCTGGAAACTGATCGACAGCCGCACTCTCTGACCGCCGGCCTTTGGTTTTTGTCCGCACAAGACGGCGGCACAAGTGACTGCGGGAAACAACGCGAATATCCCGATCCCGGCGTTGCCCGTAAGCGAATACATTCCGCTGAGAGCGATACTGAATGGCAAGAGGGTGGCCAGCCCGAGAAGCAGCGCGCCCTGGCTGTCCACAAAGCGGCTACTGGTCGCTGCCCGCCAATAACGACGGATCAACTCGGAAACTCCGAACGCTGTAATGATCAACGCAACTCCTAACAATAGCGCGGCATGACTGCGGCCCGCATCCGGCGGCAGTAAAGCGTAAGCGATGTAGCACGACACGAGCGGCAGCGCCGCCGCCATGCATGGAACCGCACTGCGCATCAGCGGACAGACCATCCCGATCAATGCCGACAGCAGGAACAGGAACCAAACCGGATCACAGCAGCCCGGAAACGATGGAGTGAAGGACAAAGCCAGCGCCGTAATCCCGATGACAAACGAAGCCGCGATACGGAAACCACGCGCCTGTTTCCCATGCTCCTCACCGATGCCACGCGGAAACCATCGCGAATGAAATGCGAGCTGCACGGTTAGAAAAACCAGATAGAGACCGCCAGCGATGCGGAACGCATCCAACCAACGCCACTCCACAGGCGGCTCCACCATCAGATCACGCCAGAACCAGCCGATAGAGGCGGCCAGCACCAGCACGAAGCCCGCTGCGATCCACCGCGATCCACTGCGGCGCGCCGTCCACAACAGCGAGAATGCCTGGAAGGCGATGGCGAGCCAGCGCACTGGCCCACTGAATGCGGCCGCAAAACCAAGACATAACAAGGCGCTGCTTTTTAAGAACAGCGATTCCGTCGCAGCTTTGTCTGTCGTGCGGAAATGGTGAGTCGCAGTGAAGACGAAATACAGCGCGGCATAGATGAAATAAAAGGCCGATAGCTGATCCGCGTGCGCCATACGAGTCACACCGTAGCCAATCAAGGCCGCAGCAGAGGTGTTACTGAGGATGAGCCATCGCCGCAAACGATCACCGGGAATAGCAGCCACCAAGTTTCCCGTCTCGAACACGACGGTTAGAACCACCAGCGAAACCATGATGTGGAGAAATTCCGGCGAGTCACCGCGCAACCAGTCGTTCACCGCGAACACTCCGAAGCAGGCCCAGGAACCGACCAACGCCGTGATGAACGGAGCAAGCCAGCCGCGTTTCGCAAACAGGAATGAACCCGTAGCGGCAAGCATCACCAGACCTACCGTGGCGAAGCGATCCAGGTCATGAGAATGGGAAAAACCGCAGGACACGAATCCGAGAAACAGTGTCAATGTCGCGACAGTTTGATCCCGTTTCCACAAGGACCAGAGGATAGTGACTACGAGCGCTGCCAACTGCGCAAACACGCCGACAGCGGGATCAGAAATGATCTTGGTAGCAGGCAGCGCGAACGCCGCGAACGCGGTGAAATACAATAGTGCGAAGCCGCCTGCGATGATCGCGCGCCCGAAGCCTTCCAACTTATCCTTCATCTTCGAGCCTAGCCCAATGGTCCCCAACGAAACCAAGCCAAGCGTCATGACACGCAACCAAGGTGGCGTGTGCTGGCTGACATAAATCCCAAAAAACACCGCCGCAATGATCAGCAGCATCAACCCGATCCGGGTGACCCACCACGCCGCGATCTGGCTCTCCGCAGTCTCGCCAGACTCGGATTTTTCCGGCGGCAGAAGGTGCATCTTCCCGAGGATGTCACGCCACGGAATGCGGCTCGAAAATTGTGGAGCAGCTTCCTCCGGAGTTATGGATGAAAGTTCCTTTTCCCACTCTGGCGCGGGTTCTTCAGGAACTACTTTGCGATAGATCGGCAGCGGTGGCGGAACCACTGGCTCATACTCAACCTCACGGTAACGAGGCACCTCCTCCGTTTTCGGAGCAGGCTGGCTGATAGATTGAACAAGCGCGTCCTGCACCCCGATCCGGCATTCGATGCGTTTCAACTCGGCCTGCAAATCGCTGTTAGACTCACGCAGTTTTTGTTGGGCCAAGAGCTGCGCCGCAATCTGCTCCTCCAGAGTTTTGATGTGCCCGCGCAGCCTGCCATATGCGACATACAGGAATATCAACAGCGGGATCGTGTAGAAGATGAAGTCGTGCATGGCAATCGTTGAACTAACACAGCATCGCGTTTCAAGCCGCCGCCCGGCAAGTGCATTCCGTGGCGACAACCAACGTAGTTCAGGACTTCAGTCCGTTTTCCACAGCCGGATAGCGGACTGAAGTCCACGACTACTTTTTACCCAGCCTTTACGGACGGGCTGAAACGCCGGGCTTACAAACCGGTCGTTATGAAAACCACACTACCCATCATCCTCGGAATCGTTTCCATTCTCAGCCAGACCACCACATTCGCCAAAGACATCTCGAACCCCGCAATCCGCTACGACCAATTTGCGGAGCTGACTGTGAAACTCGCCCCCGTCCGCGAGAAGAACCGCATTACTGAGGAGCAGTTCATTCAAATGTCTGCCGAGCCGAAAACCATCATCCTCGATGCCCGCAGCAAGGACCGCTACGATCACATCCACGTGAAAGGCGCAGTGCATCTCGCGTTCACGGATTTCACCGAGGAGGCGCTGCGCAAACTGATTCCAGAAAAGAGCACGCGCATCCTGATTTACTGCAACAACAACTTCGACAACGAGCCGGTGCATTTCGCCCGCAAATGTGTTTCGGTCGCGTTGAACGTGCAGACCTTCGTGAACCTCCACGCTTACGGCTACACCAACGTCTGCGAACTCGGGCCGCTGCTCGATGTGAAAACCACGCGCATCCCGTTCGTTCGCAGCGACGTGTTGCCGATCCGCTGAAATTCATGCAGTGTTCATCCGCCACCCCATGAACGAACCCGTCATCCTCGTCATCGAAGACGATCCCGCCGTGCGCAGCGGGATCGTTGATGTGTTGGAATACGCAGGCTACAAGACGCTGGAGGCGGCGGACGGACATATCGGAATGGAAACCGCGCTCAAGGCGAACTACCGGCTGCTTCTGCTCGATCTCGTGATGCCTGGCCCATCGGGTTTTGAAATCCTCGCTGCACTGAAAAAGAAACGCCCCGGCCAAGCGGTCATCATTCTATCAGCTCGCGGCGAGGAGAACGACCGCGTGCGCGGCCTCGTCAATGGCGCGGACGACTATGTGGTGAAGCCGTTCAGCATGAAGGAACTGTTAGCCCGGGTGGACGCGGTGCTGCGCCGCACTTGCGAACGCGCCGCGCCTTCCGATGAACGCCCGGTGCCCGGCGGAAAAGCGGATTTCCGCAAGAGCGTGATCGAGTTTGATGATGGCCGCAGCGAAGATCTCTCCGAACGCGAGGCGCAGCTCCTCCGTTATCTCATCGACTCAAGCGGCCGCCTCGTCACCCGCGAGGAAATCCTGCGCAACCTCTGGAACCTCGATCCCGATCGGACCGAGACGCGCACCATCGACATGCACATCATGCACCTGCGCGCCAAGCTCGGCGACAAGGACCAGAGCGTTCTAACAACCGTGCGCGGCAAGGGCTACCGGTATTTGGAAGGAGGTGGAGAATGAGCGCACCTTGGACTGCGGTGAAAGCCAAAGGCGCATCACCGCTTTGGCGGTGGACGCCGCTTTCGCAACGCAGTTTGTTCCCGATCACCCTGTCCGCCCGCATTCATGCTTTTGGGGCACGCTCCATGTTCCATGGCCACGCATTCATCGCCCTCAAAGCGGTGATGCGCTTGCGCTTTCACCGCAGTCGAAAGATACTGTCATGAGAGCGCCACGGATATTCTGCGTGTGGACGGCGCTGGGCTTATGCGCCGTGACTGTCTTCGGCGCGATGACTTGGCTGACACGCAACGTGCTGGCTTCCGAAAAAGAACGCTCCATCGCCGAAGCGCGCGCCGATCTGGAGGAGCGCACGCGCCTCGCCCTCTGGCGGATGGACGCACTCGGCGCTGCCATCGTGCTGCGGGAGAATCTGCATCCCGTGGACCATTACGAGCATCTCACAAAATCGCCGTTCCTCACATCGACTGATCCGGAAGTATCCCTGCATTTTCAAATCCAACAAGGCGGCGGACTGACATCGCCAGAACTCGACGAACACAACGCCAAAGAAGCGGGCGTGGATGCGAAAGTCATTCAGGAACGCAAGAAGCGGATGAAACAACTGCGCGTCTTTCTCGCCGCCAATCCTCTGCTAGGTGACGAATTGACGCAGCTCAACTGCGCAGCTGTACACGGTGAAACGACATGGAACGCGGTGCCCAAGGACGCTCCAAAAGAACAGGAACTAAACAGGCAACTGCGCGATACCAAAGGTGCCGATGAATTGCGGCAGGACGCAGGCTATCAGTCTTACAGCAACACCGGCGAATACGCCAAGCGGGCGAAGGCCGTGGAAAAGAACATCGGCCAAGCCACCGATAACTTCACACGCAATCAACAACAGGAAATCCAACTCGCGCAGCCTCAAGCCGCGGGTGGCATGATTCCGCTCACCACCTCAACGGACATCACTCCGATGCGCTGCGTGTGGCTGGGCGGCGAGTTGTATCTGCTGCGCCAAGTCAGCAAGCGTTCGCCCGCCATGACCAAGGCCGTGCAGGGCGTGTGGCTCAATTCAAATGCGTTGAAGGAACAACTCCTTGCAGAGGTGGCAGATCTACTTCCGAAAGCCGCTTTGACACCGGCGGAAGGGGCGAAGAATCCCATGGCGCTGGTTTCATTTCCATTCCTGCTAGAACGCAATGAAGCCACCATCGCGCCGCTTGTGGAGGACGCACGAATCGGCGCGCCGTTGATGATCGGCTGGGTGGCGGTGCTGCTTGCCATACTCGCCACATCGCTGCTGGTGCGCGGAGTGATGCGCCTCAGCGAGCGGCGCGCGTCGTTCGTCTCCGCCGTCACTCACGAGCTGCGCACGCCTCTAACAACCTTCCGTTTGTATTCCGACATGCTGGAAACCGGCGCGGTGAAGGAGGAGAAACGCGGCCACTACCTGCGGGTGCTTTCCCGCGAGGCGGATCGGCTTTCGCACCTGGTGGAAAACGTGCTGGCCTTCTCACGCATCGAGCGCGGCAACGCCCGATCCAACGTCCGCGAGATCACCGTGGGTGATTTACTGGAACAATCCCGCGAGCGGTTAGAAGCACGTCTTGCTAGCGCTGGGCTGCGACTTGAGATGGACGTGGCTTGCTCGTTGCGCGTGCGGGTGGACACCGCTGCGGTGGAGCACATACTTTTCAACCTGATCGACAACGCTGCGAAATACGCGGCGGGCGGCGATCCGCCGGTGGTGACGATCCATGCGCGTGATACCATTCGTTTCGTAGAAATCCTCATCTGCGATCATGGGCCGGGCATTCCGAAATCCGAGCATGGCCGGATTTTCCGCGCCTTCCACAAGTCCGCGCACGAAGCGGCGGAGAGCAAGCCGGGCGTGGGGCTTGGGCTCGCCTTGTCGCGCCGTTTGGCAAAGTCACAGGGCGGCGATTTGGAATGCCACGGCGCGAAGCAAGGCTCGTGTTTCGCGCTGCGCCTGCCCGCAGCTTGAAGAGGATTGAGACGTAGCGGCGATCACCGGTAGCCGCTTCTCAGGCGATGGCGTGGGCAGTGACTCGGGAAATCCATTGCTCATTCTTTTTCAAAATTGCCGCCGCTGTGACACGGGGCGTTTCAGGTTTGCCATGGCGGCGGGGAAAGCCAAGGCTCGCCGGGTTCCCCACACCCGATGACACCCCCATCCAGTCAAATCCATGCGGCCGATCCGGTCGTGCAAATGCTCGTCGCCGCGATCGGCAATCAATTCGCAGTCGAGGGCGAGTTCGTGCTCGGCGAGGAGATCGACAGCGGTCACATCAACTCGACCTACCGCGCGACTTATCGTCAGAAAAACGGCGGCGAGCAGCGCTACATCATCCAAGCGATCAACCGCAATGTTTTCAAAGACCCGCACGCGGTAATGAGCAACGTGGAGAAAGTGACGCGCCACATCAACTCGCGGGTGCTGCGCCTCAAGCAGGATCTCGGCGGTCAGACGCTCAATCTCTTCCCTGCGCGCGCAGGCGGCTCGTGGATCGAGGACCAGCACGGCGCGGTGTGGCGCTGCTACAACCACATCGAGGGCTGCGTGACTTATGACGTGGTGGAGAACACCCGCCAGGCCTATCAGGCGGCGCGCGCCTTCGGCTCATTCCAGGATTTGGTGAGCGACATGGACGCAGCCTCGATCATCGAGACGATTCCAGATTTCCACCACACGCGGAAACGCTACGCGCGTCTGCTGGAGGTGGCCGCCGCAGATCCAGTGGGCCGATTGGACACGGTGCGCGCGGAGTTTGACTTCATCACAAGCCGCGAGCCACTCACCGGCTTGCTGCTGGACTTGGTGGATGCAGGAGCGATCCCGGTGCGAGTCACCCACAACGATACAAAGATCAACAACGTGATGATCGACGCTGCCAGCGACGAAGCCGTGTGCGTGATCGACCTGGACACGGTGATGCCTGGCCTCGTGCTCTACGACTTCGGAGATCTGGTGCGCAGCGCGACCAGCCCGGCGGCGGAGGATGAAACGGATCTAACGAAAGTTGAAATGCGGATGTCGATATTCGAGGCGCTGGTGGAAGGCTATCTGGATTCGGCCGGGCAATTCCTCAACGACACCGAAGTGGAGCATCTGGCCCACTCTGGTAAACTGATGACTCTGGAGGTGGGCATCCGTTTCCTAACAGACCATCTCGAGGGCGACGTGTATTTCAAAACCCGCCACCCGCAGCACAACTTGGAGCGCTGCCGCACGCAGCTCAAGCTGGTAGAGCACATCGAGGCGCATGAGGACGAGATGAAATCCTTCGCAAACAAGGTGCGGCGCGGCAAACGCTGAGGGCTGTATCCGCGTTGGGCTTTATCCACCCGCTTACCGGATTTCAGGAGTTAAGCTTCAGCTTGGCCATCGTGAAGACAAGCTGATGCTTGGACTCCGGGCGGGCGCGAGTGACCATGCGCCAGCCGATAGTTCTTCGGGCTGACTCCGAAGAACTTGCGGAAGGTGCGGAACAGATGACTGGGTCGGGAAAACCCGGTGGCCGCAGCCACATCCACCACTTTCATTTGGGTGGTGACGAGTAGGTCGCGGACTTTTTCCATGCGCACACGGATGATCTCCTCGTTGAGGCTGCGTTTCATTTCGCGGCGGAAGGCTTTTTCAAGAAGGCGGCGGGAAATATCGGTGGCGGCCACCACGGCCTCCACACCTAACAGCGAATCCGTGTAATGATCGCGGATGAAACGCAGCGCACGCGCGAGTTGTAGATCGTCCACTGCCACGATGTCGGTGCTGCGGCGGGTGACCACGCCCTTGGGCCGCACGCGGATGACTTCGTCCGGTGGTTTTTCGCCGTTCATCATTCGGTCCAGCAGCGCGGCGGCTTCGTAGGCCAGGCCTTCCAGATCATGGCAGACGCTGGAGAGCGGCACGCGCACGCATTCGCAGAGGATCGTGTCGTTGTCCACGCCCATCACCGCGACGGCTTCGGGAACGAGCAGCCCGGCATCATCACAGGCGTCGATGACATTCGCGGCCACGCAGTCATTGTATGCGAAAACGGCGAGCGGATTGGGCAGGGTGGTGAGTGACTCGATGAGTTGTTTTCGTTTCACCGACCAATCGCACGAAGCCGGGTTATCGTGGCGGCTGTCGGCGGTGGGCAGCAGTTCGCAGGTGAGGTTGTTGCGAGCGAGGTGATCGGCGAAACCGCGATGGCGCTCCTCGTTGACCACGTCATCCATGAACGGTGCCCATGCGAAATGGCGGAAGCCGCGCTCGAGAAAATGCTCGGCTGCCAAGCGCCCGATCATCTCGTTATCACCTTCCACGCGTGGCAGGCGGATGTCGTTGCGGACCATCGAGATTTCCACCGCCGGAAGTCCCGAGGAAACGATGAAGTCCGCGAGGTCATCACGACCGCCGATGAAGGAAAGGATGCCATCACCACGCCAGCCGATGGGAATCTTCGCAGAGTAGATCATGTCCGGCACGAGATGCCAGTGATGCTCCCTCGCATAACGCGCCGCGCCTTTCAGGAAGCCGTGGTGAGTGTCCGTCAGTGCCAACAAAACCGAGCGTTTGGGTGGCGGTGCCATTGCGCCCGCAGGCTAGCTTGGAATGATTTTGCGGCGAGAAAAAATGTGGCGCGGGCGTCTCGCCCGCTGCCTTGGAACCAAGCATTTCATTTTGAAAATGGCAGC
>JANMLQ010000088.1:0-2728 GCA_031372635.1 Akkermansiaceae bacterium | reverse complement strand
CAGCACGCCGGTGAATTTCGGGATGTCCCTGAAATCCGGATGCACCTGGAACTGACCCGTTTCATGACCGATCAGCGGAACCGGAACGCCTTCGATGGACTTGCGGAAGTCCACCATCGTCGAAGGCGGATGACTTTCGATGTGCGGATCAGGAAAATCAAACAGCGAGAACGATCCGCGCAGGGGTTTTGTGGATTTCTCCACCTTGCCGGTGACCCAGAAGTCGTCGCCCTCGGCCAGGCTGGGAGCCCAATGCATGTTGTTGGAACCCTGCGCGTGCAGGTGGCGTGGATCTGACTTCTTGAAATGGGCGACGAGATCGAACATTCCCGGCGAGCGACCGAGTTCGTTGCCAAGTGTGAACATCGCGAACGACGGGCTGTTTCCGAAATGCCGCATGATCAGATCGCCCTCGCGCTTTCCGTAGTCGTAGAGCGAGACATTGGGCTCGGTGGACTCCACTTCCATGAAGTCGATGTTGTGGATCGCGGCCTCCTTGTTTTCCGGCGCGTTGAATGCGCTGCGTTTGTTAGGAAGTTCCGCCTGGAGATAAAAGCCGAGTTCGTCCGCCGCCTCGAAGGCTGCGGCGGGCGGACACCACGAGTGGAAACGAATGTGATTGAGGCCCCAGTCCTTCTGAATCTGCAAGAGCCGCCGCCATTCCGCCTTGTCCATCGGCGCATAGCCGGTGAGCGGAAAGTTCGCGCAGTCCAGACGACCGCGCAGATAAACCGTCTTGCCGTTGTTCTTCAGCAGATTGCCCTCGCGTGTGAATTCCCTCATGCCGAAGCGCGTGCTCTTATGGTCCGTGAAGGCCTCTTCACCCGCAGCGGCTTGCAGTTTCAAATCCAGATTCAGCATCGCGGGTTTGAACTCATCCCACAGCGGCACCTCGCCGCCGGGCTTGTACACGAACTCGATCATGTTCTCCCGCTCCGGCGCATTCAGCTCCACCGTCTGCGTTTGAAAAACAGCGGGCTTCGACACATTGCAACTCGAACTGCCGACGGTGATGCTTCCTTTGGCAGCCTTGCCCGTGATGTTTCCCACCTTCACCCGCACGCGCGCGGTTTTGTTAGAGACATCGGGAAACACCTGCACGTCGTCGATCCACACCGGATCGGTGGCACGCAGTTCCATCCTGCCGACGATACCGTTCCAGTTCGTCTGCGTGCGCTCATCCACCTGATGGGCCGGGCCTACCGGTGGCAGCTTCGCGTTGTCGATGAGCACGGTGATCGTGTGATTGCCTGCGCTCGCCGCCTTGGTGACATCGAACACATGCGGCGCACTGAGTGTGTCCTCGCGGCCACAAAACGTGCCGTCGATCCAAACGCGCGAGTTCTTCGTGCGTTCGAGGAAAAGCGTGACGCGCTTGCCAGACCAAAAGCACGGGATTTCAAAATCGCGCTGATACCAAGCCGCGCCTTTCCATGTCCAGACGCGTGCGAGCCGGTCCGTGGGGCGCTCGGTTGTTAGAGCGCCCTTCTTGTTCTCATCGGTGGTACCAGGCAGATGCACACTGTCATCCAGTTTTTTAGAAAACCACTTTTCTCCGATGCCCACACCTTTCGGATCGAGCTGGAATCTCCAAGTCCCCGCCAGCGATTGCGGCCTTCCGGTGGATTCGTTGGCGGCGCTTAGAAACGATGTGCTCACAAACAACGCGGCAACGCAGGCAGTCCGGCAAGAGGTCATGGTTCTTCTTAGATGCGAGAAGCGCTGGGGTGCTGTCATGGGATGGCTTGCGGTGTTGAGAGCTTCATTTCGTCGTCTTCCTCGACTTACGTTTCGGAGCATCCGTTTCCGGATGCGACTGCGCCAGTTCGTAGAACTCGTGCAGCTTGCTCAGTAGCAGCGCACGGTCGGGAAGTTGCGTTTGATACTCCGCAATGAGCGTAGGCGAAGCGGCGCGGCTCAGCGCATACTCTACCACCTCATTGTCCTTGGTGGCGCACAGCAATACGCCGATGGACGGCCGCTCGTGCGCCTTGCGCACATCGCGATCGAGGGCTTCAAGGTAGAACTCGAGCTTGCCCAGATGCTCGGGTTGGAACTCCTCGATCTTCAACTCGATGGCGACGAGGCACTGCAACTCACGATGGAAAAACAACAGATCGAGCCGGAAATCCCGACCGCCGACTTGCAGCACATACTGCTCGCCGACGAAGGCAAAATCCCGGCCCAGCTCGATGAGAAACCGTTTCAAATTCGCGACGAGTCCGCGCTGAAGATCGTCTTCGGAATGCCCCTCCGGCAGGTCGAGGAAATCGAGCAAGTAGCTGTCCTTAAACACGCTCCCGGCTGCGGGATGCAATTGTCTCAGCAGTGCTGAGACTTTTGGCGGAGCTAGCACCGCCCGCTCGAACAAGGCACCGTTCAGTTGGCGTTCCAATTCACGTTTGCCCCACTTTTCACGAGAAGCTAGCCGCAGGTAAAACTCGCGCTCCTCGGGGCGCTTGCACTTCGAGAGGATGAGCAAGTTGTGCGACCACGGCAATTGTCGCACCAGTGGTGCGACAATTGGCTCGCCCCGGTAGATTTCAAAAAACTGGCGCATCCGGAACAAGCTGGCCCGGGTGAACCCCTTGATGTCAGGATGCTGCCGCGCGATGAAACGCGCCAATTCCTCCACCACACCCTCTCCCCACACCGCCGTCTCGATTTTCCCGCTGATGAACCCGCCGACCTGCCAGTAGAGTTCCACCAGCTCGGTATTCACCGCCCG
>JANMLQ010000041.1:0-4146 GCA_031372635.1 Akkermansiaceae bacterium | reverse complement strand
GCTCGGCACCCTCCATGCCATCGAGCGCGATGCGCTCCAGCATGTTGGCACCGGCTCCGCCGAGGCCGATGATTTTGACGGCAGAAGTGGGGATGGTCTGCTTGGGATCGCGGGAGTATGGGATCATGGTGGTGGGGAGTTGAACTCGAACGTTGAACATCGAACGTCGAAGTTAAGAGGGAGAGTCAGTGATTGAGTGGTGAATTTGCGGGTGAGTCAGGAGCTTGGTTTCGTCTCTTCTTTCAAAGTTCGATGTTGGACGTTCGATGTTCTTTCTCATTTTCCAAACGGCCAGAACAGGCGACCGATCCTGCCGATGAGACCGGGCGGGGTGGCGCGCTCGGTTTCGAGAATCTGCGCGTAACGGATCAGGCCGATGGCGGTGGCGTAGCGAGGGTCTTTGAAACTCGCCTGGATGCCGCTGATTTCAGGTAGCTCCGGCCGGTAGATGTCGCGGCCGAAGATCTCGAAGGCTAGCTCGCTGAAGCCGCGCATCAGGCTGGTGCCTCCTGTTAGATAAACACCCGCACCGATGGATTCGACGGAGCCTTTTGGCAGCCGCTGATGGACGAGACGCAGCGTTTCCTCAAGGCGCTGGCGGATGACTTCGTTGAGCACCGAGCGGCTCACCTCCACTTCCGCGAAGCCGCGGTCATCGGTGAGCCTTGCAGTGCCGACGGAACGCAGCGGGTCCGCCGAGGCATCGCCTTCGGTGACTTTCAGACGCTCTGCTTTGGAAAACGGCAGCCCGGTGACGAGATGGATGTCGTTCGTGATGTGATCGCCACCGACGGGGATGCAGCCGGAGGCGGTGATGACGCCACCGAGATAGAGCGCGTAGTCAGTAGTGCCACCGCCGATGTCGATGACGAGTGCGCCGCGTTCGCGTTGCTCGCGATCAAGTGCCATCTGCGCGGTGGCGATGGGTGAGAAGACGATGTCATCCACTTCCAACGGCATTTCACGCACCATGCGGATGCTGTTCTGAAGTCGCGTGCCGATGCCATGCACGACATGGAAATCCGCTTCCACGGTCTTACCGAAAAGTCCAACTGGTGAGGACGAGTGTTCGAGACCATCGAGCCAATAGTTGCGAATGATCGGGTGCAGATAAACGTGGTCCTGCGGGATGTGGACCTCGCGTGCGATGGTGCGCGCTTCCTCGACATGCTCTTGAGCGACCAAGGGCTCGCCATCGGGAAGACGGAAAGTGCCGCGGTTGTTGATGCCTTGAATGTGCGAACCGGTCACTGCGAGAAACACGCTGCCGATCTCCACATCACTGGCGTCCTCTGCCTTGGCGAGCGCATCCTTCAGACAGGCGCGGGCCAGCGTGTAATCGCCGACCTCGCCCTTGCGCACGCCGGCGCTTTTCGTTTCACCGATGCCGAGGATCTTGACGGCGCTGTCCGCCTTCACCTCGCCGACGACTAGGCAGGTTTTGCTGGTGCCGATTTCGAGTCCGACGTGAATTTTCGTGCGACGAGCCATGACGGTGGGAAACGGGAAGATCAGTTGCGGTTGAGGAGATTACTCAGATCACGGGCGCGGCGCGTGTCGTTTCCACCTGCGGGCGCGGTGGGGGAAACCAAGATCGCCTTCGGTGGTGCGCCACCATCGCGGACGGTGATGGGGATGTTGTATTTCGGAATGAGGTTGATCGTTTCGATGCCGTAGCCTTTTTCCCCGGCGTGGTCCAGTGCGGCGCGCAGGCTGTGCATCTGGCGCTCGTGTTCGCCAAGGCTGAAGGTGGCGGTAGTGCCCTCGCGGGTCACGAGTTGCATCGACCATTCATTGGCCTGCTTGACCGAGCCGATCCATTGCGTCGATTCGGGATCGGCCTCGCGCGCGGCATCCAGCAGTTGGAAACAACGCCCGAGTTCGCGCTGGTGGATCTTCGCGCCCGGACGGATCGGGTTTTCCGCGTTGGCTGGCAGTTCGATGAGCGGCAGCGTGTGTGCCTCCCTGAGTTGGAGCGCCGGGCAGGGATAGGCGATGCCATCGTGATCCACCAGCATCGCGCCCTCGCGCCGCGTTTCCGTTAGACCGGCCGCCGTGCAAGAAACCCACGCTTTCGGAGCACGCGGAATCACCCGCACGACGAGGGTGCCGGGTAGGTGCCGCTCGACGCGCGCATCGGTGATCTCCGGCAGACTCTTGAGCTTGCGGCACACTTCCTTCACGTCGATTTCAAACAAGTTTGGATTTGCAGTCAGGTCGATCCCGGCAGCGGCGGCGACACCGAGTTCGTCGATGACGGGGTTCGCATTGAGATCGAGGACTTGCAGGCGGAAATCTGGATTCTGATAGAACGCGTGCTGGATGCCGCGCCAAACGCCCCAACTGATGCCGCCGAGCACCGCGAGCACGCAGGCGAGCTTCGCCAGCTTCACGGTGTACTTGAGAAAGCCGAACCACGCAATGCGCGGTGACATCACGCGCACTTCCAGCACGCTTTGGCGCGAAGGGCGGCGGTGTTTGGTGGTTTTGCGTTTCATGGTTGTGAGCGCGCTTTGAGTGATAGCTCGCCGATCATGCGGCATAACTCGGGAAAGGAAATTCCGGCTGCCGCAGCAGACTTCGGAAGCAGACTGGTCTCAGTCATGCCTGGGATCGTGTTGGCTTCCAGCACGTATGGATTGCCCGTGGTGTCTAACAAAACATCGACACGCGAATAGACCTCGATGCCCAATGCGCGATGCGCGGCGAGCGCGGCGGCCTGCACGGCGCGCGTCGTTTCCTCGTCGATGTCGGCGGGACAAACGTATTGCGAACCTTTGCCACCGGAGAGCCACGGATACTTGCTGGAAAAATCATACTCGCCATCCGGCGGGATGATGTGAACGACAGGATACGCCTTATCGTCGATCACTGGAACGGTAAGCTCGTAACCGGAGACGTATCCCTCGACGAGGATTTCGTTTCCATACTTCGCGGCATCTTCCATCGCGGCCATCGCCTTGGCTGGATCTTTCACGATGTGAACTCCCACGCTCGATCCCTGGCACGGGGCTTTCACCACGAACGGCACAGGGAAAGAAGGCAGCCGGATGCCGTTGGAAACATTGATGATCTCCGACTTCGGAGTGGGCACACCGGCGGCGACGAATGCGGCCTTGGCGAGGTTCTTATCGAAGGCGATGCGGCTGCTGTTCACACCCGCGCCGGTGTATGGCACGCCCATGTTTTCCAGTGCTTGTTGAAGTTGTCCGTCTTCGCCGAAGGTGCCGTGGATCACGTTGAACGCGAGATCGATACCGAGCGGCAGGTTGATAGTCGTGGAAGTGACATCCACGCCCACCGCATCCAGACCAAGGCCGAGAAGCGCCTTGAGCACGGCGTTTCCAGAAGCGAGCGAGACTTCGCGCTCGGAGCCGGGGCCGCCCATCAGGACTGCGATTTTGCGGGAGACTAACATGTTAGAATTGCGGTTCGTCTTCACCTAGGATTTTGACTTCGGTTTCGAGTTCCACGCCGCGTTCGGATTTGGCTTTGCGTTGGATGGAGTCGATGAGCTGGAGGATTTCCGTAGCGGTCGCGCCGCCTTGGTTGACGACGAAGTTTCCATGCACTTCGGAAACGGCAGCGTGACCGATGCTGCTGCCTTTGAGGCCGAGTGAATCGATCAGTCTGCCCGCCGGTAGCTCCTCTGGATTCCTGAAGGTGCAGCCTGCGGAAGCCATGATGGGTTGCGAGGATTTGCGTTTCTGGCGCGACTCATCCCAGCGCTGTTTGATGTTTTCTGGCTTGTCCGACTTGCCTTTGAAAACCGCCTGCAATGCGAAGTTCCGGCGCAGCTCGGCGACGTTGCGATATTGCGCGACGATCTCCTCGCGCTCGCGGGTGCGGATGACGCCGTCCTCATCGAGAAACGTAACTCGCACCACTTGATCGAAGGTTTCGATGCCCATCGCCCCGGCGTTCATACGCAGCGCGCCGCCGACATTGCCGGGGATGCCTTCCATCCACTCGAAGCCGCCGATGCCGCTGCCACCCGCGATGCTGGCGAGTTTTTTCAAACGCACGCCGACACCCGCCGTGATCTCGCCACGCGTGCCGACGGTGACATCGGAGAACGCACCGCCCGTTGGATGAATGACGCAGCCGCGGATGCCGCCATCGCGCACTAATAGATTCGAGCCGCGC
>JANMLQ010000015.1:0-6495 GCA_031372635.1 Akkermansiaceae bacterium | reverse complement strand
CGGCGCGTTGGACCGCCCCTTCAGGGCTCGGAAAATTTCGAGGATGCGGGAACCTAGGGCGATGCCCTAGGCTGTGATAGTTCAGGCCTTTGGCCTTGAAATCCGAAGATTCACAGCAAGCCCCAATCCTTAAAGGCATTGCGCTTTAGCGTGCAAAAACACGGTGAACCGTGAACTCATGATGCGGGCTTGTTTGGCAAATCCGATATGGGTTCTTTTTTCGAGAGAACACACGCACCACCGCCCCGCAGCATGCCGATCAGTTCTGCATCAGCGTGGCGTGAGACCGTTGGGCGAGAGAACGAGATCATCCGCGTTGTAAGCCACGCGGTCTGGCCCGGCCGAGCGGAGTGCGAGTTGTTTCCACGCTTCCGGATGCACGATGAGCGGGCTGCCCCAACGGTCGATGAGCAGACCGTCCTTGGAAAAAACCGGATGCCCCGGCCTCACGAAAACCTCACGGTTCGGATTCTCACCACGCAGGGCGGCGGCGAGATCTTCGTTTCCTCCGATGGGGAAACGAGACGCGTTCTTGATGACAGAGAAGTATCCGGTCACCACGCGATGGATCTTCTTCAAGTCCTCGATCGGCGGGCTGGAAGGATCGGCATAATCGGCAAGCAGCGCATCGCCGGGAACAGGTGTGTCAGGAACGGGAACCTTCGTTTCACTGCGTGATGGTATCGACGGTTTGGCTCTGGGTTTCTCAGAGTCAGCAATCATGAAGAGCCAAGTAAGCACGCCGATGATTGCAGCGAGGGAAATCCATTCGTACCAGCGCAGACGGGCGATCATGCGATAAAACCCACCGGGTTCGTAGTGCTGGCCGGATTGTAAAAGTTCCCGATGTTCGGCAACACCATGTCCATGTCACCAGCGCTCACTCCGAACCAGCGCAGCATCTCGCAGAAGTATTCATCGGCAGAGAGCTTCGGATAAATGCGGCCACCACGACCGATGTCGTCCGGCCCGTGGAGGGCGAGCGACGGATAGGTGCCGCGAATGACGCCGCCGGAAACGGGGCCGCCCATGACGATCTGGTTACCAGACCACGCGTGGTCGGTGCCTTGGCCGTTGGAGCGGAGCGTGCGGCCGAAGTCCGAGCAAGTGAAGGTGAGCACATCATTCGAGAGGCCGAGGGTTTCCAGCGATTTCTGGAAGGCATAGAAAATCCCATCGAGCGTTGTGAGCATGTTCCTGTGATTATTGAGCAGCTCGGAGTGATGATCCCAGCCGCCGAACTCGATGAAGATTGTCTGACGCCGCAGCTTGAGCTGTTCGCGGATGGCGATGGTTTTCACGGCGGACTTGAACTGATCGGACAGCCAGTGATTCGGAAAACCGGCGGCGGCAAGCGTGGCATTCACGTCCTGGCCGTTGATCTCACCTGGCTCGTCATAGGCGCTCTGGAACTCGATCCCGCGCTCGATGCTGTTCGCGGTGATGCGGCCGTGGGTGCGCTGGAAGAGATTCTGATAGTGCTCTTCCAAAGGGCTGGCGATGGTGTCGCGCAGCGCCTGGTTTTTCGCCTGATGGACTGGCGAATTCACCTCCGCACCAGTGAATGAAAGCGCACCGCTGCTAGTGATGACGAACTGCCCTTCACTCTGGCCGATCTGAAACGCCGAGTTTCCAGAGAGCGAAAAATTCATCGGCATGTAGTAGCCTGCGGTCTGTTCGGTGTTGAGCGCGGAGTGGATCACGTCCGCCGCGCGTCCGCCCCAGCCGGAGAGGATTTGCATGCCCTGCGGCACTGAAGTTTGCCACTGCTCGATCTGATCGCGGTGCGAAAACAGCGCCTTGGGCACGGCGATGGTGCCGTTGAGGTAAGCGTTCTTGTCTGGGATCGGCTCGATCAGCGTGCCGATGTTGGCAAGCATGGCGACACGCTTCTTGTTCGTGTCCCCTTGCATGCCGTTGAACATTTCCGCGAGCCGCACACACGAGGGATGCAGTCCATATGAGCGGCCGAGGCTGTCGGTGAAATTGAGCGGCAGTAACTGGTTGCGCGGAATCGCGAGGCCGGAGCGGGACGCCGCGTATTCATCATAACCACCGGGCTGGTCGCGCGGGATGAGCAAGTTGTAGGTATCACACCCACCTGAGAGGAAGACGCAGACGAGCGCCTTGCGCTGCGGTCCGCCGCCGCTCTGCGCGGCAGCGTGATTCGCCATCGTCAGGTTGAGCAAAGTGGTGAGGATCGAGGTGGAGCCGATGGCGGCACAACTGCTTTCTCCGAGGAACTGGCGGCGGGTGCGCATGGGATGGATTCGTTAGTTGCTTCAACGCTGGACGACGCCTTCCGGGCTATTGATTGCGGTCCAGATGGCGAGGGCGACGCGGTCCTTGTGACTGAGCGAAGTATCAGCAAGGGTGGTGGTTAGAATGCCACGAGTGCGCGCACTGAGATTGCCGGCGCAGACGAGAAGGTCGATGTGGTCGATGAGTGCCGCCGGATTTTCCGCGAGTAGCAGCGTGCGGCTGAAGTCGAGCGGGAACTGCCAGGTCCAGCCGGACTTGAAGCCGTCATGCAGATAGTCCCACAACAGATTGGGGAAGGAGACGGCGGAGTAAGTGTTGATGATTTGAAAACCGGGACTCACGAGGCCTTCGGTGCGGATCTCGCCGGGTGCTTGATAGACGGGCGTGTAGAAGTTGAACACGCTCGGCGAATTCATCGGCTCCTGTAGGCAGGAGTTATAGAAGTTCTCCGTCCAGTTCCACCAGACGAAGTTCGGCTGCGCTTCGGCGAGGCGGAACAACCTGCCCAGATGCATGGTGCGGATGACAGGCTCGCGCACCTTGCCGAAGCCGGGCGACAGCGGCAGCGCACGCGCCTCCGGATCTAGCAGGATCGCTTTCACAACGGCAGCGAGGTTTCCACTCACGCCGGAGCCATCGTTCACAAACACATTCCGCACGCGCTGGATATAACCGGGCGATGGGTTGTCCGTGACGAGGAATTGAATCAACTGGCGGCAGACATAAGGCGCGGTGTTCGGATGGCGGAACAACGCGTCCACCGCATCGCGGATGTCCTGCATGCCATTGGCCTCGCTCTCATCGCGGGCGGGAACGACGAATCCGTTAGGCAGGTGCTTGACTCCGAAGTCATGGCGGTCCGCATACATCACCATCGGCAGCGTGAAATGCTCGTCCGCCCAGCCACCGCCGCCCCAGCCGTAGGGCGATGCGAAGTACATGCCGGTGAAAACGCGGGCCAGCTCGGTGATGTCGCCGTTGTCGTAAGTCGGGATCGGCTCGCCGTGGATGTCGGTTTTCCGGCTGCCGTCCGGGTTGAGTTCCCACAGGCCGATGGTGAAGAGCTGCATGATTTCCCGCGCGTAGTTTTCATCCGGGTAGCGTGGAATCGCTGGGTCCGCTTTCTGATTGCCGACGCTGCTGAGATACCAACCCATCGAGGGATGGAGGGTGATTTCACGCAGCAAGTCACCGTAGTTTCCGAAGGCATGACGCGAGAGCGTGTCGTAGTAGCTCGTCATCGCCTCGGGCTTTTCCTCAAGGTTCGCATCGCGTCTTGAAACGACGAGTATCTGCGAAAGCGCGTAGGCCACACGCTGGCGGAGTTGGTCCGCGCCACCCACCGCATGGCGCGCGAAGGGAGTGGTGATGTTGTTGCCGAACACGAACTTGTCCTGTTCGTTGAAGTTGTAACTGAGGTCCGCGCGCGGCCCCGCACCATCCGCCTTAATCTCGCGGATGTAGGGTTGCAGCAGTGAAACAGGCAGTGCCATCTGTTGATCGATCCACGCCGCATAGCCGAGATCACGCAGTTCGTTGATGGATTCCGGCGTGGGGCCGAAGGACGCCTGCATCAGGAAACGCGAGGCCTGCACCGGCGATGGCGTGCCGGGCGCAGACGATCCGGGCGGACCACCGCTAACAGATGAGCCTTGCAGGCGGTTCAACAATGCGAGCGCGTCACCTGATAGATTCTGGCCGTTGGCACGGGTGATCGACTGCCCCATCGAACCATTACTCGCAATCGAAGAGCCGAGCACTTGGTCCTCCGCCCAGTCCTCCACGCCATCACCATCGCTGTCGATGGAGCTTACGCCTGCCCGAAAGAATTCCGATGGCTCCGGTGAGACGAACACTGAGGGAATGGTGAGTTGTTTCCTACCACCGACGACTGCGGGCGTGCCGCTGACCAACTGCCAGTCACCGAGCGTGAAGCTGTTTTCTATCAGATGGAACTTGGATGGCAGGTCGGTCCATGAAAGCACGAGGTCGTTGTTGTTGCGCCACGAGGTGAGGTCGAAGCGTGATGCGGAATCATCCGGGTCAGTGCCCGCGCGGCTTTCATCGAGATTGCTCATGCCATCGCCATCGTCATCCGCAGATGGTGCGCGAGGTTTTCCACCGCTCCAAAGAACCCAGGAATCCGCGAGTCCGTCACCATCCAGATCATCGATGGTGCCAGTGAATGTGAACCATGCGGGCAGGCTCGAGTTTGAGAGCGGATTGGAACCGTGATGCAGCTCCGTGCCGTCGTTGGCTCCATCATCGTCGCTGTCCGCATCACGCGGATGAGTGCCTGCTAGAAACTCGCGCAGGTTGCTCAAGCCGTCCGCATCCGCATCAAGCGGCGCGTCGGTGTGATTCGCATGATTGAACGAGTGGGTCGTTTCCCATGCATCCGGCATGCCATCGCTATCGGCATCCGGCGTGCCGAGCGCGGCGGATGAAATGAAGGCCCGCGCGCCGGTTTCGGTGTAGAGGTCGATGTGACCGCTCTCGCCCTGCTGGTTTTTCCAAACGGTGGTGCCAGCTAACAGCGAGGCATCCGCTGCGACAGCGTTGTTCCAAGTATGGCTGGCGATCGTGACGGGACTCCCGGGATTGGTGAAATCCGCGATGAGGAAATTGAGCGTCCACAGATTGGTGCCGGAGTCAGGCTGGGTGGCGGTGAACTCGAAACGCAGCGGCATGGTGTCGTCCGCATTTCCATAACCGCTGAATCCGAAGTCACGCGTGCGGTCGGTGGGGTTGCTGTTCCAGTCACTGTCCCAGAATCCGTCGTTGGCATTTCCACTCTGATGGAACGCTCCCTCGATGCCACGGAAACGATGCATGAGTTTGCCGTTCCGATAACGAATGCCGATCGCGATCTGCCTGCTCCAGCCACTCTGGTTGATGTCGGCCACGGCTTCGCATAGCATCGTCTCGTCACTCTCGATGGCACCGAGCATCGACTGATCGTGGTTCCAGAGCACGCGCAGGTTGTCGATGCGCCAGCGCCAAGTGCGAGTCGGCGCGTCCCAAACTGGCACTGGCGGTGGAGTGCTGGCGGCGGACTGGGGATTGGATGCGTGGCTGCGCTCGGTGGGATCGCTGTATCCATCGCCATCCGTATCCGCGAGAATCGGCGATGAGGAAAACGGACTGGCATTCACTTCGTAGCCATCGGTTAGACCGTCGTTGTCGCTATCCGCATCGAGCGGGGACGAGCCGTATCCCGCTTCGGCTCCGTCATTGATGCCGTCGCGATCACTGTCCTTGTGATGCGGATCGGTGCCTGCGGTGAGTTCAGCGGAGTTGCTGATGCCGTCCGCGTCCGCGTCTGCCGTGGCATCGGCGATGGCGGGATTGAAACGATGTTCGATCTCGACCGCGTCCTTCATGCCATCGCCATCGGTATCAGTGCCGCTATCGATGATCTGAATGCCGTGGATGCCAACGGTGTCCGCCGCAAGTCCTTCGAGAGTGATCGTGCGGCTGCTGCCAGTTAGATTACGAAAACGCACGAAGTTGCCCGGCTTGATCGACGCCTGTGAAGTGGCCGTGATTTCCTTCCACCCAATGAAGGGCGGGGCCGAGGATGCACTGAAATAGCGATTCGTGGAAGTATCACTACCGAGGCGGACGACGCCAATCTGATTCGGCTGGATGTAGCCGACGTAAACGAGAATGTCATGAACCGGATAAGGGATACCGGTGATCTGGACACTGGCGGCGGTGCCTGCGCTGGCCTGAGTGCGCAGCATGCCGTTGAGCAGGCGCTCGTTGCCCGGCCCCTTGTGATAACCTTCCCCGGCAAAGTGATAGGACCATGAGGCGGCAGTAGTGGTGCTTTGTCCGCGGTGGTTTTTAAGATTACTCTTGGACCCGTTGTAAACCACTCCGTAGTCCGCCCATTGCGGCAATGGCGCAGAAGCATTCCAGTTCTGCATCCTGAAAAACCCGGCAAGCTCGCCTGCGGGCAGGATGGCCGAGTTTTTCTGCTCACTGATAAACTGGAGACTGATCGCACCGGGGAAATCGAAGGGTTTCGACGCCGCGTTGTTAGGATTGGAGCCTTGCTCGATCTCGATGTTGTCCGGGATGCCGTCACTGTCCGTATCCGCGAGCAGCGGGCTGCTGTTGGTTTCCGCGCCATCGGCTAGACCGTCGCCATCGCTGTCCATGAGCAAGCGGTTGGTGCCAGCCGTGCCTTCGGCGGAATCGCTGAGTCCGTCATTGTCACTATCAGGA
>JANMLQ010000001.1:0-13389 GCA_031372635.1 Akkermansiaceae bacterium | reverse complement strand
ACCTTCCATGTGCCTGCAAAACGCGAGGCGTTCTGGACGAGCACCTGCGGGCCGAGCGTGTCCGTCTGGTTGGCGAAACGCGGAGCCTTGGGCTCTAACATCAAGTCCTTCTTCGCGACGATGGCGGACTCTGCATGACCGAAGCGCGCGCTTTGTTGATGGGCGATGGCGATGACGCGGTAGCGGGTGAGTGTGTCCGGCAGCTTGAAAGTGTGCGTGAATTTCCCGGCGGCATCGGTGATGAGTGCGGGTGCCCAGGTGGCGCAGGGATCGAAGTTCTTGCGCATCATGTCGGCGAGTTTGGAAAGATCGCCGCCGCCGCCGATGAAGAAGCCTTTGTTGTGGAAATCCTGACTCTCGGGGTCTTCCGGGATGAATGACTCGAAGGAGGTGCCTGCTTGCACGCCGAGGATGCGAGGAGAGTAGAAGAAGTCCATCGGGTTTGGCGTGTCATAGCCCATGACGGCGAGCGTGCCTTCGTCTTCAGCATAAAACGTGACCTCGGCACCAGCGGCGGGTTGGCCTGCGGAGTCGGTGACGGTTCCTGTTAGAGCAACTTCATCGCCGGGCCGGTAGCTCTCGGCGGGTGTGTCGATCGCGACGGCGAGTCTGTCCCGTTTGTTTTCCACGAGCAGTTCGCAATAGCCGAGACGGAGTTGCGGCTGCTTGTGCTCTCTGGCGGAATTTTGCGCACCCTTGACGATGAGTACGGAAACGAAGGCGTTTGGGGCATCGTCATCGGTGAGCGGGATTTCGATGACGGGCTTGTCTGCCTTAAGCTGGACTTGGAAGGAGCGCAGGACTTTTTCGCGCTCTATGGTGACGAGGGCGGTGCCTTCGATGGGTGAGAGCACGAGCACGCTGGCGGTCTCGCCGGGCTGATAGGATTTCTTGTCGGCCACGAGCTTCACGCGCATGCCGTCTTCGTAGAGCCATGGATATTCGGTGGTGCCATAGACGTGGAAGCTGATGACGGTGGCGAAGGGTCTGCCTTGCGGATCATTTCCGCGCAGCGTGAGGAAGTGCTGACCGTTGGCTTTCGGGGTCACGGAAAAATCCTGCCCGTCCTTGGCGGAGGCGGCGGGATCAAGTGTGAACTCGGAGGTAAGCACAGTTTCCTCGGTGACTTCATTGCGGGTGGCGGTGGCTCCGGATTCGGTCTGCGTCTTGATCGCGGAGTTCACTTCGCGTGTTAGAGTGGCGGTGATTTTGAGAGCTTCGTTGAACGGGCGTTCTTTCGGATCGATGGCGGCGATTTTCAAGGACAGCACCTCGCCAACGCGGGCGAGGGTGTCGATGCGCGAGATGCCGACATAGGCGGACGACGGATGGACCGTGGTGCTGCTGCTGGTGGTGAGCGTCTGGAGATTCGTATCGGTGATTTCTGTGGAAACCCGGACTTCACGCGGCGTGGGGAAGTCGGATTGCGGGAGTGCGATGTCGAGTGTGGCGGTGCCGTCCGCAGCGAGTTGGGTCTCGCCCTGGAGCTGGGAGCTGTGATTCGTGGAGTTTTCCTCCTCGTTGTCTCGGTAGCCGAAGTAGTGGTACCAATATCCCCAATCATAACTGCGGTGATTGCCGAAGAGGAAATCCCGATAGCGTTCCGGATAGGGGTTCTGCGTGGTGATCTGGCTGTAGTGTTTCACAGTGCCGGAGGCGACGGGCTGGCCTTGGTAGTAATTCGCGGCGAGGGTGGCTGAGACATTGGTGGCTCCGATTTCTGGAGCTGTGATCTTCTGCGTGATCTCGAAAGCGTTGCGGCGGAATTCTTCGACGTGGAGTTCCATCTCGAAACGCGCGTTTCCTAACAGCTTCTCGCGCTCATACCAGTTCGTCTCCTCGTCGTCGTTTGCTAAAGCGGCGGCTTTGGCGATTTCATCGGTGAATTCGAGGCGGATGAGATGCGTGCCGGTTTTTGAGGGCGCGAGCTTGTGGGTGAAATCAAACGAGCCGTTAGAAGAGATGGTGACGGGCTGGGTGAGGATTTCCTTTTCCGTGGGGTCGATGATGACGAGGCGGGCGGGGCCTGCTTGTGCGGCTTCGATGGCATTGCCCTTGAGTGTGCGGACGATGCCCTTGAGGCGCACGGTTTCACCGGGGCGATAGAGCGAGCGGTCGGTGAAAAGGAAAGCCTTGCGCGAGGATTCTGCTGGGGTGTCCCATGAGTAGCGGACGGGGAAATGCCAAAGGCCGACGGTAGCGAGTGTGCTATCGAAGGCGGTGATGTAGGCGTCCTTTCCGAGTGAGGCTAACAGATGGCGCGCACCATCCGGGCGGGGGATAGTGGCGAGGCCGGAAGCGTCGGTGGTGGTGCTGTCCATGGCTGCGGCATCCTCACCGAAGAGCTGTATTCTCACATCCGGCAGGGGTGCTCCGGTATTGCAAGAGAAGGCGTAAATAAGGGCTTCCTTCGGAGTGAACTTCCATGCGAGGCCGATGTCGGTGAGTTGAAGAATGGCCTGCGCGTTGCGGCGGCCTTTGCTGCCCGTGCCGGGGTGGGTGGGGCCTGTGATGTCGATGAAGAGCGAGGCTTCGCGCAGTTCTTTCGGCAGTAGTTCGTTCCAGTTGAGAGTGATCTCTTTGGAGGTGTCGATGGTGTTTCCGAGCGGGATTTCCTTATCGAGAATCGTTTCCCCGGCGACGAGCGACCATGGCAACGGAGCGGTCGGTTGGATGGCTTTGCCATCGGGGCCGAAGCCGACGTAGTTGCGGTATCCCTGATAGGCGCGGATGAGATCAGTGCCGGCGAGTTTCTTGATGCGGACGTGCAGGCTGGTGAGGTTGACGGTGCGCACTTTGTAAGTGCGGCTGCCGTTGGCGAGCTGGGCTTGGTTGTCGGATGGCAGCGCGAGTTCTGGCTCCAGATGCTCGAAGGTGACTGACTCTCTCCGAGATGCTTCTAACGGAAGTCCGCCGCGGGATACGAGTTGCGGTTTGAGTGTGACATCATACTTGTCGGTTTCGGATAGATCGCCGGTGATTTCGATCTGGCGTCCGCTGATGGTGGCCTGGAGTTTTTCGGGACGAGGTTCGATGACTAAATTCGTGGCAAGGAAATCGACGGGCAGCGTTTCGGTGACGGGATGATTGAACGAAACGACGATCCCGCGCGGCGCGTCCACGCTGGTGACAGCCTTGATGTCCGTGATTCGGAAGGGATCGATTTTCCCGATCTCGTAGCTCGTATCAGCGGCGGTGCGTGCGGAGGCGGAGTCGTTGGGGAGGCCTTTGAGAGTGAAGAGCTGCCAGGCGTCACCGGGCGGCAGCGCGGATACCGGGTGGGCGATGAGCACATGCGGCATGGGTGACTCCTGCGTGGTTTCGACTGCAGGTGGACTGCCCCAGCGGGCGGCCCAGGGTTTATGGCTGGCACCGTAATATCCTGCGCGTGCGACGGTGGCGCGTTCCAGTCTGGCGGCCACGCGCTGGCCGGTCTTCGAGCCGAACATCACAAACGCGGCTGCGGCTGCGGGATCGGTCTCGTCGTTGAAAACAAGCGTCCATCCGGCGGTGGAAGCGGTGTAGTCGGAGGACCAACGGTTTTCCGAAGAAGCGTTGACGATGCGGAATGGCTCGGATTCGAGGGTGATGAATTTCCCCGCAGGGACTGCGGTGGCATCGAGGTGCTTGCGGTTTTTGGTAATCGAGAACGAGTAGCTGGTGCCCATGGCCACCGATTGATCGGGCAGAAACTCGGCGATGTTCTGTGCCTTCCAGCGGAGCTTGCCGGGCAGTGCGGGTTGGATTTCCAGCCAGGTGTTTTCAACGGTTTTTCCGAGCTCGGTGGTTTCGATGGCGGGTAGATCGAGCACAAGGTCGATCTTCGACTCGGGAACTAGGGTGGGGGTGGAAACGACCAGCCGGGGGGCTGCGGAAGCGGCCACGGCGGTGGCCAGAAACGCCGCGAGGGCGAAGGGATGTGATTTCATAAACGTGCGGCCTCAGGCCGCTTGGACACATATACGAGCACACGTAAAATGACATCGAATTTATCGGGACCGCGCGGAATTTTTTCAGCCTATGCGCAACCCGACGGCCCGGCGCATTGCGCCGGGATTGATGACACCCGGACTTGGTAGGCTGGCCCGGGCGGAATGAATTCCGCGTTCCGTGAGCATGAGACCTCCTCAGTTTCCAGCCGCTTTCTCCACGCTCACGCCGGGATCATCGATGGAGTACCAATGGCAAGCGGTGACGGCCGTGATTTCAAAACGCCGCTGTAGGTCTGCCTCGGTGCGTCTGACCTTCACCCGCACGCGAATCATCCCGTCCGGGTTAGTCTCCGAAAGCTTGGAGTCGTAGATGCGCTTGCCATTGCGGGCGAGCTTGAAGGCAGCGGCGAGAAGCTCGCCGTCCTTGCTGCTGCGCTGAACGAGGAACTCCGGTGACTGGATGCCGACATCCTTTGGTTGGCCGAAACGCGGCACATACAGCACGAGGCTGATCGTTTCCTGGTCCTTGCGCATTTCCGCAAGACGCTCGCGGGCTAACAGCCGGAACTCGCCTTCCGGCTCTCCGCTTCCTGCTAGAAATAACGACCATGGATAATCGCTGTAACGCGAGAAGTGATCCCAATCGAGCCGCCATTCGCCGTTCTCCTGACGGAAGATGGCCTCCACGCTGCGGCCATCCTGAATGGTCCAGAGTGTGGCGATGGCTTTTTCTCCGGGCAGGCGCAGGACGTGGCGTTCCGTTAGAGTGACCGTGGCCGGATCGATGGTGGTCAGCGGATTGAGGCTATAGAAACGATTCATCCGCGATGCGGTGGACACGGGCTTGAGCACGAACTGGTTGCGCTCTTCAGGTGTGATGGCGCTCAAGTAACCGGAGAAGGCATCGGTGCTTTTCTGCCCGGCATCATTGAGCATCGCGACCTCTTCCTGGGACAGCGAGGATGCAGTCTCCTCTTGAACGATGGCCGGGGCGTTGTTGACGTCGTCATTGTAGAAATAGCGGCGCGCACCGATGACGATGAGGGCCAGCACAAGCGACCATCCGGCGATGAGCTTTAGCATGAAGTAACGGCTCATGCGCTTTTTAGCGCCGTGCTTGCCATGCTTCGCGGGCTTGCTGCCGGAACGATGGGTATTTTCCAAAGGAATGGAAACCGGGTTTTCCTGCGGCGCGTCCATCACGCCGGTGCTGGGATCGAAGCCGCATTTCGAGCACAGCCGTTCGGTTAGATCTCCGGCTTTGGATTGGAAGAGGGAACCGCAGCGTCCGCAATGGAACCAGAAATGATCGTTATCGCTCACGAGTGGTAGTTTAAGGGGTGATCCATTCATTGCGCACATCGCTGACGAGCCACTGATGAGGCTGCGCGTCCTCGGGGCCGCGTTCAAGGCGGACGGTGACTTTCTTCGGCTCCGTGGAGTCCTGGATGATGTCGCCCTTGAGGAAGAGCCGGTGCAGAGCGACTGCGGCTCTTTCGCCATGGCGGGCGTAGCACCAGAGGATTTCCGAGTTGTCCGGCGAGCTGAGTTGATAGCTTGCGTATTGGTCCTCGGGGAAAACATTGGAGAAAAAATCGGCTGGCGCAATGCGCGCGCGGATTTCGGATGAATCACCCTGACCTTTCCGCAGCTCCGCGATGGTGGCGGTACTGTAGGCGGTGGTGGCCTTCCAATCTAGGTGGAGAATCTTGTCGGTTGGAATCAGATAAGCCGCGAAATTTGAATAATCCGGCAGCGTGCCTGTGAGGATGCCGTAGGCCCGGCCATCGTTGTCAAAGACGCTCCAAGTGGTGCTTTCAGCAGGCACCCAGTCTTTGGATACCCGAACGGGAAGTGATCTGGAGCGCACGAGTGCCTTCATTTTTCCCGAATTATGCAGCGTGAGCAGCACCTCATCCGCGATCATTGCACTGGCGAATTTCCGGAACACTTGCTCGGCCTCGAACTGGCGCTCCAGCATGCTTTCGATCTCTTCCGACCTCGCGATTTCATCATCCGGATCCAGAATCATCTTGGCGAGACCCTGACCGGGACGGATCGCGTTTTTTTCATTGATGGCAGGCTGGAGCATCATGGCGACGACGACTGTGGCGCAGACTGCGGCACCCGTGCCGATGATCCAGAGCAGCGGATGTTTGCGCTTGCTCCCCCATTCCACGTCTTCGGCGGGTTTTGTTTTTTTGCCAGCGTCGGGCGGGCGTTCGTGAAACGTGACCGTCCTCGGCATCTTGGCCTCCATCGGAATTTCTGGATCGAGACGCAGCACGCTGCCGGTGATTTCCTGGACTTCCAAACTGCCACTGCCATCACGCTCGATAGGTCTGGCCTCAATGCGCAGACCTTCGTTGTTTCTGATCTGCGGCGCTTCCTCAGTTAAGGTTTTCTTGCGCGGCAGGATGGCCAAGATACTGCCGTGACTTGCGATGGTGCCCTCCGCATCCCCCCAAACGTCGTCCGGCGTTGCGGCGGGAGCGTGGTTGTGGGGATCGTGAATGACGGGGTCCATGGAAACAATGTTACGGCGCGGAGCATGAAGATGTAACATCGGACAAGCAAGCCGCTTCGGGGTCTAATCTCCGGCCAGTCTGCGCTCCAGTGCATCGTCCATCGCCTGCACGACGAGGCGTGCGGCGAGTGCTTCGGTGGCGGCATCGAGGCGCTGCACGGCGGCTTTCAAGGGATTCGCCGCGCCGCTCGCAAGCGCGGTTTTCACTGCGGCGGTGGCGGCTTCGATCTCGCCGACCTCATCGCTGTTAGCAAGGCCTTGGGCGAGCACGGCTTCCACGGCGGGAAGCAACTCTGCGGCCTTGAGTTTAGCCTCAGTGAAAACACGCTCTGCCATATCGGTGAAGGCGTGCTCCAAGGATTCGCTGACCATCGTTTCCACCGCATCGTCGTCCACGTTGATGGCGGCATTGCCGAGTTTTATGACAGTGTCCGTGCTGGTGGAAACATCGCGCGCGAGCACTTCGAGGATGCCGTTTTCATCAATGCGGAATTGCACGCCCATGCGCGCCTGGCCCTTCGGCGCGGGAGCGAATGGCACGTCGAAGTTGCCAAGCTCCCAGTTGTCACGCGCCATCTCGCGCTCGCCCTGGAGCACACGCACGCGCATCGCCTGCTGGCCATCGGCGGCATTGGTGAACATCTCGCCGGCTTTGCATGGGATGGTCGTGTTACGCGGGATGAGCACGTTCATCAGTCCGCCGTAAGTCTCGATGCCGAGGCTCAACGGCGTCACATCTAACAAAATCATCTGCCGCAGTGCGCCGCTCATCACGCCGCCCTGGATGGTGGCTCCGAGCGCGATGGCTTCGTCTGGGTGTTGCGAAACATCCGGCTCGCACTCGAATAACTCCGCCACCGCCCGGCGCACAGCGGGGATGCGCGTGCTGCCTCCTACGAGCACCACGGCGCTGAGGTCCGCAGGTTTCAACGTGGCATCGGCCAGCGCCTGGCGGCAATGACGCAGTGTACGCGCGATCCACGGCGCGGCGATCGTTTCCAACTCGGCGCGTATGAAGGTTTCCTCGATGCTGTGTATGCCATCATGAAACGGGATGCGGAAAACCGCCTCATCATTTTCCGTTAGAGCGCGCTTCACTCGTTCCGCCTCTGCCATGAAACGAACGCGCTGCGGGCCGTTGCATTCTTCGATGCCCACACGTTCCTGAATGCGGCGCAAGATCAGCGCGTCCAGATCATCACCGCCGAGGCGGGTATCGCCGTGGGTGGCGAGCACTTGGAAAACGCCGTCCTGCATTTCGAGGATCGAGAGATCGAAAGTGCCGCCGCCGAGATCATAGACGGCGACACGCGCCTGCCCGCCGAGTTTATCAAGCCCATAGGCGAGTGCGGCAGCGGTGGGCTCGTTGAGGATTCTAACAACTTCGAGACCAGCGAGTTCGCCCGCGCGTTTGGTGGCGGCGCGTTGGGCATCGTGGAAATACGCGGGCACGGTGATGACGGCCTTGGTGATGGACGCGCCCATGCGCCACTCGGCGATGCGTTTCATTTCCAGCAGGATGCAGGCGCTGATTTCATCCGGCGTTTTTCCGAGCACGCGCGGCAGCCCGTCGTTTCCAGATTGTACGGCCACCGGGAAATGTTCCTCCACCTCGTCCGCGCGGCGGCCCATCAGGCGCTTGATGCTGGTGACCACGCGATCCGGTTCCATGGCCCGGCGGCGCAACGCCTTCGCGCCCACTTCGATAGAGCCATCGGCACCGATCCACACCGCGCTCGGAGTGATGCGTTTCCCTTCATCATCGGCCAGCAGGATCGGAAAACCCGAGTCCACGGTGCCCACTGCGGAGTTCGTGGTGCCGAGGTCGATGCCGAGGATGATGTCGCTCATTGGCGAGAGCTTCGCGGGCCCGTCCCACCACGTCAACGCCGCTGAAAACCGAGAGAGCAGCCTCGAATCTCAGGCATCCCAATTCACCCGAATGCTTCGATCCGGTCCGCATACACGCAAACCAGTTTATTTGCAGGCAACAGCGATTCGACCTGCGGCCACACTGTTGCGAGGAAACGATGAAACTCTTTTCGGCGCATGTTGCCAAAGCGCAAGGATACGATCCAAGGTGGCGGCGTGCTCACAAGCACCCGATCCGAAAAATCTGCATCCTTGGTGACGATGACCCATTGTCGTGACTTGGCGTAAAGCCACAACTCACTGTCCGTGGGATTATCACCCAGATCCAGCGCATGACTCACTGGCAGCGAGGGAGAGAAAGTCAGTTTCCCCGGTAGATTTTCGTCCAGCAGATAGCCTTTCACGCGAGCGTGGCGATTTGAAAATGATTTGCCATCAGGCGGGACGCCCACTCCATGCATGCCAGCACCTGCTCGCGATTCAGTGACGGATATTCTTCGAGAACCTCATCCACGGAGTCACCCGCCGCCAAGAACTCCATCACCGTTTGCACGGTGATGCGCGTTCCCCTCACCACGGGGCGTCCATTGCAAACCGCAGGATCTATGTTGATGTAGCTGTCCACACGGGAAATGTGTCGCAACCCGGTGCTGATGGCAAGCGCAGGGATAGGCTACGGGATACGTCGTGCTGGCGTGGGAAGTGGCAGCGGGCCTTCAGACGCGCGATGACTCACTCACATCCCCGCGCCGGGCGAGCATGCCGTATTTCGGGGCGAAGAGCAGCGAGGCTGCAAACAACAATGCCTGCGTTAGTACGATGCACGCGGCGGTGTTGCCATTGATGTGATAACTGATGAACACGCCCGCGATGGTGGAGGAAACGGCGGCGCTCACGGCGACGAGTAGCATGCGATCGAAGCGGTCCGTCCACAGGTGGGCGATGCTGCCGGGCGTGACCAGCATGGCAACGACGAGGATGATGCCGACCGCTTGGAGCGAGACGACGATAGCGAGCGACAGCAGGCAAAGCAGCAGGTAGTTGAGGAAACGATACGGCAACGCCAATGCGCGCGCATGGCCGGGATCAAAGCAGATCAGCAATAGATCACGGCGCAAGACGAGCGAGACGGTAAGCACGACTCCGCCGAGCGCGAGTGTCTGCCAAAGTAACGAGCGCGTGATGCCGAGGATGTTTCCCACGAGGATGTGATCGAGGTGCATGTCCGACGAGGTGCGGCTAAAAAGCACGAGTCCGAATGCGAACAGCCCGGTGAAGACCACACCCATCACGGCGTCTTCTTTGATGCGGCTGTTTTGCTTGATGAAACCAGTGCCCACCGAGCAGAGCAGTCCTGCGGCGAAGGCGCCGATGGTCAACGGGATGCCTGCGATGTAGGCGAGCACGATGCCCGGCAACACCGCATGGGAAACGGCATCTCCCATCAGCGACCAACCTTTGAGGATCAGGTAGCAGGACAAGACTCCGCACATCGCTGCGATCACCGCGCCGCCTAACAGCGCATCGCGCATGAAAGCGTAGTTCAGTGGCTGAAAGAACGCGCTCATGGTGAACTCAGGCGGACGAGGCGTTTGGCAGCGAGGATGCCGTGTTTCGGCGCGAACACGAATGCGGCGAGGAAGACGAGCGTTTGCAGTGTGACGATGCAACCGCCGGTGGCTCCGTTAAGATAATAACTCGCGTAGGCACCCACGAGCGAACAGGCGACTCCCATGCCGGATGATAGCCAGAGCATTTTCCCGAAACGATCCGTTAGAAGGTAGGCGGTGGCTCCCGGCGTGACAAGCATCGCGACGACAAGGCACGCGCCTACCGCTTGCAAGGCGGCGATGGTGGTGGCGGCGAGCAGCGTGAGCAGCGTGAGATGAAGCCGGAGCCCCGGAAGCCCGATGGTGCGCGCTTGATTCGGATCGAAGCAGAAAAGCATGAGATCCTTCCACTTCAGTCCCAATACCAGCAGCGTGACCAGGCTGATCACGATGACCTGCGTGATGTCCGGATCCGAGATACCGAGGATATTTCCAAGCAGGATCGACTTGAGGTCCACGCTTGCTGGGAACAGTGAAATCAACAGCAGTCCCAGCGCGAAATAAGTGGTAAAGACGATGCCGATCGTCGCGTCCTCACGGATGCGGGTTTTCGTTTTCACGAAGGCCATGGTTCCTGCGGCGAGCAGTCCTGCAACGAAGGCTCCGATGACTAACGGAAGCCCGAGAACAAAGGCGGTGGCTGCGGTGCGTTGTTGTTCGCCCACGAGTTCACGCGCCATGGGCACGCCGATGATGTAGCCGAGCGCCACGCCGGGCACAACGGCGTGGGACAGTGCGTCTCCCATCAGCGACCAGCCTTTGAGGGTGACGAATGAGGACAGGAATCCACAGACGCCGCCTATCAGTGCACTGACAAACATTGCGCGCAGCATGTAGTCATACTGGAAGGGGATGAGCAGGGACTGGAGGAACTCACTCATCGTTTTCCGAGCGTTGTTTCAGAAGTTCCGCGTGCTCGGCGCGGTTCTTGTATTCGAGGTGGCCGTCTTTGCCAAAGACCAGCGGGCGCTCGTCGTCTGTTAGAACTCGGATCATCCTGCCATCGTGCTCCTGGATGGTGGAGTGCTCGAACTGGAACTGGCGCAACACGCCGCCGAAGGCCGCAGTGAGGTTCTGCTCGGTGAAGACCTCGGAGGTGGGGCCGTAGGCGAGCACGGTGCGGTTGATGAGCACTACTTGATCGCAGAATTCCGGCACGCTACCGAGATTGTGGGTGGAAACGAGGATGATGGCACCAGAGGCGCGCAGCTCCCGCAGTAAGGCGATGATGGCTTCCTCGGTATTCACGTCCACGCCGGTGAATGGCTCGTCCAGCAGGATTACGCGGGCGTCCTGGGCCAGTGCGCGGGCAAGGAAGACGCGCTTCTTTTGGCCGCCGCTGAGTTCTCCGATCTGGCGATCCTTAAACTCCCACATCGAGACGCGGCGCAGACTTTCCTCCACCTTGCGCTTGTCTGTGGCACGCGGGATGCGCAGGAAATTCATCGCACCATAGCGGCCCATCATTGCCACGTCCCACACACTCACAGGAAACTGCCAATCGACTTCTTCGGCTTGCGGCACGTAGGCGACGAGTTGTTTTTTTAGGATCGCACGCACCGGAAGACCGTTGATTTTCACCGTGCCCGCCGTGGGATTCACGAAGCCCATGATGCTCTTGAAGAGCGTGGACTTGCCGCTGCCGTTCACGCCGACGAGTGCGCAGATGGAGCCGCTTTCCAAGTGAAACGAGGCGTCGCTCAGGGCGAGGTGGCCGTTCGGATAGGCCACCGATACGCCCTCGACATTGAGCTGGGGGAAATTTCCGGGCGCTTCCATTATTACGGTTCGAGGAATCCTTTCACGATGGTGTCGGCATTGGCTTCGAGCAGTTTCAGGTAGGTGGGCGCGGGGCCGTTAGAGTCCGTGAGCGAGTCCACATGGAGTACGCCGCCGTAGCGAGCACCAGTTTCCTGCGCGACTTGCCGCGCGGGTTTGTCACTGACGGTGCTCTCGGAAAAAACGACGGGGATCTTGTTGGCCCGCACGCCATCGATCACGGTGCGGACTTGTTGCGGTGTGCCCTGGGCGTCCGCATTGATCGGCCATAGGTATAACTGGCGTAGGCTGTAGTTCGCGCAGAGGTAGGAGAACGCGCCCTCGCTGGTGACGAGCCAACGCTGGTTCTCGGGTATGGCGGCGAGTTTTTTTCGCACCGGTTCGTCGAGCGCCTTGATCTTCGCGGTGTAGGAGGCGGCGTTGGCATTGTAGATCGCCTCATTGGCGGGGTCCGTTTTCACCAAGGCTTTGCGGATGTTTTCCACGTAGATCACTGCATTTGCGGGCGACATCCACGCGTGTGGGTTGGGCTTGCCGGTGTAGGGGCCTTCGCTGATGCCGATTGGCTCGATGCCCTCGCTGACCACCGCGCCGGGCACGTCTTTGACGCGCTCGAAGAATTTTTCAAACCATAACTCCAGGTTCATGCCATTCCAGAGGACGAGGTCCGCGCTCTGGGCCTTGATGATGTCCTTTGGTGTGGGGTCGTAGCCGTGGATCTCGCTGCCGGGCTTGGTGATGGATTCCACGTCGGCCGCATCGCCAGCGACTTCGCGCGCCATGTCGGCGATGATGGTGAAGCTGGTGACGATCTTCTTTTTGCTAGAAGCTGGCTTTTCCCCACCGCCGCAGCTCGCGACGAGCAGGGCGGCGCAGGTGAGAAGGGTGAGCTTGCCGATCTTTGAAATCACAAGGGTGATGTGGCGGATGTGCATGGGAGTGGCAATCTGGGATTTGATCCGAGGTGATGTTTCATTCAGAATTTCGTGCTCAGTCCGAGGAAGGGCGAGAAATCCGTGGCCGCGTTCGTTAATCCGACGCGCACGCCGCCATCGAGTTGGATCGTGTCGGACACGGCCCAAGTCATGCCGGAATTGAAGTAGGCTTCGTGGTCGTCGCTCGTCTCTGGGGAGAAGATGCCGACGATTTCAAAAAACGCGGCCGTGCATTCCGTGAGATCGTGGCTGGCGGTGGTGGATACCAAAGCGAACAGGTTGTAGCCGCCGCTGTCTTCATCGGATGCTAGATCCAGCTCGCCCATCACGGCGCAGGACCAGTCTGCCGGGCCATCGAATCCGAAGGGGACGATCAGGCCGCCCTCGAAGTCGTCGTTTCCGAGATCGCCATGAGCGGTGGGGAGCTTCAAGTAAGGCATGACGGCCAGCGCGGTGGAACCCTCGTCGTTTCCCCAGAGGTTGCGTTTTAGCCGGAGTTGGATGTCTCCGAAACCCTCGTCCCCGTCGCGGACATGGGTGTAAATGGGCAGTACCACCTGCAAGTCGGTGGAGGCGTTGAGGCCATATTTCGCGTTCAACTCGCCGAGTGAGTATTCGGTGAAATCCCCGCCGTCGCGGGTCCATGCGGCGATTTCCGTCTCGAACTGAAAATGCCCGGCATCCACGGAATACGGGCTTTCCGTGGTGTCCGGGCGGTCCGTGCTCAATGGCCG
>JANMLQ010000302.1:0-10352 GCA_031372635.1 Akkermansiaceae bacterium | reverse complement strand
GGTTCTTCCAGTCATAGAGGATGGCGGTGACTGGCGCTGCGAACAGCGGGTTGTAGAAGAGTTGATCGACGATGACTTTTTTCAACACCACGGGAAAGGTCTGGTCGTTTCCGAACCAAACTGCCTGCGCCCTGTAAAAGCTATCGACCACCGTGCCCATCATGCACCAGAACGGGACGGTGAAGAGCAGGTTCGCCGCGTTCTGGAGGTGGATTTTTCCTTTCTGGAAAAACAGCACTCGCAGGAGTTCAGGGACCAATGCCCCGGCGATGATTGCGGAAACAGCGGAGTATCCATAGCCCCAATGTTCCTTCACTGTGGCGAGACGATTGAGAAGTCCGGTGGTCTGCGGATGGAAATGGTAGGCTAACAGAAGTGCGAGCATCACGCCTTGAACGACGAGTCCTGGGACGATGTTGGCGCGTGCGGCTCGTAGGCCCGACGACCACGGGGCTTCGCTGGATGTCTGGCCGTTCATGGATGGCAGATGAAGAGAAGAACGGACTGAAGTCCGGGACTACTTTTTGATGGCTGCGATGAGTGGCGCGGCGAAATCCCTCACGGCTTTGACCGGGTCCGCTGCGTTGAGTTCCACTTGTTTCACAATCGCGGAGCCGACGATCACTCCGTCTGCCGCAGCGGCGACCATGGCGGCTTGCTCGGGGGTGCTGATGCCGAAGCCTACGCAGACGGGCACGTCGGTGTGGGCTTTGATGGAGGAAACGAGCTCCGCGATGTTGGCGGAGGGGCCGCCGTGGGCACCGGTGACGCCGGTGCGGGACAGCGCGTAGATGAAACCTTCCGCAGACTTTGCTAACAGCTCCACCCGTTCTGGTGGCGTGGTGGGGGCGATGAGGCGGATGTGTTTCAAGCCCGCGCCTTTGGCGAGATCGGTGTTGAGCGCGGCTTCATCGGGCGGCAGGTCCAGCAGCAAGATGCCATCGGCTCCGGCGGCGGCGGCATCGTGATGGAACTGCTCGAAGCCATAAGTGAAAACGGGATTGAGGTAGGTGAAGAGCACGATGGGCGTCTGATGCGTGGCGCGGAAGCTTCGGATGAGGTCGATCACGCGATGGGTGTTCATGCCGGACTTGAGAGCGCGGTCGGCAGCCATCTGGTTGACGATGCCATCGGCGAGCGGATCGGAAAACGGCAGACCCAGCTCGATGATGTCCGCACCGAGATCGGCGAGGGTTTTCATGATGGCGAGGGACTTGTCGAAATCCGGATCACCAGCAGCGATGTAGGCGACGAAGGCTTTTTGGTTTGCTGCTTGGAGCTTTGCGAATGTGGTGGAGAGGCGGTCGGGCATGGAAATGGAGTAGAAAGTGATCGGTGGAAGAGTCGGCTTCAACTCCGTTTCGCGAGGGCTTCGCAGCCTTTGATGTCGAGTTTGCCGGAGGCGAGGACGGGGATTTCGGTGACGGGGACGATTTGTTTGGGGCACCAGAGGGAGGTGAGGCCTTCGTCTAACAGCTTGTAGCGGAGGTCGATGCATTCCTGTTCGAGTGCGGTGCCGGCGATGGTGGAGAGTAGGAGGATGGCTTCGCCTTTCTGTTCGTCCGGCACGCCGACGACGGCGATGCGGCGCTCGGTTTCGCCATCGAGTCCGAGCACTTTGTTGATGGCGGCCTCGACGGTTTCGTGTGGGACCATTTCACCGGCGATTTTGGAGAAGCGGGAAATCCGGCCTTCGATGTAGAGGAAACCATCCGCATCCACGCGGCCGACGTCGCCGGTGCGAAACCAGCCGTTTTTGAGGACATCGGCGGTTTTTTTCGGATCGCCCAGGTAGCCGCCGAAGACGTTGGGGCCTCTGAACCAGATGATGCCCTGTTGGTTGATGGGGACGGGCTGTTCGGTGGCGGGATCGGTGATGCTGATGGCGAGACCGGGCAGCATCTGGCCGACGGAGCCATTGCGCGAACAAGGCAGGGTGACCGCGTTGTTTTCCGGACCGGGATCGGGCAGGTTGACGTTGGTGGCGGGCGAAGTTTCCGTTAGACCGTAGCCTTCTTGCGGACGGACGCCGAATTTTTCCGCGAAGGCATTCGCGAGTGACTGCGGAAGTTTTTCTGCGCCGGTGACGACGAGCTTGAGCGAGGAAAGCTGCGCGGGGTCGATGCGCTTCATGTAGCCGCGCAGGAAGGTGGGCGTGGAGAGGAAGACGTTGACTTGATGAAGCGCGATGAGTTCCGCGAGGCGCTTCGTTTCTAGCGGACTCGGATAGGTGACGAGGTTGACGCCCTCGATGACAGGAAACCACAGTGTGACGGTGCTGCCGAAGGAGTGGAACAGTGGCAGGCAGCCGAGAATGGAGGAGCCGGATGTTAGGTCGAGCCGGGAGCCGAACTGCGTGACGTTCGCAAGCACGTTGCGATGACTGAGCACGACGCCTTTCGGCTCGCCGGAGGAGCCGGAAGTGAAGAGCAGCGTGGCTTCGTCATCGCCTTTGCGTTTGTTCAGTCCTAACAAGATGCCGAGCACTGCGGCGGGCAGGATTCTGGAAACGACGGCCCAGGTGACGATCTTCTTTTTGAGTGTGGGCAGCACGCGCTCGATGAGGATCAGGTCTCTATTTGGCGGCCACGGGAAGGTGGAGACTTTTCTAACAAACGGATCGGCGGTGATGAAGCGGTCCACGCCGGACTGGCGGATGCAGGAGCGAATGGCCTCCGGTCCAGCAGTGAAGTTGAGGTTCACGGGCGTCTTGCCTGCGAAGAGCACGGCGAGATTGGCAATGAGTCCGGCTTTCCCGGGAGGCAGCACGATGGCGACTCGCGGCTGGTCAGTTTCCTCGCGGATGAATTTTGAAAACACGATGGCTGCGGGCAAGATCTTGTCGTAGGTCAGCTCCGAATCATCCGAGCCATCGATGATGCGGTTTCGCGTGCCGTGTTTCTTGAGTCCCTCTAACAGAGCCATCGCGAGCGAGCCTTTGAAGAGTGCGCGCGAGCTGTAAGCATCTCCGGCGGCATCGAGCAGTGCTTGTTGGAAGGCGGGCAGGCTGGATTCCGCAGCGGGGATCGGCGGAGCGACTGAGAAAACCGAAACCGGCAGTGAGGAGCGGCGTTCTACAGAAAGTCCGGACTCGCGCGGGCAGTCGATGGCGATGGCCAGCAGCGGCAGACCGAATGCGCAGAGTGCTTGGAGGTGTGACGAGGGAATCTGGCAAGTGCTGGCATTTCGGACGGCGACGCGACCGGGCACGTAGATCAGCACGCCGCCGTTTTCGAGGTAGGGCTGGAGTTGGAGGCCCGCATCGGCGGGCGCGGCATCGGCTGCGGAGAACATCGCGCCGGAGCCGGATTTTTCGAGGTGACCGCGCAGCAGCGGATCGTGATGCGAGTCCTCCTCGATGAGCCAAGTGATTTTCCGGCCCGCGAAAAGTTTCTCCAGATGCAGGAGTTGGTCGAAATTCAGGCGACCGGGGATGACCAGGACGCCGGTGGCGGGGATGCGGTCCTTGTGGAGGATTTGCGTGGCGGCGGAAGACATTTGAGAGATCTGGGATGTGGATGCGGCCCGAAGCCGCGCTCCACGGGCATTTACACGGATTTCCCCGCGCGAGGCACGGAATTTCTCCGGGAAATCACCGGAATCCCGCCATCACGGCGCGGCGATCACTCCGATCTCGGCGGCGCTGACGTGGTTTTTCTCCACCGCGTGCAGTCCGATGAAGCGGAGGTAGCGTGCGGCGAACGGCTTTTCCAGCGGCACCGTCTGCTCAATAGGATTGGCGCGGACGTTTGGGAACTCGCCCTCTGCCACCTTTTTCCAATGCTTGCCATCGCGGCTTAGCTCAAAGCGGAACTTGTCCGTCATGCCATGGACCACGCCGTCCTGGCGCGGCAGATAGGTGAGTGCGGAAACCCGGATCTCGCTGCCCATATCCACATCGAAGGATTGCGGCGGCCTGCGTTCCGTCTCCATGTGCGTGTGCCAGAAAGTCTTCGGATCGTCGTCGATGGCATGGCTGGCGTCTCCGGCGGTGGCGCTGAGGATCTGCCAGCCCACTTTGGAAACCATAGCTTTCCCCGTGCCCTCTACCTTGTCCGCAGCTTGCAGCGTTGGCATTTTGAAGACGGAAAATTCCGCGATGCAGGGAGTGCCTTTCGATGCAGTGATGCGCAGGCGCAGACGATCCGTGGTCGCGGCTTGGGGCAGCCGCACCAGCACTTGGTTGCCGATGCTTTGACCGCTGTGAATCTCCTTCCATGCACCGCCGCTCCACGCATCGACTTCGAACGCGTCCACTCTCTGGCCGAGGCGGATCTGCTCGCGCAAACGAATCACATCCAGCGTCGTTTCCTTGCCCAGATGGATCACCGCCTCAGGAGTGGCGGTGCTATCATCCGGTGCCCAATAGCTCTCGATGTCCGAATCCGTTAGACGCGAGGTCGCGCAAGTAACATCGCGGGCCGGGCCTTCGGTTTTTGCTGCGGCGGCGAGATTGTTAGAGAGCAGTGCATCGCGCAGTTTCCTGAATCCCATCAAGGCTTTCACATCCGGCTCGCGGATCACGCCGTCGTTGTCCGGCGGCACGTTGAGGATCAAGTTCGCGCCACGGCCCACGCTATCGAACCAGATTTGCAGCAGCTTCTCTGGCGACTTCACATTTTCATCCTCGCGCGAGTGCCAGAACCAGCCGGGCCTGATGGAAACATCGCCTTCCGCAGGCACCCACAGATCGCCATGCGGCACGCCCGTCGCGATGTCACCGGGCTTCATTGTATCCATCGTGTGCCAGTGCGGATAAGCCACATGGCCTTGCTCGGAGCCGCCCCATCGCGCATCGCCCGCGCTCCAGACCACGCACTGCGGCTGTAGTTTGCGGATCATTTCCACTGCTTGTGGAAACTGATAGTAACCCTGCGGAATCGTGCGCTCCTCCTTCGCGCCGCCGTAGAAGCCATCGCCACCGTTTGCTCCATCGAACCAGATTTCAAAGACCGGCCCGTAGTCCGTGAGTACCTCGCGGATCTGCTCGTGGAAGGTTTTCACATAGGCATCGCGGCCATACTCGGCGTGGTTGCGGTCCCATGGAGAAACGTAGATGCCCAGCTTGAAATTCTCCGCACGGCAGGCATCGGCGAAGTCCCTCAACAGATCGCCCTTGCCGTTTTTCCACGGGCTCTTGCTGATGTTGTGCGCGGTCGTGCGCGTCGGCCATAGGCAGAAGCCATCGTGATGTTTCGCAGTCAGTATCATGCCCGTCATGCCAGCGTCCTTGAAGTGGCGCACGATCAACCGCGCATCGAATTTCGTGGGATTGAACAAACGCGCATCCTCATCGCCATAGCCCCACTCGCGGTCCGTCCAAGTGTTCAGCCCAAGGTGGACGAATCCGTAATACTCCATCCGCTGCCAAGCCACTTGGCGTTCATGCGGCACTGCACCGAAGGCCGCAGGCGGCGCGGCGGATAGATCCGCCACGGCAGAGCCGCAAAACATGGCGAGAGCGAGTGTTCTTATTCCGTTCATGCCGGGAAAATGCCCTGCGAATCGCCATCCGGGCAATCGCAAAGAGGGCCGGGAGTGGCGATCTCTCGCGGTAAAACCGATCATTTTCCCGTGTTTGCTGCCAGACGAAGCCCTGCACGACATGCGCGTCAAGTCATGGCGGATCACTCAATAATCCGACAAACGGGCAGTTCAAGGTGCGGCGATCTCCGATCCGCCGCTCCTTGGCCCTTAACTTGACGCGCAAGTCTGCACGGGTTCCTGCTTGATTTGTTAAGGAGCCCTAAATAGTCTTCGCGCTCGGTTCCAGTCATGTCGAAGCGCCGCAGCAAGCCACCCGCCAGACGACCGTTGGGAAATCAACGGCGCACGCGGCTTTCCTTCGCGCAAGTGCTGAGTTCGGCGAACCGGCGGGCGCACGAGCAGGCGAACCGGCGCGGCAACAGGCGCGAAATGAAATCGGTGTGGGCTGCAATCGCGGCTACCGATGTGCATCACGAAGGCGAATCGGTGGCGTGGATGACGCGGCTGATGCGCTGGCTGCTGGCGATGGTGCTGCTGCCCCTGTGCTGGGTCACGACATGGACGCTGCTCTCGCGTTTTTCCGATGCCACGGTGGATCAGGGTTTCTGGCAGACGGCGGAGTTTTGGTACTTCGCCACCGGCGCGCTGCTGATGGGGGGATGGTTCTGTTCTGGCTTGGCGAAAACGTTTTTCCTCTACCTCTATGTGCTGGGGCATGAGCTGACGCATGCGGTGTTCGTGCTGATGTTCCGGGGCAAGGTCACGGATTTCCACGTCAGCGCGGAGGGCGGCTACATCACGACGAACAAGACGAACCTCGTCATCGCGCTCTCGCCGTATTTTGTGCCCTTCTGGTCGGTAGTGGCGGTGGCGATCTATGCGGTGCTACGAATTTCCGTGGATCTCAAACCGGGCTGGGATCTGGCGCTGTATGCGGTGATGGGTCTGACGTGGACCTTCCACATGGTCTGGACGCTGTGGATGATCCCGCGCGACCAACCGGACCTGAAGGAAAACGGCACCTTCCTCTCGCTGGTGGTGATCTATCTGGCGAACCTGCTGGTGCTCGTGGCCCTGCTCTGCGTGGCCGAGGGATCGCCGTTGAGCAACTGCCGCGAATTCGCATTGGAATGGCTGCGCCACGCCGCGACGTGGGGAGATATGATCCTGCGTGGCATCGTGCAAGTGAGCGCAGAGTTCAAGGGCGTGGGTGGGTTTTGATTGAGAGGGAAAAATAAGGAGAGTGGACGTCTTGTCCACCTGCCGATGCGTGGCGAAAGCGGAAGCGCGTAGCTCATTTCTTTCTCTCTCCATCGTCAGGGCGGACGAGACGTCCGCCCTCCTTATGGGCGCTTCTGCCTGGCGCTTTCAGTTATGGCGCTTGGAGTCGTGGTAGGAGTTCGCGCTTTAGCGTGCAAATGGTGATGAAGCACGGTGAACCGTGAACTCCATATTGCGGTCTCTTCCGGGATCAAGAAGCGAAGTGTTTTTTCCGGGTTGCCATTGGCGGGGTGAGAGGGATGCTCGTTTCATGATCTACGCCGATGCCAACGCGACAACTCCAATGCTGCCGGAGGTGCTGGAGGCGATGTTGCCGTGGCTGGGGGGCGGGCACGCGAATCCGTCGGGTTCGTATGCGGCGGCGAAGCTGGCGCGCGCGGCGATTGAGAATGCGCGCGGGCAGGTGGCGGCGTTGATCGGCGCGGAGCCTGAGGAGATTGTTTTCACGGGCGGCGGCACGGAGAGTGTGAACACTGCGCTGCGTTCGCTGGATGTGCTTTGCGGACCGGGCGCGGTGGTGGTTTCCGCGATCGAGCACAGTGCGGTGCTGCGTTGTGTGGAGGGTTTCAAACGGGAAATCCGGTACTTGCCGGTGGATGCGGGTGGCAGGGTGCGGTTGGATGCGTTTGGCGATTCGATGGAAGGCGCGGCGTTTGTTTCGATGATGGCAGTGAACAACGAAACGGGGGTGATCCAGCCTTTACGCGAGGTGGTGAAGATGGCGGCTTTACCGGTGCATAGCGATGCGATCCAAGCTGTGGGGAAGATGCCGGTTAATGTGAAGGCGCTGGGAGTGGATCTGCTATCGCTCTCGGCACACAAGTTTCACGGACCTGCCGGTGTGGGCGCGCTTTATGTGAGAAGCGGTTTGAAATTCGAGCCGCTGCTGCGTGGTGGCGGTCAGGAAGGCGGCAGGCGCAGTGGCACGGAAAACACGGCGGGCATCGTCGGCATGGGCGCTGCGGCGGCTTGTGCGATGCGTCAGATCGATTCGTCTGTGCGCGATGCGTTCGAGCGCAGGGTGTTGGAACTGACGAGCGGAGTGACGGTGAACGGCGATGTTTCGTTTCGTTTGCCGAATACCAGCCATCTTTCGTTCGATGGCTGTGATGCGGCGGGGCTTTTGATTTTGTTAGACGAGGCGGGAGTGGCGTGTTCTGCGGGGTCGGCGTGCATGACGGGGAAACAGAAGCCGTCGCACGTACAGCTTGCGATGGGCATTCCGGAAGCGCGCGCGAAGAGTAGCCTGCGTTTCAGTTTCTCCCGACTCAATACGATAGAGGAGGCGCTGGCCGCGGCGGGATTGGTGGCGCGGGCTGTTGAAAAACTGCGGCGCGTGCAGGGAAGCGGCGTGGGGCCGGTGGTGGTCTATTCGCCCTGAGTTGATCCCGCGAACAGAAATTGGACTACGAAACCTGGGCACGCAGGGGATCAGCCGCAGCTCGGAATAGAGTTCTGACCATGGCGGATTCGGTTTTCGGGCTTAATCGACATGGAATGACAGGCTCCGGGCAGAATGCGAGGGCCACATTATTTCGCGGGTTTTGCCACGGACGAATCCTGGACGACCTTTTCTAACAGCGCGGCGATTCTCGCGCTGGCGGCGGCGAGTTCCGCCTTGTCGCTGGGCTTGGTGCCGGGTTTGGCGGCGGACGATTCGTTGATCTCCATCGCGGTGCTTGCGCCTTTGATGGACTGCGGTTTGGTGATCTTGGGAGCCTTAGAAGAAGCGGGGATAGTGTAGAAGAATGGCACGTCGTCGCCGCCGAACTTTGCTTTGAAACAGTTGGCGAGCGCGGACATCTCGGGGCCGAAGTTCGCAGCTTGTGCGTCCGCGATCATCGCGTTTCCGCAGAGGAAAACCACACCGCTCAGTTGTCCGGGTGAGAAACAATCTACACCGACAAGGGGCACGGATCGAACAATCGCTTGCACCGCCATCTGTGCGCCCTAATGCTCATGACGTGTCCCTCAAGGACGATTACGCCCACGGCTGGCTGCGACGCGCCGTGACGCACCCGGATTTCTCCCCACGCTTGGCCCGCTTGGCCGATGGCGCGGGAGAACTTGTGCTCGATCATGTGGCTGAGGCCGCGCAGTCGTTCATCGCGGCGCTCGTTTGCGAAGCGGCTCATGAGCGGAAAAAGCCACGCGTCTGGCTTGTTTGCGAGATGCCGCGCCATCGCGAGCGGCTGGCTGCGGAGATGGAGTTATGGGGCATCAACGCGCTGGTGCTGCCCGAGCCACCTGCCGAGACGGGCGATGGCACGATCGCCGATCCCGAGTCGGCGGCGGAGTGGTTCTCAGTGTTAGAAATTCTCGCCCGCTCGGAAACGTGCGCCGTGTTATGTGGCAGCGACGCGTTTTCCGCGAAAGCACCCTCCCCCGCCGCGTTGCGGTCTAGCAGGACGACGCTGAAACCCGGAGCCGCACTTGATCCGGAATCGCTTGCGAAATCACTCGCCGATCACGGTTACGAACGAGTTCCCGGCGTGACCTCGCGCGGCCAGTTCGCAGTGCGCGGCGGCATCATCGACCTCTTCGCATGGCAGGCCGCCAAGCCGCTGCGGCTGGAGTTTTTCGATACGGAGCTGGAGTCGATCCGCGAGTTCGACCTCGACTCGCAGGCGTCCACCACCAAGTTGTTAGAAGCCGAGTTGTTGCTGGCGGAACCGGCGACCGATGCGACCATCGCCGACTACCGCAGGGCGAATGACCTGATCGTTTCCATCGATGCGGAGATTGTGAAACCCGACGTCCGCATTCTCGAAGGCGCGGCGGAGTTCAACAGCGAGGAGGATTTCACGCTTGCGAGTTATGGCAGCCCGCTCGGCACTTTCGAGGCTGGCGATTTCGTGCTGGAGGAACTACGGCGCGAGCACTTCTTCCGCCAGCTCAACGATTGGAAACGCGATGGCTGGGACATCGCGATGGTTTTCTCTAACAAGGGCGAGCAAGAACGATTCGAGGAACTCGCCGGCAAGGATCTCGAACGCGATCTCGGTCTCACGCCGGTGCGCGGCGAGCTGATCGCGGGCTTCACGCTTCCCGTCATCAAGCTGGCCGTGCTTTCATCCTCCGAACTCTTCGGCCGCTACCGCACGCCCGGCACATCACGGCGCAGCACACTGGAAAAAGCCCGCGCTGCACGCGCACGCGCCACCGTCGATGAAATGGAGGAAGGCGATCTCGTCGTGCATTACGAATACGGTCTCGCGAAATTCCGTGGCATCCAGCAAGGCGACGATGGCGAGGAACTCGTGCTCGAATACAAGGACGGCGCGCTGTTAGGCGTGCCGCTCGAACAAGCCCACCTCGTCGGCAAATACGTCGGCATGGGCGGCAAGACGCCGGACCTCAACAAGCTCGGCGGCACCGCATGGAAAAACGCGCGCAAGGCCGCCGAGAAATCCATCCTCGACTACGCCGCGCAGCTTCTCCGTGTGCAGGCCGAGCGCCAGCACGAACCCGGCTTCGCCCACCCGCCGGACACCAAGTGGATGTGGGAGTTCGAGCGCTCGTTCCACTACACCGAGACCGCCGACCAACGCCGCGCCATCGACGAAACCAAACTCGATCTCGAA